>NZ_JACOPC010000017.1:0-133049 GCF_014288035.1 Hungatella sp. L36 | reverse complement strand
CGTGTATCGGCTGGTCTGTCCATGTAGGGCAGAAGCGGGACTTCATAAATCCGCAGGGAGTTGATGACGATATGCACATGGATATTGCCGCTGTGGTTATGCCCGTCCGGGTGGGTGCAGATTAGGGCTTGGTGTCCGGGGAAATGTGCCTTGCAGAACTGCTCGCCCAACTCCTGCGCCCGGTCTACGGTCAAGCCGTTGTCTGTCCCGTCCCGTGGGTCAAAGCTTATGATATAGTGGTGGCTTTTCACATCTTCCCGTTTTTGGTTTTTCTCATAGCGGAGATTAGCCCGCATACAGGCAACAGCGAAATCCTCGCCCCCGCAGTTAAGGGAAGAAATGCGGTAATCCTCCCTCGGTATCAGCCGCCCGTTTTCATCAAGGGTGGGCTTCATGGTAAACTCGTCATGCTCAAATGTGAGGTAGGCTTCCGCTGCGCCATAGTCTGCATTTTTAGAGCTGATATGTTTGAATGTTGCCAACCGCGTCACCCACTTTCTGCAAGATTTCAAACTTTAGGGCAGCAAGGTCGGAAACCGCCGCCCGTACCTCCCCGGCAAGCTGCGGGTAGGGGCTGTGCCACTCGTTCAGCGTCCGGGCTATCTGGTTTAAGTTGCCGCCGATCCTGCCGTATTCGGCGGTCAGCTTCCCAACAGCGGCAAGCAGCTCGTCATTGACGGGGGAAACAGTTATGATGGGGCGTATGGCTGCCCCGGTTATGGCTTGCCGGATAAACTCGGCTTGGCTCATGTTGCAGGCAGAAAGCCTTTCCGCAAACTCGGCATATTCTTCCTCGGTCATGCGTGTCTTGACTACCCGGCTGCGGTGCGGTGTGTTGTATCGTTTTCGCATGGTAAAACCTCCTTTCGACTGCCGCATGGCTGCGGCGGGATAAGCGGCGTAAGCCGCATGGCAGGGTTTGGGGAAGGCACTCCCCAACAAGATTCCCGCAGGGGCAAAATGAGCGATAAGCGAATTTTGGTACTGCGGTAGAATCTTGCTCTAAGAAACTGCCGGACTGCCGCTCACTTCCTACTGCCACTTTTTCGGGAAATCGCAACCAGTTTTTTCATAAAAGGCTGCGGGCTGGCGTTCTCCCTCTCTTTCTGGCAAAGACTTTTCCGGCGGCTTGGTCTTTCCCAACAATAAGGCGTTTCAGAAGCTGTGTTTTGCCCGCTGCTTGATAGAAAACGGGAATTTCCCCCTGCTCACTTATCAGTACCGATACTTTCTCGATTTGCCAAAAATGGGCGCAAAAAAAGCAGCAAATCTTTTTCAGACTTACTGCTTCATGTGCCGCTATGGGGCAGCGGTTATTCAGTTGTAAAATAAAAGAGGGCGGTAGCACTTTGGGCTATCGTCCTCTTGGCTACACATTTGCAAAGACAGGCGGGGCTGTCAACGGTGGGCGAAGCCCATTTACTTGCCGTTGACTGGCTCGGCTGGATTTGCTACTTTCGATCTGATGTTTTCTTGTGAAGAATACACTGTATTGACTTTACCTTGATTTTCCTCCTGTGTTACTGTAATATTAAAGTCGTGAATTTCAGAATTTGTACTAGAGATTTCCAAATTCAAAGAAATAGAAATTACGTTTTTATCAAGTTGTAATCCATCTTCTTTGCAATATGTCGCTGAATAACCACTTGCAAGAACTACCTGACCTACCCCATTTTCATCAAGCACAAATAATGTAGCTGATGAACCAGTTTCTTTATTTCGGGCTATCGCAACCAGTTGTATTGGGGCATTTTCAGCGGAACCAAAAACATATTCTAATAATTCAAATGAAGGATAGTCCTGTGGAAAATTTTCAATAAATTTCTCGCCCCGGCTTTCAATAGAACCGGCACTTTCAAGCTCTGGCAGTACTTCTTTTGTGTTGTCATCAGGTGGAGAATTATTAGAACAAGCACTCAACAAAAGTACAAAAGCTAATAGTAATATAAACAATTTGTTTTTCATTGTGCTTTATATACTCCTGTTGGCGTGTATACCGTCATTCCCTTTGGAACTTTTATGGCTGAGTAGCTAGAAGTTGTTACTTTATAATGGACAGAATTTTTTTGTGGTGCATAAGATTCTGTTAATGTTTTATATTCATAAAAAACATTTTCAGGATAGCCGTCCATATAAACCTTGTATTTTAAACGACCAGCTGTTCTAACAGCAGGAATATAAACATTTAACACTTCAAATTTCCCCGGTGCAATACTATATGAGACACCCGCTGATGTTCCTTTTGTCCAACTACGTGAACCGGTAACTTCAACTCCTACTTCCGCCTGCATTTTTGCAAAAACAACATTTGCTTCTGTTGTGCCATTGGCATAACCCGCAATAGATGCGGTGGTTGTTCCGCTTTGTTCATATTGATATGTAATTTGCATAGGACTTGAGCCTTGAGTATTATCGCCTGAAACAGAACCTAATAATTTATGAGTATAATCAATATTCGTATAATTAGGCTCATAACCTACACATTCTCGTATATATACTCCTCTACGTTCTGGTATTCCTGAATCGTTAGCTGCAAAAACAGTAGTGTTCATTGTTGTTACAATAGCTAAAGAAAAAACTATCCCTAATATTGTTTTGATTTTTCTCATTATGGACTTCCTCCTTTGCTTAAAAAGTTATATTTTGTTGTGTGTTTCATCAAACCATTGGCATCATCTCCCTTTGTTTTATAGTACCATATTTTAGCTATTATATCAATTATCAAATTCAATTTTGCTTTTTTTTGGTTAATTTTTCTGAATAGTGAAGGCTGTCTATCAAATTCTTGTGTGTTACTTTACCGCACATGAGCATTTAAACAGGGAGTATATCTGTGTAAAGGTGGATCGGGAGGAACGGCCGGATGTGGATGCTGTATACATGTCAGTCTGCCAGGCCATGAATGGACAGGGCGGATGGCCGCTCACGATTATTATGACACCTGCGTGCAGACCGTTTTTTTCGGGCACGTATTTACCGCCTAAAGCACGGTACGGCCGGGTTGGTCTGGAAGAACTGCTGACTGCGGTGGCAGGGCAGTGGAAAACGAACAGAGGAAAACTCTTAGACAGTGCAGGACGGATCGAAGCATACCTGAAAGAACAGGAACGGGCGACAGTGTCAGCGGAGCCAGGAATGGATCTGGTGCATCAGGCATTTCGGCAGTTTGCAGGCAATTTCGATAAGAAGAATGGCGGCTTTGGCGGCGCACCTAAATTTCCGACACCCCATAATCTGATGTTTCTGATGGAATATGGAACGAGGGAGAAGAAGCGGGAAGCTTTGACTATGGCGGAAATAACGCTGGTGCAGATGTACCGGGGCGGAATTTTCGACCATATTGGCGGCGGATTCTCCAGATATTCTACGGACGAAAGGTGGCTGGTGCCGCACTTTGAAAAAATGCTTTATGATAATGCGCTGTTGGCTCTGGCTTATGTGGGAGCCTTCGGCCTGACCGGCCGTGAGTTATATGGAGGCGTGGCGCGGAAGATTCTTGCATATGTGGGTGCGGAACTGACGGATGCACAGGGCGGATTCTATTGCGGACAGGATGCGGACAGCGACGGCGTAGAAGGAAAGTATTATGTTTTCACCCCAAAGGAAATATGCAGGGTCTTGGGCGAAAACGCAGGCACGGCATTTTGTGACCGTTATGGGATTACAGAGCATGGAAATTTCGAAGGGAAAAGCATACCGAATCTGTTGGGAAATGAAGCGTATGAGGAAGATGTAAACGCAGGATACACAAAAGCGGAACAGGCAAAAAAGGAACTGACAATAGCTGACCTTCAAAAGCTATATGAATACCGCCTCCAACGGACCCGGCTTCACAAGGACGATAAGATTCTGGTTTCCTGGAATGGCTGGATGATCTGCGCGTGTGCGAAGGCCGGAGCTGTGCTGGGTGAGACGGAGTATGTGGACCTGGCTGTGCGGGCGGAAGCATTTATCCGTAAAAACCTTGCGAGGAACGGTCGGCTGATGGTGCGCTATCGTGATGGCGATGCTGCGGGAGAGGGAAAGCTGGACGATTATGCCTGCTATATTCTCGCATTGCTGGAGCTTTACAGGGTGACCTTCCAGGAAGAGTATCTCGCGCGTGCGTCTGCCTGGGCGGAAACGATGATTGAGCAGTTTTTTGACCGGGAGCGGGGCGGATTCTATCTTACGGCAAAAGACGGGGAATAGCTTATCGTGAGGACAAAGGAGACTTATGACGGTGCAATGCCTTCTGGAAATTCGGCTGCTGCCCGGGGACTTCAGCAGCTGGTACAGATTACCGGGGAGTCAAAATGGCAGGAAATACTGGATCAGCAGTTGCATTATCTGGCCGGCGCCATGGAGGGATATCCCTCCGGGCACAGCTATGCGCTGCTGACAATGATGAATGTTCTGTATCCGTCAAAGGAACTGGTTTGTACGATTTCACCTGCTGTCCGCGATACAGAGCAGAAGACACTGCTTAACCGTCTGGCATATCTGTCAGAAACGGTGCCGGGACTGGCCGTCGTGGTGAAGACTGCGGACAATGAAATGGAACTGGCAAAGCTGGCGCCATATACCAGAGATTATCTGGTGCCGGAAGACGGTATGCTGTTCTATCTCTGCAGCGGCAGCAGATGTCTGCCTCCAGTAGAGAAACTGGAGCAGTTGACGGAGAAATGGTTATGAGCTTAAAAGACAGAAATGAAAAAGAGATATACAGGGAAGAGCAATACAGAAAAATAGAATCACATCTCCTTCTGGACGACCGTCCATCCGAGTACCTGGAGAAAATAGGGGAAACGGAAGAATTTAATCATTTCCCCTTCGATCTTCTGAAACGAATGAAACAGACAAAGCAGTCACCGAAATACCATCCGGAAGGCAGCGTATGGATCCATACAATGATGGTGGTAGACGAGGCGGCTAAGCACCGGGAACAAAGCAAAAATCCGCAGGTATTTATGTGGGCTGCCCTTCTTCATGATATTGGAAAACCGTCCGTTACCAGATTCCGGAATGGAAAGATTACCTCCTACAATCATGACAGGGAGGGGGCGGAACTGGCGCGGGAGTTCCTTCTGGTCTTTACAGAAGATGAGGCATTTATTGATGCCGTCTGCGGGCTGGTGCGATACCATATGCAAATCCTGTTTGTGACAAAAGGGACCGCACGTGCACAGCTGGAGGAGATGAAGCGTTCCGTGGACATCCGGGAGGCGGCGCTGCTGGGACTTTGCGACAGGCTGGGACGCGCCGGTGTGGATATGGAGAAGGAGAAAGAGAGTGTCATGGCTTTTCTTCAGGTATGCGGCGTTCCAGGAAAGGATTTTGATTTCATCTAATAACCGGACTGAAGATAATACCTCTTATAAAAACAGCAAACAAAGCGGCATAGGCCATATGGGCTATGCCGCTTTGTTTGCTGCGGTATATCGGACTTGAGATTTAAACCGTGATCTGATATAGTGTAACTATTTAGAAAAATAAATTTCAGAAAACTGTGATGAAACAAAAGATAAGCAGGATGCTGCCTAAGCCGGATATGCAGGCTCTTTCTGGCGGTTCTGTGGAAAAAGAAAGAAGGGGATATTGAAAATGGACGCTGTAAATATCAATATTGAGGAGCTGGAGCACCTTCTCCGGCAGGCAGGAAACCTGTTTCAGGATAGAACGGCCGCCGGGCAGGTTCAGACAAAGGGAATTGCGGATTACGTAACAGCAGTGGATTACGCGGTACAGCAGTATATTCAGGAGCATTTAGAGGCCTCTTATCCTCATATTCAGTTCCTGAGTGAGGAGAAGGCAAACCAGGAAATCGATCAATCCGGTCTCGTGTGGGTGCTCGATCCGGTGGATGGAACCACCAATCTGATTCACGATTACCATACCAGCTGCATTTCCCTGGCTCTGATGGGCGGGGGAGAGGTGGTGCTTGGTATGATCTACAATCCCTACAGCAAGGAACTATTTCAGGCGAAAAAGGGCGGCGGCAGCTATTTGAATGGGGAACGGATTACGGTAAGCGGTGCTACACATATGGAGGAAAGTCTGATTGCCATAGGCACCTCGCCTTATCACAAAGAAATGGCAGATGAAAACTTTGAGCTGTTTAAACGCCTGTTCCTGGACTGCCAGGATATCAGAAGGAGCGGTTCCGCGGCCCTCGATCTTGCACATGTAGCCTGCGGGAGGCTGGAAGGCTATTTTGAAATAGGCCTGAAGATCTGGGATTTTGCGGCAGGTATGCTTTTGGTGCGGGAGGCTGGCGGAAGCGTCCTGGATTACAGCGGAGCCCAGGCAGATACCAGCATGGTTAATAACATTGTGGCGGGCAATTCTGAGATATCCCGTCTCTTGGCGTCGAAATACTTATAAAATTGAAAGCATGCCCGCAGATGCCGCTATCGAAAATGAACGAAGTATTTTGTGTACAGCAGCATATCCGGTTTAAAAGATCATGCGCACTTGATAAAATTGGGTTTGGAGGGATAACCGTGATTAAAAGGGCAGAAGAAAAAGATATAGCTGCAATAGCAAATTTAGCTGCCATGATGTGGAGCAATCATTCCGTTGAAGAGTTAAATAATGAATTCTCAGACCTCTTCATGAAAGAAGAGGCTCAATTCTTCTTAAAGTATGAAAATGATATTCCCGTTGGCTTTGCCCAATGCCAATTAAGATATGATTATGTGGAAGGAACAGAAACGAGTCCGGTTGGATATTTGGAAGGCATTTTTGTAAAAGAAGGCTTTCGTCATAAAGGGTATGCAGGAGCGCTGCTGGCGGAGTGTGAAAACTGGGCGAAATCAAAGGGATGCAAAGAATTTGCCAGTGATTGTGAATTAGACAATGATGACAGCTTACAATTTCATAGAGCAATGAATTTTACAGAGGCAAACAGAATTATATGCTTTACTAAGAAAATATAAACAGCAGTTTAGATAAGAGTTAAAAAGCCCTGCAAATCAGCGAATAAGCGTCTGATTTGCAGATCTTTTTAACTCTTATTTTTTCGATTATATACTTATATAAATACTTACTTAAAAATTAAGCAAAAGAGAACCATAAAAAAATAGCTAAAAATCGAAAACAAAATTTGTTTATAATATACAAAAACCTTCGCCTCGAATTTCCACCCACCCACTCCGGCTGTTATTATGAGCAAAAACAAATCCAAATTACGTTAAAAAACATACCGTTTGCGTATCCGACGGTTCATTATCCCTAAGAAGTGTTATGATGGGATCATTCAAAAAGCTGTGAGGGGTAAGAACAATGGAACGGATTGATTTTAATGAAAACTGGACGTACAGGCATCTCAGCGGCGAAGCTGACGATAAAAAAGGGTATTCCGGCCAGCCCGGCCCTTCCGGCCGTCCCGTAACACTTCCTCATGACGCCATGCTTGCTGAAAACCGATCGGAAAAAAGCGCAAGCGGTATCAACGGATGCTGGTTTGAGGGACACGATTATCTATATGAAAAGGAGTTCCATGTGCCGGCCGATTACAAGGACAAAGATGCGGTCTTTGAATTTGAGGGGGTCTACCACAATGCGGAGGTATTGATTAACGGTCAGCAGGCGGCGTTCCGCCCATATGGCTATACGAATTTTTACGTAGACGCAAATCCATATTTAAAATACGGGGAGACAAACCGGATCGAGGTCATTGCCCGCAACGCGGACCAGCCCAACAGCAGATGGTACTCCGGAGCCGGAATCTATCGTCCGGTGTCCCTGTATCTCGCTGAAAAACGGCACATTCTGATGAACGGCTTGAAGGTACGGACGAAGAGTATCCGGCCGGCGGTTGTCGAGGTGCTGGTGGATACCACAGATGTGGGCCGCCTGACGATTGAAATCCTGCGGGAAGGCCGTGTCGTGACGGGAGGAACTGCCGATACGGAGGGAAAGATCGGTGTGAGTGTGGAAATTCCTGATGCCCTTCTGTGGGACTGCGGCCATCCCAATCTGTATACGTGCCGGGTAACCTATGAGGCGGATACCGCCGAGGTGGCATTTGGAATCCGAACGCTGGAGTGGAACGCCGAAAAGGGGCTGACGGTAAATGGAAAAAGAGTCATACTCCGTGGGGCCTGTATCCATCACGACAACGGTATCCTGGGGGCCTGCGCATTTCCGGAGGCGGAGGAACGAAAAGTACGGATTATGAAGGAAAATGGCTACAACGCCCTTCGCTCCGCTCACAATCCCTGTTCCAAGGCGCTGCTGAACGCCTGTGACCGGCTGGGAATGCTGGTTCTCGATGAGTACGTTGACGTCTGGTATATCCACAAAACGGAGTATGATTATGTAAACTATCTCGCGAAATGGTGGAAGCAGGATTTAAAGGATATGGTTGAGAAAGACTACAATCATCCGTCGGTGATCATGTACTCCACTGGAAATGAAGTGTCCGAGACGGCCCAGAAAAAGGGAATTAAACTGACCTCCATGATGACCGAATATTTGCACAGTCTGGACGATACGCGCCCGGTTACCTGCGGCATCAACATATTTTTCAACTTCTTAAGCTCGGTCGGATTCGGCGTCTACAGCGACAAGAAAGCCAAAAAAGAAGCAGAGAACTCCGGAAAAAAGAAGAAAGCAGTGGGAAGTGAGTTCTTCAACAATCTGGCTGGCATTCTGGGCGGAACGACAATGAAGCTGGGGGCTGTCTTTTATGAATGCGACAGGAAGACGAGAGATGCATTTGCGGCGATGGATATCGCGGGCTATAACTATGGGATATTCCGTTACCGCCATGATTTAAGAAAATACCCGGATCGCCTGATTCTGGGAAGCGAGACCTTCTGCTCGGACGCCTATGATTTCTGGGAAACAGCAAAGAAGAATCCACGGATTATCGGTGATTTCGTATGGGCCGGAATGGATTACATGGGGGAGGTCGGAATCGGCGCCTGGGAATACGAAGACTATGCGCCGAAGGATAACGGTTGTGTCGGCTGGATGACGGCGGGCAGCGGCCGTGTGGATCTGATCGGAAATCCTCTTGCCGAGGCTGCTTACACAAAAGCGGCATTTGAACTGGAACAGAAACCTGTGATCGGAGTGCGTCCGGTCAATCATACGAAGGACAGGCATACGCCCTCTGCCTGGAAGATGAGCAACGCCAGACAGTCCTGGTCCTGGAACGGATGCGACGGCAATGCGGCTATCGTGGAAGTATACGCCCGGGCCGCCCGTGTAGATCTGTTTATCAATGGGAAAAAAGTGGGAAGCCGCCGGGTAAAGGCGGGCCGGCTGGTACAGTTTGAGACGAAATATTACAGCGGGAAAATCACCGCGGTGGCCTACGATGAAAATGGTGATGAGCTTTCGAGAAATTCCCTGGAGACCGCTGAAAATGAAACGTATTTAAACGCCATACCGGAGCAGAAAGCGTGCGCTCCCAAAGAAATCTGCTTTGTGAAGCTCAGCTACTCAGACAGAAACGGCACGGTAAAGCCACTGGAACGCGGCAGAATCAGGGTAACGGTATCAAAAGGAACGCTTCTTGGGCTTGGCAGCGCCTGCCCGTTTAACCGGGACGGCTACTTAAACCGTGAGACGGATACGTATTACGGGGAAGCGCTGGCGGCGATCCGCGCTGATGGCGAAGGCCGTGTGGAGGCTGTGGTGAGCGACGGCGTGAGAGAATGCAGGATTCTGGTTCCGGAGCCTCCTGTCCTAAATGCGTCAGGCGGCACTGCCGCATCACGGATACACACGTGACACAGATTTCAGGCACTATTTAATACGTACTTACGTCAAGCAGTATCAGGAGGAACAAAATGCTGAGAATAGGCAGACTGACAGTAGAAAATCTGACAAAAGAATGCGTGACGGACAATCCCCGGCCGCGATTTTCCTACTACCTGGAGAGTGACCGGGAGAATGTATCACTGAAGAGCGCGGTCATTCGGATGAACGGATGGAGCACCGTGACGGAAGACCAGGTAGCGGTGCCCTATGGCGGGCCGGAGCTTGAGCCATTTACCCGGTATGCGGTGACGGTCCATGTGACCGATGACGCGGGGGAGACGGCAGAGGCCCGCATGGATTTTGAAACAGGCCGCCTGCATACACCATGGACGGCGAAATGGATAACCGACGGCTCCTATCATTTTAAGGAAGCAAAAATCTCACCGAAGACCATGACCTTCCGAAAGAAGATTGATGGGATTCGAGAGGTGAAAAGCGCAAAGCTGTATGTGACCGCACTGGGAATCTATGAACTGCAGTTAAACGGCGGGAAGGTCGGAAACGACTATTTTGCACCGGGCTTTACTTCCTACAGGCATCAGCTTCAGTATCAGACGTATGATATCACCGACTCATTAAGAGACACCAACGAGCTGATTGCGGTTGTCGGCGGCGGCTGGGCGGTGGGCGCCTTTACTTATAAGAGAAGAAACCGGGTTTATGCGAAACGCCAGGCGCTGCTGTGTGAACTGCGTATCGTGCACACGGACGGAAGCACGGAAGTAATCGGTACGGATGAGACGTGGAGCGTCACGGAAGACGGCAGATACCGGGAGACGGAATTCTATAACGGCGAGGTGTATGACGCGGCTGTGGAATACGATCAGATTTCATGGAGAAATGCCGCCCTGGAAGAAGTCCGCATTCATCCCGAGATAACGGCGCAGTATGGCGTGCCGGTCCGGGCGCATGAGCTCTTCCGGCCGGTCTCGGTTACCAGAGCGAAGAGCGGCATGCTGATCTATGACTTCGGACAGAATTTTGCCGGGGTGATCTGTGCGAGGCTGAGAGGCAGAAAGGGCCAGCGCATCGTCTGGAAACATGCCGAGATTCTGATGGGCGGCGAGCTCTATACGGAACCGCTGCGGACGGCCAGACAGGAAGCGGTCTACTGCTGTGTGGACGGAGAGCAGACGTATTCGCCGCGGATGACATATATGGGATTCCGGTATGTGGGTGTTGAGGGAATCGAAGAAAAGGACCTGGAGCTGACGGCGGCGGCGCTGTACTCCGATATTGAGGAGACAGGGGACTTCCGCTGTTCCCATAATCTGGTCAATCAGCTGCAGAGCAGCATAAAGTGGGGGGCGAAGTCCAATTTCGTGGATATTCCCACGGACTGTCCTCAGAGAGACGAGCGCATGGGATGGACGGGGGATATCGCCCTGTTCTCGCCGACAGCCGCCTATAACTTCAATATGAGCCGTTTCCTGGAAAAGTGGCTGCGGGATGTGAAATCCGAGCAGAGCAGGGGCGGAGGCATTCCCATGACGGTACCTTTAGTGAGGGTCCCGCTGCAGTGGGAGATCATGATTCCCATGGCGGTAGACCACTGGGGAGACGCCTGTATCCTGGTTCCCTGGGCAGAGTACCGGGCGAGAGGAGACCGGGATCTCCTGCGCCGCATGTATCCCGTCATGAAGCGGTATATCGGCGCGTGCAAATTCTGGGCCGGCCTGTTTTCCTTTGGCAAACACCGGAGAATCTGGAAGCTGCTTCACCACTATGGAGACTGGTGCGCACCGGGAATCGGCATGTGGGCATGGATGGGGAGAGGCAAATGGACGGCGACGGCATGCCTTGCCAACTCTTCCCGCATTGTCTCAGAAATTGCCGGATTGCTGGGAAAAGAGGAGGACGCCGCATACTATGCAAAGCTGAGTGCGGAGACCTCTGCCGCGTACCGGGAGATTCTGATGGAGAAGGATGGCACGGTCAGACCCGAATTTCAGACCGCCTACGTGCTTCCACTCTACTACCAGATGCTATCCGCACAGGATAAAAAGAAGGCGGCGGCTCATCTGGTCCGCCTGATCCGGGATAATGACTACCATATCGGCACCGGATTTCCAGGAACACCTTTCGTCCTGTTTGCCCTGGCGGATAACGGTTACGGCGAGGACGCCTGCCAGATGCTTCTGACCGATACGTGCCCATCCTGGCTGTACGAGATGAAGGTGGGCGGTACGACCATCTGGGAACGGTGGGATGCCCTGCGGGAAGACGGAACCTGCAACACGGGGGCCGACGACGGCACCGGCGGCATGGTTTCCTTCAATCACTACGCCAGCGGTGCGGTTGGAGACTTCTTATACCGCCGGATCGCCGGCATAGAAGCGTTAGAAGGCGGTTATAAGTCCTTTCAGATAGAACCGCTTATGGGAGGCGGCATTACGTGGGCCAAAGGCCGTGTGATAACCGCTTACGGGCCGGTTTCCAGCGAATGGGAGCTGAAAAATGGGATCTTTACCATCACGGTGGAGGTGCCGGTGGGAACGGTCTGTTATCTGACCATGCCGAGCGGCACAAAGAGGACGCTGGGAAGCGGAAAATATACGATGAGTGAAGGGAAACAGAAATGAAGACAGGCAACTTTTTTGAAAATCCGCTGATGCGGACAAAAATCACGTCAGCCAATGTAAAGACGAGGGAGATGCTGCTGGGATATTTGATTGGACCGTTCTGCGCGTTTATATCTAACGCCGTGTTTGGCTCCTATCTAAACCGGTACTATTCCGATGTGATTGGCTGGACGGATACGGGGCGGTTTGGACGTTTCTCGGCATTTCTGCCGATGGTCTCCGTAATCTTCGTTATTATCGGTAATCTCGTAGTGGGGCGGCTGATCGATAATACGAGGACGCCGCAGGGGAAGGCGAGGCCCTATCTGTTCCTCTCGGCTCCGCTGGTGGTCATTGCCATCGCCCTCTTATTCTTATCCCCTCAGGGGGCAAGCCCGGCCATGCAGATGGTGTGGATCGCCTTATCCTATAATCTGTATTACGCCGTGGCGTATCCATTTTTCTATACGGCCCACAGCTCCATGGTGGCCCTGTCCACCAGAAATCTAAACCACCGCGGAATGCTGGCCACCTTTTCCAACGCCTCCGGTGTGGCGGCGGTGGGAATCGGCGCGAGCATACTGGTGCCGATGCTGCTTCAGAGCTTCCTGTTTGTGGAGAAGGACGGCGTGATCGACACCGCGGCAAGCTACAGTAACTGGCGCATGGTGATGGTGATCCTGTGTATCGTCACATTTCTGGGAATCATGCTGGAGTACTATTTTACGCGGGAGCGGATCACGGAGGAAAACCTGAAGCTGGATATCCGGGAGGAGAAGCTTCCCATGATGAAGCAGCTGAAGGCGTGTGTAAAGAACCGGTACTGGTGGATCATTATCCTGTATTTCCTGCTGTTTCAGTTTGGCGGACTCGTAAAAAATGGCTCCATGAGTTATTATTGCCGCTGGATGTTTGATGGAATTACGAGCGAAGCGGCAGCAGGCGCGGCCATGGGGACCCTGGGGCTGATCGGAGGCATTCCGACGGCAGTGGGCATGGTAATCGCCTGGCCGATTGCCAATAAACTGGGAAAACAGCGGGCCGTAACGATTGGACTTGCCGTCTCCGTAGTGGGCGGACTTGTGAGCTTTATAGATGTCCATAATTTCATGCTTGTCTGCGTCGGTGTGATTTTAAAGGGGATCGGTTCCATACCGGCCATGTATGTGACACTGGCGCTGCTGTCCGATGTGCTGGACCACTTGGAGGCCAGAAATGGATTCCGGAGCGACGGGTTCACCATGTCGGTATACGGCGCCATCATGGTAGGCATGACCGGCCTTGGAAATGGCATCATCAATGCCCTTTTAACGGCCAGCGGATACGATGCTTCCGCGGCTGTGCAGAACGCAGGCGTTCAGACGATGCTGGTAGTCTGCTATCTGGCCATCGAGCTGATCTGTTACGCGGCCATCGTTGTATTGATGGGCTTCTTAAAGGTTGAAAAGCATGTGAAAGCGGACCAGCAGATCATTCTGGAGCACCAGAAGAAGGCGGTTCTGGCCGCCGGCGGCCAATGGATCGAGCCGGAAGAGCGTCTCCGCATGGAACAGGAAGAAGCGGAGCGTGCGGCAGAGGAGGCCCGCAAAGAGGAATTAAGGGCGTACTGCCGAAAGAAAGGCTTAAGCTACGAGCGGGAAGAAGAAAAATATCAGAAAAAGCTTGCTGATAAAAAGGCAGGGGCACTAAATAAGAGGAGGTAGAAGATGAAAGTAAAAAGTCATATCTGGCGGGGGGTAACGACGCTTACCGCATCGTTTCTGGCAGTATCCTTATCCGCAGCCATGGTGATCGGCGGATTTCGAACGGATATTGATAAATTCCTTGGAACACAGAGTTCGAAGATTCTCACCGAGGGGGCTTCTGCAGAGGAACTGTATACATACGCTTCTGATTATAAGAGTACGACAGAGCTTTTGGACGCCATTGAGGATCTTGGAGAGCGTATGAATGAGGAAGGCTCCGTGCTTCTCAAGAATAACGGCGCGCTCCCTCTCTCGGAGGCGGAGACGAAGAAGGTATCCCTGCTGGGCTTCAGCAGCTATTATCCGGTACAGGGCGGAGATTTCGGAAGCACGCTGTCCGTAAATACGGGAACCGACGCGGATACGGTCGATATGGTGACTGCCTTCGCCTCGAAGGGGTTTGTAATCAATCCGGTTTTACAGTCCATGTATGAGGGGATGAAGGAAAGCTTCAAATCAGAAGCCATCCTCCCGTGGGGAAAGACCACGTATTACCGGACGACAGCGCCTTCCACGACGGGAACCTTTACCAGTCTGGAAGCCGACGAGGAGGCCATGGACAGCGCCGCTCCGGGATGGAAGGACAGCCTTTCCGATTATAACGTCATGGTGGTGACCCTGGCCCGCGCCGCTACGGAAAACGGCAACTATATGCCTGGAGAAGACGGCGTTAATCCGGAGCAGAGCTTAAATCAGACGGATCCGCTGGGCCTGTCGGATACGGAGCGGGAGATCATTCAGGCCGCGGTGGATGCGAAAAAGTCAGCCGGCGGAAAGGTCATCGTGCTTTTGAACAATGCCAGCGCCATGGAAATCGACGAGATCAAGAACAACACGGGTGTGGATGCCATTTTACAGATCGGACTTCCGGGCGGATACGGATTCTACGGTGTGGCCGATATTTTAAGCGGAGCGGCCAATCCATCCGGCCATCTGACCGATACGTACGCGGTAAAGAACAGCAATTCTCCGGCCGCACAGAATTACGGGAATTTCGAATACACCAATGCGGATTCGGCTTATTCCATTAATTCCGCGCTGGTGGAAGCGGAAGGCATCTATACGGGATATAAATATTATGAAACGAGGTATGCGGACTGCGTTCTGGGACAGGGAAATGCCTCCGATGCGGTGGGAAGTGTAAACGGCACATCCTGGCAGTACGATGCGGAAGTCTCCTATCCCTTCGGCTACGGCCTCTCCTATACGACCTTCAGCCAGACCCTGGACAGCCTGGAAGTGGATCTGGCGGCCAAAACAGTGACGGCGGCGGTTACTGTGACCAATACCGGCGGCACTGCGGGAAAAGATGTGGTTCAGCTTTACGTTTCCCTGCCCTATACGGAGTACGATCAGAAGAATCAGGTAGAGAAATCCGCGGTTCAGCTTCTCGACTACGCGAAGACGGAGCTGTTAAATCCCGGAGAATCCGTGACGGTCACGATCACAGCGGACGCGCAGGATATGACCAGCTGGGACAGCGCCAGTGACAATGAGGCGGGGACGAAAGGCTGCTTTATCTTAGACGACGGGACCTACTATTTTACGCTGGGCAACGGCTCCCATGAGGCGGTAAACAACGTGCTTGCGGCGCAGGGAAAGACCGTCTCGGACGGCATGACGGAAGACGGAAATCAAGACTGTGTGAAAACATGGACGCTGGATTCCTTTGATTCCACAACCTTTGCATACAGTGCCAATGGAACCGCGGTCGAGAATCAGCTTGGCGACGCCGATTTAAATTACTATATGCCCGGTACGGTTACTTACTTAACGAGAAGCGACTGGTCCGGTACGTGGCCGAAAACCTATAAGGATTTAACTGCCACAGAGGAAATGCTGGAAGTCCTTAAAAATGACCTGGTGGAGATCCGGGAACAGGGGGATCCATCCTCCGTTACCTTTGGCGCGGACAACGGCCTGACGCTTGCGGCCTTAAAGGGAGTGGAAGATATCAATGATCCCAGATGGCAGCAGCTGATCGACCAGATTACGCTGGAAGAAGCCATGATCCGTACCGGTTTCGGAGGCACCAGCACGAAGACGATCGAATCCATCGTGTCCCCGGAGGCGGTTCAGAACGACGGGCCTAACGGAATTAATTCCTACACACTCGGACAGTATGCAAATACGGATGCCGAATCGGGAGATCCTTACGCAGTCAGCAGCGACGACAAGAATTTAAGCTATAAATTCGGAACCATGTGCAACGAAACCGTGATTGCACAGACCTTCAGCAAAGAACTGGCCGCGGAATACGGCAGAGTGATCGGAAATTATTCGATCTGGTCCAACTTACCGATCTTCTGGGGTGCGGGGACCAACCTGCACCGTCTGCCTTACAATGCGAGAAACCATGAGTACTACTCGGAGGATGCGGTGCTGACTGCTTATCAGGCGGCGGCTTACATCGCGGCAGGAAAGGAATACGGATGTATCATCGCTCCGAAGCATTTTGCAGCCAATGACACGGAGATCAACCGGTCGGGTATCAGCGCTTTCATGACGGAACAGAAGCTGCGCGAAAATGAACTCCGCGGTACCCAGGCCAGCATCGAGGATGCGGGCGCGCTGGGAGTCATGACAACCTTTAACCGGATTGGATGCACGGCGGGCAACGCGCATTACGGACTGCTCATGAACATTCTTCATAAGGAATGGGGATTTCAGGGACTGATGTCGGAAGACTTTATCCAGGACGCCAACTACAGCGTGTTAAAGGAGGCGGTTCACTGCGGCGTTACGATGACCTGCAACACCGGCGATAATGACATTGCGGCAGTCACCGCGAAGTGGCCGTACTGGACCGTGGACGCGGTCAGCAAAGACGCTTCCATGATGCAGGATTTAAAGAATGTAATGCTCTGGCAGAACTATGCGCTGGCCAATTCCAACGCGATGGACGGCCTTGCAGAATCTTCCCGCATTGTAAGCGTGAGGACCTGGTATGACAACGCACTGACGGCGGCATGGATTGTGTTTGCGCTGCTGACACTGGGCGGAGCAGCCATGTACTTAAGGAGTGTAAAACGGAAAGAGAGCCAGGAGGGAGAAGCATGAATTTTCTGAAAAAGCAGTCCGCGGGATTTTACCTTGCGGCAATAACAACGGTATTTGCCATTGCAGGGCTGGTATTTTATTATATAAACTGCAATACGGATTATTTCGGAAATCTGGGAGTCAGTCTGTCTCAGGTGGTGTGTCTGGCGGCGGCCTGTGTGCTGGAGCTGGTTTACATCATCGGATACGAAAGGGCCGGATCGAAAATCTATCTGGACCTCCTGCCTGTGATCGCCGGGGTTCTGCTCACGGCAGCACTGGTTCTCTTCATTTCGAGCCGCGTGGCAGGTATCGCCTCGATCATGACGTTTGAAAACAACGCACAGACTATGGCGGATATGAAGAGTGCAGTCATCGGCATGGTATTCTGTCTGCTGGCCATTGTATTTAACATTATTGCATCTTTTTTCCGTGTCGTAAAGGAGCGGTAAGGGACAGAAACGGAAGAGAAGGTTGCAGTTCACAGCCCCGTCGTCCTCTGCTTCCCGGTCTGCCCCGGCTGGCTCATGGGCCGTTTCCAGTGACTTTGCAGGGGATTAGCAATTCTTAACGCGCAGGATTTTTCGTTCAGGGGAAATTCCCACCTGTTTGAGCGCAGCGAGTTTGGGAATTTCCCCTGGTTTTTAGAAAAATTCTGCACGTTTAGAAGTGCTTATCCCCGAAACTTGAACTGGAAACGGCCCATGAGCCAGCCGGGGCAGACCGGGAAGCAGAGGATGACGGGGTTGTGAACTGCAACGAGAGAAGGAATCTTGGAGACAGCCAGACGGTTGTCTCTGGGGTTCTTTTGTGGTATATAATTTAATAGGAAAGTATTGGGTAGCAGAAAGAGGGGAAAAGTCCATGATTCATGTTGCGTTAGTAGAAGATGATCGGAATTATGCGGAAAGCCTGACAGAGCATCTGCGTCACTATGAAGCGGACAGTGGGGAGAAAATAAAGATTACGGTATTTGAGGATGGGGAAGACATTGCGACAGATTATAAAGCGGAGTACGATATCATTCTGATGGATATTGAGATGCGGTTTATGGACGGAATGACGGCGGCGGAAAAGATTCGTGAGCATGACAGCGAAGTCGTCATTATTTTTATCACCAATATGCCCCAGTATGCGATCAAGGGCTACCTGGTGGACGCGCTGGATTACGTCTTAAAACCGGTGTCCTATTTCGCATTTTCCCAGCGGATCGACAGGGCGCTGGTGCGTATGAAGAAGAGGGACAGGAAGTATCTGACAATTGCGGTAAAAGGGGGAATGCAGAAGATCGATATTTCCCAGATCTATTACGTGGAGGTGCAGGATCACGATCTGATCTATTATACGGCAGCGGGGAAGTTTCGTTCGAAGGGCACGATGAACGAGGTCGAAGATGCGGTTCACAGCAATACATTTTTCCGGTGCAACCGCTGTTATCTCGTCAATCTGGAACATGTGGAGAATTTCCAGAACGGCATAGCGACCGTGGGCGGAGTCCCCGTGCTGGTCAGCCGTTCCAGAAAGAAAGCGTTTCTGGATGTGCTCAACGATTACATGAACGAGGTGGGAAAATAAGATGAATACGATGAACCTGGCGGATACGCCAGGATACTATTACGCAATCGCATACTGGCTGTCGGCCCTGCTGATTGTGATGCAGAATAAGAAGCGCATAAAGAGCCGGGGCTGGTGGGGCGTTCAGCTTTGCTTCCTGATCGCCATCACGGTTCTCATGACGGTGACGGCAAATCCGGACAGAATTTTCTTCCTGCCGATCATGGCCTTATGCATTTTTATACTGTTCCTCCAAATCTATACGTGTGCGGATTTTACGCCGACAGTAGCCGGATATTACTGTGCGCGGGCATTTATCTGCGGGGAGTTTACGGCCTCCCTGGGCTGGCAGATTTACTTCTATTCGGTGGCGGGGCTGCATTTGAAGCGTTCCTATCTTACCAGCCTCCTTCTGATTGCTGTGGTCTATGCCGTGGTATTTGCCGTGTTCTGGTTCCTGGATACGAAGCAGTCCTCGGATGAGGTGGAGATACGGATTACACGAAGGGAGTGTTTTTCCGCAATCATTCTCAGCGCAGGAATCTATCTGATGAGCAATTTAAGCTATGTCTATGACAACACGCCGTTCAGCAGCCGTTTCCTGTCGGAAATTTATATTATTCGGACATTTGTGGATTTAGGTGGGGTGGCCGTCCTCTACGCATACCATCTCCAGGTGAAGGAGCTTCAGATGAAATTTGAGGTAGACGCGCTGCAGAAAATGCTGCAGATGCAGTATGCGAACTATCAGATCTCCCAGGAAAGCATCGATATGGTGAATCAGAAATACCACGATTTAAAGCACCAGATCGCGGTGCTGCGAAGCGAAGTGCGCTCCGAGGAGAAGACGGACTGCCTGGACAGAATGGAGCGGGAGATCAAGATCTATGAAACTCAGAATAAGACGGGAAATGAGGTGCTGGATGCGATTCTTACAAGTAAAAGCATCTACTGCCAGGGGCAGAATATCAGCCTTACCTGCGTGGCCGATGGCAGGGCGCTGCATTTCATGGATACCATCGATATCAGCAGCCTGTTCGGCAATGCGCTGGATAATGCCATCGAGAGCGTCAGACAGATTCCGGAGGAAGAGAGCGAGAAGAGGCTGATTCATTTATCGGTGGTGAAACAGAAAGGGTTTGTCCGGATCCGCGTGGAAAATTACTGTGAAAAAGAGCCGGTGCTCAAGGACGGAATGCCGGTCACGACGAAGAAGGACACAAGGTTTCACGGGTATGGCTTGAAGAGCATTCAGAGCACGGCCAGAAAATACGGGGGATCGGTGACGGCCTCGGTGAAGAACCATTGGTTTGAGCTGAGGATATTGCTGCCTGAGAAGGCGGAATAGGAGCGGGGGAGATTGTATGAGGGTGAGATGGAGCGGGGGAATGAACATGAGTATGAAAATAATCATGAAAATGATGGCGAAAATAATTATGAAAGTAAAAATGAAATTAAAGGTGGCGGGTGTTTTGGCCGTTGTACTGGCTTTTATGGCGGCAGCACTGACTGCGTGCGGAATGAGGGAGGACGGAATACACGCGGAAGCGGGAGCAGGAGCGGGAATGGGAATGGCGTCTGAGACGGTGGGAAGTGAGGGAGATGGGGAATGCCAGGAGGAGGGGGAGAATGGTGGAAGTAGTGTAAGCAATACAGATAATACAAACAACACAGATAATACAAACGACACAGATAATACAAACAACACAAATAATTCAAGCGGCACTAAATCCTCGGATGAAACAGAAAAAAACACAGACAACGTCAAAAACAATGGCACTTACATAGAAGATGCATCTGAAACAGTGGCAGTGTCAGAAACTACCGGGCAGAATTCTGCGTTATCATCAACAGATATTATCGCACCGGCTGTCTGCAAGGCGTATTACAGGGCCTGTCAGGTTCGCCTGATTGCGCATATTGTTCCAGGAGACCACGGAACGAATACGAAAAAGCTGACTGTAAATATTTTTTGCAGAAATCTCGATTTTAAGCATGCGTGGAATCTGTTAATGGAAGCAGATATGTACTATCAGCCTGATATTCAGGAATATACGCTAAACGGTACAGATGGCGGGGGAAATATGAAAACGTACGTCCTGCGATTCACTGCTGATAATGCGTTTACACTGGAAGGAGAGGGCGCGGAAACGGGTGATTACTGTGACTGGATCACGTGGAATAATCAGTTGATACTGCCGGATTCGTTAGGAAGGCTTTTGAATGAGACGGATCTGGCCGGATTGGATCAGAAAACGCTCAGGCTGCTTCGGAACCAGTTTTATGCTACGTATGGACGAAAATTTCAGGATGATGAACTGAAGACCTATTTTGAAGGGACAGACTGGTACCGGGGGCTTGTGGAGCCGGAGGATTTTGACGAGGAGGCGCTTACCATTCTGGAAAAAAAGAATCTGGAGTTTGTGAAGAATGCGGAAGCGCATTTTGATGAGAAGAAGGTACAGGAGTATCGCGAGGCCTATAACCAGCTTCCAACGGCTCCCTACTTGAAGCTGCTTCCCTATACGCAGGTGATCGGTATGAAATTTGGTCAGAATGCAGTGGATAAAGGGATCTATTACTGTGTGCAGGGAACCATCTCTCTTCCTGTTACCATTTCAGAGGAACAACACAGGAAAATGGAACTGGGAGAACGCGTTGAGGTGACTGTCAATACGCTGACCCGAGAGACTGCATTTTTGGAGAAGCTGAATGAAGGTTCATATTTTAACTATCAGATAGCCTTGCAGACCGGATCTCAGGGTTCAGGGTCTGAACTTATCCGTGTGCATCTGGATGAGGGGGCTTATGACGGCGGCTATACGGTGTCACAAAATATGTTGGGTATGATAATGAAACCTGTATATAAAGGGGATATCTATGTGCTGAAGGGAGCTGATACGGGAACCGGCTATCAGTTTGACGATCTTGCAGATGGAACCGGAACCTGTCAGAAGATTGAATTTCATGGGAACAGCAGTGCTGAGTATGAGGGCAATCGCCTGATCAGAGATCAGAAAGGATATGTAAAAGGAATTTATTACTTTAAGAATTAAGATGACGCTCCATCATTTAGAGCCACTATAGCGCTGCACAATGAATTCGATGAGACGAGCTTCTGCGCAAAGTAAATGCGGGAAAAGTAAATGCAGGGAAAGAGGCAGATATTGAGCAGTTATCTCCAATGTACTGCATATCATGCCTCATCTTAAAAAAGCGCTGGCAGAAATCAGCTGGGTGCTGAAGCCTGGCGCCGCTCTGTTTTGTGGCAGCCAGGGTAAATGGGGGAGACCGGCCGTGTTACCGCACCAGCAGGAGATTGACTCTTGGCCCGATGGTACAGTTTAGACGGCGGGCGATCATCCCCACAAGGACAGCGGCCACAATGGTCCCTTCCCTCACTCCGGCCAGTTCCCTGTAAAGGACGATGCCAATGATGGCGGCGGCAACGGTGATTGAGGTATCGAAAGCCACCTTGGTTCTGCCGAAGTCAGTATGGAATGTCCTGGAAATGGCATTGACGAAGCATTCGCCAGGCAGCATGACCACGCCTGCGGCCATTTCCATAAATACTCCGAACCCCAGAATGGCACAACCCAGCAGCAGGCATATGACCTTGGCCGGGTAAGCAGCAGGTGAAAGGAATCCCAACAGTTCCATGGTCATGTCAATGAACCAGGAAAACAGAAAGGATACGGGAATCTGCAGCAGATACTGGCGGGGGAAATCTTTGCGCAGCAGAATCATCTGAATCAGGATCAGCACAATACTCATATACAGGGTAAACATACCCAGGGTAGGGGAAAAACCAAGACTTAACGTATAGGGGACACTGGATATTGGCGAAGTCCCTAAAGCGGCCTTGGTTATAAAACTGACGCCGAACGAGTTAATAAAAAGTCCGGCGAGAAAAAACAGATATCGTTTGCACCATTCTCTGCGGGTCATTGCAGTACCTCCAAATCAGTCATATTGCGGCATAGGGCCGTCAGTGTTTCTTTGAGCGCTTCCGTCTGGGAAACGCTCAGTCCGCCGCAGATTTCTTCTTCACATTTTTGAAAAACTTCCATTACCTCCCGCTGCTTTTTCCAGCCAAGCGGTGTTAAATAGACGTGAAAGGAGCGGCGGTCACCGCCTTCGGTTCGGCGTTCAATCAGCTGCTTTTCCTCCATACGGGTAAGAAGACCGGTCAGCGTGGCCGGATCGATCTGACAGCCCTGAGCGATCCGGCGCTGCACACTTCCGTCATGAAGCCCGAGATAGTCCAGAATCTTCGGCTGCCCGGGCCCCAAATCGCTGAGCCCGCTGAATACCTTTTTTTGAAATAGTGAGTGGGTTGCCATCAGTAAATAGTGAAGACTTTTATCCATAAGACCTCCTTATGATTTATTCAGATAAAATAGTTTGCATGTGAAATGTTTGTATGCAAACTATTAAGAGCCAGATATTAGTCTACCACAAATATCGGAATTGTCAAGAATGGCTTGTGAGGAGTTAATAGGGCACGTCAATTACCCATGTCTAAAGGCACGGGCTTGTAACTCAACTACACGTAGTACGACATGTGATTCATGTCTCCTACCTCAAACGTTGGCTACAATAGGCTGATTGACGGCAGCCCGCCTGCTTCGGTTCTGCCTAACAGGCCTCTGCGAACAGAGTATTATATCCTTTACGGTAGATGTTTATGGCTCCGGTACGGTCATCATTACTTCGGTAACCGCATGCAGTACAGCAAAATTCATGCCTCTTTCTGCTGCGGTTAGCCTTTGTCGTATTCCCACAGACCGGACAACTCTGACTGGTGTACTTCGGGTCTGCCGCAAGGACTTCTGACTGTGACAGCGCAGCTTTGTATTCCAGCATCTCACGGAACTGATAGAATGCCCAGGAGACCATGACGTACCGGGATTTCAAACGAACTTGTTCTGTAGCAGTGCGTATCCCGGTTAAATCCTCAATAATAAAAAGCGTTCCGGCTCCATACTGTGAGATAAGTGCCTTCGTAACCGCATGGTTTACCGCGGTTACGTAACGGGTTTCTTTCTCACGGAGCTTTTTTAGCTTCCGCTTTGCTGATTTTGTTCCACATGCCTGCAGGCGCTTGCGCAGGGCAAGGGCTTTCGCACGCTTTTCCTTGACTGCGCGGCCGGAAAAGAACCGGGTGTTCCCTTCATCATCAAAGGATACTGCCAAATGGTTGATACCCAGATCAATTCCAACGATATGGTTTAAGATATTCATACTTTCTACTTCCAGAGTGACTGGAATATGCAGATAATATTTCCTGTTTTTCCGAATCAGCCTGGCAGTACCAAAGCGTCCGCCGGCATGTAGCCAGTGTTCCATCCCTTTGGGTTCAAAGGGAATATGTAACCTGCCGGAAAGGGTATTTAAGCTGACGGACTGATCCGATATGGAATAATCCCGGTTCCAGACCAGATCATACTCGAAGTTTCGAAAAGATACTTTCGAAAAGGGGTGTCCATTGCTTTTCATGGATTTATATTTTGCAAGGACGGTCTTAAATACACTCTGAGTCATCTGAGAGCGGAGCCCAAACTGCTGCCTGACCGGGTAGTATAAGGCATGGTCTAATTCGAGATATCGTATTCCTTCCTGTCCAAAAACGAATGTGGAGACAAAGTTCAGCACATCCCGGATAACGGACAGTGTCTTATTCAAAATAATCATCTGTTCTGATGTAGGGTATAGTTTGACTTTAGCAGTAATGGTAATAGATTTCATAGATTTTATACCTCATAATAGATTTATGGACTAAGTATATTTTACCATAATTAGGAGTAAGAAGCAAACAAATGTTTGAAAAACAAAAAAACAAAAAGGAGAAGGAGCTCGCGAAAAAGTCAGGAGGGGCACAATTCCTCTCATGTCTAAAGACACGAGTCTCCATGTGCATTTTATGAAAAAGCGACCGGTTATACGGCCGCCTCTGACTGTAGACAAAGTTCATTTGATTGTATAGCAGTGTATTTTCAAAAATAAATATGCACCGCTGTATTTCTGGTCTGAACTATTGTATAATTAAGATAAGTGGGAATTATCTGACGTCTCCATAGATAGAATTAAAATCAATGCAGCTGGTCACATGGAACGTAGAGGCAGCTCAGAAGGGAGTTATAATGGGAATAAATAATAAGAAAAATCACCTGTTTCGTATTTTAATCTTTTTCATTATGCTTCTTTTTGTTATGGGCTTAACTATGAATGTGCTCTTTTGTAGTAATTATAATCTTTATGAATTATTAGATAAGCCAACTGTAATTGAGACAATGGCAATTTCTGAAAATATCGTTACCAATGAAAATGATGACGATACTACCCATTTTAAAGCATCATTTTTGAACAAAAATAATTCTCATGCGGAAATGATAACAGCAGCTGTTCCAAAAGGATTCGGCCCGCTTCTTTTTCTTATCATAGTTTTTCTGTTTTACTTTTCGGCCTTGTTTATATTATTGCCTGATGAATGGACATTAATTAATCAAAAGGTACGTCTGGACGATTGAATCAAATCCTTTTCCAAGCATTGCAAGTGTGCTGGTGGTTGTAAGCCATTTTTAAAGTTAAACGATGGCTTTCTTTTTGTATGCAAACGGATAGTGAGTATCAGCCACATGCTTATTATGAGAGTAAAGAAAAGATTTAATTGGAGGAATGAATGAAAGAAAAGCTATATAAATTATTTCTCATCTTAATGGTGAGTCTGTCCTTGGGTTCGGGTTCCCTGGCCCAAAATGAAATACGCAAGCTGCTTGAAGCTCTTTCGGGAACAGGTGATGCGCAGGTGGTTCAGGAACTCGATGAGGAAGAAAAACAAAAAGAGTCCGAAGAAATAAGAAAGAAGAAGAACTTTCTAAATTATTTTCAAGATATTCTATGATAGATATTGTTTATTTACAGTTTCATGAATAGTATAAAGGACACCAGATAGCGTTTATGATCTGGTGCCCTTTCGTTTTATACATTATAAATATTATACAATTATCAAAAAGAAATTATAAAAACTGTGTTTGTCTGCAGTATGAAACGACCGATTATACGGTCCCCATGGATACCTCTGCCTCCGATACCTCCCGCTTCGACATCTCCAACTCCGATACCTCTCTCCACTATATCTCCCGCCGGTCGAACACCGACGGTTTATTTATGCGTCCCAGAGACACAGCCCTAGAATCACGGCCAGTGGCCGCAGGGAGTCTCGCCGCCGTAACCCGGCTGTTATCGTAAGTCCTAAAAAAATATTCCTGCGTAGAAAGATTCATAAATGCAGTATACTGCGTATAATCAGGTGTGCCGCGGGAGGTCATGACGGCGCCCTTCGGAATGGTAACGCTGTTCATGATATGAAAACAGGTATTGACGGCTTCCTGTTTGTTTTCCGGAATCGGAGTATGGCTCTTCATCCAGGACGCCCTCACAAATCTCGAAGGAGGTGTGAAGTCACCCGGAAGTCCAAAGGTGCCGCCGCCCTGTCCGAACGGCGTAAGGCTGACAGAATCCCACTCTTTTTCAGGAGTCTGAACAGAAGTCACGTTCATAAAGTTGCGCAGATTCGTCAGGTGCCATGGGAAGTCGGGGCTGTTAGACAGCACCCCCATGGGATTATCCATTAAATGAAGGCCGGAGGCTGTCTTCTCCGCAACCATACATTTCCCGCTCTTATCCGTCAAAATCCAGTGGAGCGGGGCGATGGAGTGCGTAATGGAGTCTTCTACCCCCACGATTCGGATGGTCCGGAGCAGGGAGGCGGCATGATCCACGGAAGCACACAGGCCCAGCAGAAATCCGACAAGCTCGATGGCGGCCACAGAGATTCCCTTCGAATCCGGGGCGGCGATGGGATCATACGCGGCATAATCCGGGAAATACAGAACTGCGGCCGCAAATCCCATCTCATTCACTCCGTCCGCAAAGAAGACCCTGGAAATATCCTGGCCAATCCCCATAAAACTATATTGGTTCCGGATTTTGTGCGTATTCAGAAGATTCTTCCACTCATATCCTTTCGGAATAAAATACAGTTCCGGATCCAGTGGATAAGAAAAATCCATGGTACGGCCAAAATAAACTTCTCTTTGCGGTGTCTGAACAGCGATTGCAGTGCACATATCTCTCCTCCATATTTTGTCCCAACAGATATGGTTAAATATATTCCTGCATCTCTATAAATATTCAGTCAGCGGGGGAGTATGGATTATCTGCCCGTAACAGTATGGTAGATCGTGATAAATCCCGTGATAGTAACGATCGCCACCATCACCGGCGTAATAAACTTAATCAGGAAAATCCAGGCTTTAGCCAGCTTAAACCGCACTCCGCCGTGTTCGATTTCTTCGACCAGCTTTTCTGGATTCCATTTCCATGCGACGTAGTAGCACATGAAGATGCCGCCCAGAGGCAGGAAGATATTGTCCGTCAGCATGCAGACGAAATCGAAAATGTTATAGTTCAGTATGGAGATATCCGCCAGCGGCCCAAAGGACAGGGAGCTGGGAATTCCAAGAAGGAAGATCGCCGTGGTTAAGAGAAGCACAGCTTTTTTTCTGCTCCAGTGCCAGGTTCCCATGACGAAGGAGGCGCATACCTCCAGGAGTGCGACAGCACTCGTCACGGCCGCAAAAAATACCAGCAGGAAGAAAAGGGTTGCGAAAACGGATCCGCCCTTCAGCGCATCAAATACTTTTGGAAGTGTGACAAAGATCAGGCTGGGACCGGAGGCCGGCTCCAATCCGCTGGCAAATACAGCAGGAAAAATGGCGATTCCCGCGAGAACCGCGATTACGGTATCCAGGGCCGCGATGTTGATGCAGCTTTTAGGAATGCTGATATCTCTGTCCAGATAGCTTCCGTAGGTGATAGTGATTCCCATACAGAGGCTTAATGAGTAGAAAACCTGTCCCAGCGCCGCGCTGACGGACGTAATGTTAAATGCATCGAAACGCGGAGAGAAGATAAACGCAAGCCCTTCCCCGGCTCCTGGCAGAGTGACGCCGCGGACAATAATAATTATCAGGATGATAAACAGCGCAGGCATCATGAATTTACTGGCCTTTTCGATTCCACTGACACCGAAATAACAGATCAGGCCGGTAATCAGCATGAATAAGAAAAACCAGACCAGCGGTTCCACAGGCTTCGCCGTAAACGCACCGAAATCGGCCGGCGGCTGAAAGGTGGTGGCATAGCTGGCAAAGTATTTGATGATCCAGCCGCCGATAATGGCGTAATAGGATAAGATGACGAAGGCGGCAAGCACGCCGAAGCAGCCGACGATCCGGGCATGCGGATGAATCGTATCATACGCGAGAACGGGATTCTTCCCGGTCTTTCTTCCCAGGGACATCTCCGTAATCATAACGGGAACACCCAGGATGCAGATAAAAAACAGATAAGCGATCAGGAACGGAAATCCGCCGTTGCGCCCCATTAGATACGGAAATTTCCAGAGATTCCCAAGGCCGATGGCCGCGCCGGCGGTAGCCAGGATAAAGCCCATCTTGCTGGCCCATTTGTTGTTCGTTTTCATAAGTAGATCTCCCCCAATAATATGTTCTTTTCTCGTGTGTACACGCCGAAGGCCGGAGCCTGGAAAAGGGCGTACGAATACACAGCTTTTCTATTATACTGAATAATGGGGGAAATATCAATTCTTAAGACCTTTTTTTCACTGGAGGCCGGTCGCAGCTTTCCCTGACAGCCAGGTAGAATGGCAGGTAGAGCTTCAAGGGAATGGTGTGCTCTCCCTCAATCCTGTCGATCAGGATTTTTGCGACCATCTGCCCCATCTCATCCACAGGCACATGGACGGTTGTGAGCATCGGCGATAAATACTGTACGGTCTCAATATCATCGATGCTGATCAGGGACAGATCATCGGGAATCCGGATCTTCGCTTCCTTTGCTGCCTTCATGGCGCCGATAGCCGTGATGTCATTTCCGCAGAAGAGCGCTGTCATATTGGGATTCTTTTCGAAGAGAGACTGGGCGCCTAAGTACCCGCTCTCTCCGGAGAGATGCCTGACTGTGTTTACAAGCTTCTTTGATATCAGCAGATGGTGTTTGGTCAGACTGTCCTCATACGCACGGTATAAATTTTCATTTTCCCGGTCTCCGATATAGCCAATGCTGGTGTGCCCCAGAGACAGCAGATGTTCCATGGCACAGCAGCCCGCGCCGTAGGCGTCACAGATAATCTGGTCATAGTTGGCATCTACCGGATTCAGCCCAGTATAGGCTACACAGCGAAAATGTTTCTTTAAAAATTGAAAGAGTTTCTTATCGCCGCGCCCGAGCACTACCACTCCGTCGACCTGATTATCCTCGATCATACTCAGCGTACTGGTGTTGTCGATGTCAAAGGCGCTGAAAGAGTATTTTATGATGTATCCCCGTTTAAATACCTCCTGCTCAATGCTGCGGGCCAGTGACGAAAAAAATATATCGGTAAAGGCGCTTGTACGCGCAAACAGACAGGCGATGTTCCCATTTTTCTTAAGAGGGGCGTCGTCCTGATTTTTTTTGCGCAGATTTCTTGCTGAATCGTTAGGGACATATCCGTATTTTCTGACGACCGTCCAGATTCGTTCCTGGACCTCCTTGCTGGCGGCATTGGTGTGCTTGTCATTGAGAACACGCGATACCGTAGATATGGATACTCCGGCCTCCTGAGCAATGTCTTTCAGTTTCATATTTCCTCACACTCCATTCTTCCGCCCTGCAGCGGTATCTTTCATACTATCTTTTTTTAGTATAACAAATGTCTGGAAAAACGCAATATGATTGAGCAAATTAACGAAAAAATGTAAAGAAAATAAAACGAAAACAAAAATAAAATACAAAAACGTTTGCGTAATTCGCTAATGACTTGTGCAAAAATATGTGTTATCATAAAAACTATAAAGAGAGATAATTTTAATATTTTAACGAGGTTTTAATGAAAATTATGCTGGTAAATAATGGTAAATCTTGAAACTAAGGGAAAATATTGCTTAAACGCAAAAGAAATACCTATTTATTAAAATAAAAAAGGAGGAAGCAACATGAGAAAAATGCATCAACGCAATCTTGCAATGGGTCTTTGTGCAATGCTGCTGTTAGGCAGCACCGGATGCAGCAATCAGGGGGGGAATACGGAGACTAAGCAGGTACCCCAGACGGAAAAGGAGCAGGCGGCAGAAACCACCGTCGCCGGGGAGGAGAGCAGCTTTGACTGGAAACAGTTTGACGGTACCACCATAGTTGCCAGTGTCCCCAACAACGTGCACTGGAATTCCGTCAAGGAGTACATACCGGAATTTACGGAATTGACGGGAATAAATGTAGAGTTGGATGTGCTGGCTAATAACAATCTGCATGATAAACAGCTTCTCGAATTCAGCAAACCGGAGTCCGATTTTGACATAGTGGCTTACATTGTTTCCTGGAAGTCGGAATACAACCGTGCCGGTGGACTGGAAGTGCTCGATCCCTATTTTGAAGATCCCTCTATTACATATCCTGAATACGATATTGAGGATTTCGCTCCTGCCTTTTTTGAACTGGCCGGAAAAGTGGACGGTGTTAAGGACTATTTAGACGGTCCGGATGCAAAACTGGTAGGACTTCCGTTTGGAACGGAGACATCGATCATGGCATATCGAAAGGATCTGTTCGAAAAATATGAAATAAAGGTCCCGGAGACTTATGGGGAAGTAATGGAAGCGGCCCGTATCATTCATGAGAAGGAACCGAATATGTATGGGCTGTCCATGCGTACCTCCAGCGGTGCGGATTCCTGCCACAGCTGGTTTACACTGGGGAAATCGCTGGGAGCAGAGATGTTTGATGATAACTGGGAGCCGGCTTTTGATAATGAAGGTTCTCTGGCGACTCTGGATTTCATGAAAGAAATGCTGGTCTATTCGCCGCCAGGTGCTGAGAGCTTTGACCTGGGAGCCTCTGACAATGCATTTCTTCAGGGGCTGACCTCCATGATTATTGACCGGGACAAGCTTATCGGAATGTGTCAGGATCCGGAGAAGTCGAAGGTGGCCGATACGGTTGGATTTGCGCTCCAGCCAAAGGCGGATGATGGCTATCTTGAGACGGAGGCTGGTGGATTTGCCGTGGGGATTCCGGCTAATTCCCAGAATAAGAAGGCAGCTTTCCTCTTCCTTCAGTGGCTGACAAGCAAGGATACAGACAAAAAACTGGCGCTTAAGGCGGTGACGCCTTCCAGACTCTCCACCTTCAGTGATCCGGACGTATTAGAAGCGCAGCCTGCGTTTGTAGTGGTAAAAGAAGCGGTAAGCCATGCGAATCCGGACTGGCGTCCGGGTATTCCGGAAATCACAAGGATACAGTCACAGCTTCTCGGTGTTGCGATCAATCAGGTGATGACAGGTGCAAAGGACGCGAAAGCGGCTATGGAAGAGATCAAAGAGCCAGTGAGAAAGATTATGGTTGAAGGCGGATATATAAAATAGGCTAAATGACAGAAATGCCCGGCTGGTCCGGCGTACATGCGGTGCTTTTCCGGAGGCCGGGCATTTAGGTGCATAGGAGGATACTCAATGAAAAAAGGCATATCGAAAAGACTTGCTCCATACATTTTTTCGGCGCCTACCGTGATTTTAATGACCATTTTTATGGGATTTCCCATCCTGTACGGGTTAATTCTCGGGTTTTTCCAGTGGTCTCTGGTAGATTTAAAAAATGCCCCTGCCTTTGCAGGGTTGCATAATTTCAAAACACTCTTTCAAAATCCGCAGTTCTGGTCAAGTATGAAGACTACGCTGATCTTCGTGGTATCTGTTATCTTTGTGCAGCTCCTTCTGGGAATGGTCATAGCGCTTCTTCTGGAGAAGAACCTGCCGGGCATCCGTTTCTTCCGCAGTATTTTCATGCTTCCAGTCATGATCTCCCCTGTGGTGGTAGGCGTTATCTGGAAGTATATCTACGATGCTAACTTCGGGATGCTGAACTATCTGCTTGGCCTTATTGGAGTGCCGGCGGGAACGTGGCTGTCCAGTGAGGGAACGGCTTTGCTGTCTGTAATCATCACGGAGATCTGGCAGTGGACTCCTTTTGTATTTTTAATTCTCCTATCGGGCCTGCAGAGCGTTCCCAGTGATTTGATGGAGGCGGCAGTGGTTGACGGGGCTTCTTATTTCCAGACGCTTGTCCATGTAAAACTTCCGTGTATGAAGAATATTATACGCCTGGTACTGACTCTCCGTATGATTGAATCCATGAGAAGCATGGTGGTCATATTTATCATGACGGGCGGTGGGCCCGGGATATCGACGATGACGCTTCCAATGTCTATTTACAAGGACGCATTTGTAAATCAGGACCTGGGGTCTGCGTCTGCAACTGCAATTATTCTGATGATTATGCTGATTCTGCTGACGGTGTTCGTAAAGGGCGGCAAAGAAGCAGATGACAAGCATTAACGGGAGGAGAGCGATAATGAAGACACGTTCCGCATTATGGACTATGCTGCGTCTGCTGGTAGTTCTTCTGATTGCCATAGTGGTTCTGTTTCCTGTCTATATTATGGTAATCACATCTTTTAAGACCAGCAGCCAGGCATTTGATATGCCGCCGGAATTCCTGCCGGCCCCCGCGCTTTTTAACTATCACGCGGTGCTGACAGAACTGAATTTTACGCGGTACCTTTATAACAGCCTCGTCATCTCCCTTGTCACCACGGCAGTCAGTATTCTGGTGTGCATCATGTCGGGGTATGCGCTGGCCAGATTTAACTTCCGGGGGGCCGGCCTCCTTTCCATGGGTACGGTGCTGATTCGTATGGTGCCGCCGGTAGTGGTCGCGGTGCCGATGTATGTACTGTGGACTAAATTCGGACTGACCGGAGGCCTTAGTGGACTGGTCCTGGCATATTTGGGGCTGACGATCCCGTTAAATGTCTGGATGCTTTCTATATTTATTAAAGAGATACCCTTTGAACTGGAGGAAGCAGCCGCGATTGACGGATGCAGCTATATGAGAATTCTTTGGGGAATTGTGGTTCCGCTTATTAAGCCGGGAATCTCCGTGACCAGCGTCTTTACGTTCCGGACGGCGTGGAATGAATTCCTTCTGGCAATTATTTTGAGCAACCGCAGTACGAGGACACTTCCGGCCGCAGTATCACTGATGATCAGTGACCTTGGAATCAATTGGGGGCAGATTATGGCGATGGCGACCATTATAGCGATTCCGGCATTTATCGTGACCTTTGCGTGTTCGAAGAATCTCATAACCGGTATGACGGCGGGGGCAGTAAAAGGATAGAGGGGGATGAGTATGAGCGATATCAGACTGCTTGAGGAGAAGGCAGGAGAGATAAGAAAACTGGTTATTACATCGGTCAGCAGGGCGGGAAGCGGCCATCCGGGTGGCGCGTTATCCTGCGCGGACTTATTGGCGGCTCTGTATTTTGAAGTGATGAACATCAGGCCGGAGGAGCCTCTGTGGGAGGAGCGGGACAGATTCGTCCTGTCCAAGGGACATTCCTGTCCGGCATTGTACGCGGCATTGGCGCTGCGCGGGTATTTCCCTGTAAAGGAAATGGACACGCTCCGTTCACTTGGTTCCATACTTCAGGGGCATCCCTGTGCGGAGAAGACACCGGGTGTCGATGTGTCCACCGGATCGCTGGGACAGGGACTTTCCATTGCAAATGGAATCACCCTGGGGGCAAGACTGGATAAAAAAGAGTTCTACACCTACTGTCTCATGGGAGATGGGGAGACGGAGGAAGGGCAGGTATGGGAGGCGGCCATGACTGCATCTCATTATAGACTGGACCACGTCATCGCATTTGTAGACTACAATCATCTGCAGATAGACGGCTCCATAGAGGAAGTCATCGGAAACCGGAATTTGGCGGCAAAATTCCAGGCGTTTGGCTGGAGGACGATCACGGTGGATGGACACAGCATGGAAGCGGTTCTCGGTGGAATTCAGGAGGCGAAACGCAGCAGGGGAACTCCGGTCTGCATAATCTTAAATACCATTAAGGGAAAGGGCGTCTCCTTTATGGAGAATCAGGCCGCCTGGCATGGATGTGCGCCGACGCCGGAACAGGCCGCACGCGCACTCTCAGAACTGGAGGGAAATTAATATGGGGGAAATGATTGCGACGAGGGAAGCCTTTGGCAGAGCATTGGCGGCGTGCGGAGCAGAAAATCGTGACATTGTTGTTCTGGATGCGGATTTATCAAAGGCTACCATGAGCTCTGTATTCCAGAAAGCCTTTCCGGAACGTTTTTTCAATGTGGGCATCGCGGAAGGAGACTTGATCGACACGGCCGCGGGGCTGGCGGCTGCGGGGAAAATACCATTTGCGTGTACCTTTGCGGTATTTGCCGCGGGCAGGGCCTTTGAACAGATACGCAATTCGGTGGCGTATCCCAAACTGAATGTGAAAATCTGCGGCAGTCACGGAGGAATTGCAGTGGGCTGGGATGGGGCCACCCATCAGGCGGTGGAGGATCTGGCCATCATGGCAGCAATTCCCAATATGGTGGTGCTGTATCCGGGCGATGCGGTTGAGATGGAGGCGGCGGTAAAGGCGATGGCACTCTATGACGGACCTGTCTATATCCGGTTTGGAAGACATCCGCAGCCGGTTTTATTTGACAGATCGTCCTATGAATTCAGGATCGGCAAAGGCATTGTCATGAGAAACGGGCGTGATGTGACTCTGGTGGTGACTGGTTCCTTACTTGCAGCAGCCATGCAGGCAGCAGACGATTTGGCAGCCGGGGGAATTGAGGCGGAAGTGCTGCACTTGCCGACGATAAAACCGCTTGATGAAGCGCTGCTTGTGGAATCGGCATCCAGAACCGGCAGGGCGGTGGTCATTGAGGAGGGCGTAATACGCGGCGGACTGGGGTCCGCAGTCGCAGTGACGCTTGCACAGCATTGCCCGGTGCCGATGGGATTCGTTGGAATGGAAGATACCTTCGGCCAGTCGGGATCACCGGAGGAACTGCTGGAGTATTACCATTTAACCCCGGCGGCTGTTGTGGAGCGGGTAAAGGGATTGATGAAATAAAAGAACAGGGAGGAAGTCGTATGTTTTCTGTGACAAAAAGGGTTTTGGCTGAATTTGACAAACTCTATGCAATCGCCGGAGTGGTGGATCAGGGCCATTTTAAGACGTGTTATGCGGCTTCGGAGGGCCGGGAGGGCCGATGTGTCCAAATCGATCTGGAGGACGGCAGGGTAAGCGAACGATGGAGTTCCCCGGGAGGCACGATGACACTGTGTCCCACCGGGAAGGAAGGGGAGCTTCTGGCGACGCAGGGCTTCTGGCCGGTATTTGACGCGGCGGAATCGGTAATTGTAAGATCTCATAAGGAAGAAAATGGATATGTGACAGAACCAGTGCAGAAGATTCCCTATCTCCACCGGTTTGAGCTTCTGAATCTTTCGTGGGGAAGGGTCCTGCTGGCGGCCACTTTATGCGGCGGGAAAGAGAATAAAGATGACTGGAGCAAACCGGGGGCAGTCTATGCAGGAGCCTATGCGGAGACAGCAGGGAATCACAGGGCAGAGCCGGTGTCTCTGGAGCCTGTTCTGACGGGGCTGACAAAGAATCACGGATTCTGCCAGACCTCATTTCGTGGGAGGGAGGCAGTACTGATCGCGGCTTCGGAGGGTGTATTTGCATTATATCCGCCGGCTGGAAAAGAGGATAAATGGGAAACCGAGAAGCTCTTAAGCAGGGAGGCCAGCGATGTGGCGTGCTGCGACCTGGATGGTGATGGTCAGGATGAGCTTGTGATCATAGAAGGATTTCATGGAAATCTGGTGACTGTAAATAAATGGACAGACGGCGGCTTTCAGACCGTATGGAGTACGCCTGTCACATTTGGACATGCGCTCTGGTGCGGAGAAATCGCGGGAAAGAGATGCCTGATCACCGGCCACAGAAGAGAGGGGATGGAGCTTACTCTGTTTGATTTCACAGAAGACAGCAGAAATCCTGCCAGGCTTACGATCGGAAACGGCGGACCGAGCCAGATCTGTGTCTGCCCCAATGAGAATGGGGCGGAAATTTTAAGCGCAGACCGGGAGAGAGGACAGGCCGTATTATATACAGTAACAGCAGAAAAATAAAGGAGGTTGACATAATATGCCGGATATTAAAGATATAACATGGGAGACGTGGGCAAAAGACGTTTTCCCGGAATGGGGAACCTGGTTAAATGAAGAGATTGAACAGACCGTTGTGCCGGACAATCATTTTTGTATGTGGTGGCTGGGATGCACTGGACTGTGGGTAAAGACGCCGGGAGGTGCCAATATCTGTATTGATTTGTGGCTGAATACAGGGAAAAAGACCAGGAACTGGCCTTATCCGTACGGACAGGGAAGGGATTTCCAGATGACGCGGATTACTGGAAGCCGTGAGATACAGCCCAATACCAGAGTAGTGCCGATGGTTATGAATCCTTTTGAGATTCACGAGATTGACGCGGTACTCTCCACACATTTTCACAGAGACCATATTGATCAGTATGTAGCCGCGGCCGTATGCAGGAATACAAAGGATGTGCCCTTCATCGGACCGGAATACAGCGCGAATATCTGGCGGAGCTGGGGCGTGCCGGAGGAGCGGATCCGTGTAGTGAAGCCGGGGGACACCATAAAGATCAAGGACCTGGAAATCACCGCGGTGGACTCCTTTGACCGGACAGCCTTGATTACAGACCCGCCGCTGGGCGATATCAGAGGCAGAATGCCTGATGACATGGATGTCAGAGCCGTAAACTACGTGATCAAAACGCCGGGAGGAACGATTTACCACAGCGGAGACTCCCATTTCTCCAATTATTACCGGAAGCACGGAAATGATTATGACATCGATGTGGCGCTGGCAAGCTTCGGTGAGAATCCGCCGGGCTGTACGGATAAGATGACTTCTGCCGACTGCCTGAGAATGGCTGAGAACTTACGGACAAAGGTTCTGATTCCGTTCCACTACGATATCTGGTGTAATATGCTGGCCGATCCGGCTGAAATCGAGCTGCTGTACAACTTTAAAAAGGAACGTCTCGGGTATGAGTTCCATCCCTACATATGGCAGGTGGGTGGAAAGTACACGTATCCCCAGGACAGGGACCGTACCCGCTATATGTATCCGCGGGGATTCGGCGATGCCATGGCTGATGAACCGAATATCCCGTTTAAATCATTTTTATAGTGTGAGGTGGGTATGAACTTAGCTGAACTGAAAAAACAGGTGTATGACTGTAATCTGGAACTGGTACGGAGAGGGCTCGTGATCTATACGTGGGGAAATGTCAGTGCGATTGACCGCGGGAACGGACTGGTGGTTATCAAGCCGAAGGGAATTGAGTATGACCTTCTGACGGCAGACGATATGGCGGTGACGGATCTGGACGGAAATCTGGTGGAAGGAAGCCTGCTTCCTTCCGTGGATTTAGATATCCATCTGGAACTATATAAAAAGTTCCCGAACGCGGGCGGGATCGCCCATACCCACTCCACATGGGCCACGGCCTGGGCCCAGGCCGGCGTGGATATCCCCGTGATGGGAACGACTCATGCAGACCATTTTTACGGGCCGATTCCGTGTGTCCGGCAGCTGTCCAGGGAAGAAGTGGAGCATGACTATGAGCGGAATTTGGGCCGTGTGATCGTGGAACGGTTTGAGGCCATTGATCCGGCTTCTATGTGCGCGGTGCTGGCTCCGGGACACGGTCCATTTACCTGGGGAAGGAGCCCTGAGGAGGCGGTGGAACACAGTGTAATTCTGGAGGAACTGGCCAGAATGGCGAAGCTGTCCGCAGATATCAATGGCGGAAAGGCTCCGGTTCTTCCGGAATATATGGCGGAGAAACACTATATGAGAAAATTCGGACCGGAAGCTTATTTTTATCAGAACCGGTGAGGAGGAGCCTATGGAAAAATCGGCAGCACTTTCTCTGTTTGCAGGCTGGAAGGGAATGCCTGCACTCTACTCTGGAACTGATGAAAAAACGCTGGCGGAGATAAGAGAGTTTGGCTATACCGGCGTGGATTTATTTGTGGACGATCCGTTTCTCCCGGAAAACCGGGCGGCACTGGGAAAGTTAAGGAAGCACGGTCTTGGGATTGGAGCGGTCATGCCGGCGCTGCTGGCCAAACAGGGGTTATCTCTGGGGGACAAAGATCCTGAGATGCGTAAGTATGCGGTGGAACGGATCGGTGATATGATCCGTTTTGCCTCGGAAGCCTCCGGCATGGTCTCCCTTGGACTGGTGCGCGGCAGAGCCGGAGCAGGTGCTGGCCGGGAGGAGTTTTTTAAACGTCTGGCCGGAAGCTTTGAGGAACTGCTTAAGATCTCTTTGCCGCTGGAGGTTCCGCTGATACTGGAGCCGATCAACCGTTATGAATCGGATCATTTAAATTCCAGTATGGAAGCCCTTGATTTTATTGAAAAGAGCGGGCTTCCGCTGTATTTGATGCTGGATACATTTCATATGAACATTGAGGACGTGGATCTGGCGGAATGCTTCCGGCGGTGTGCTCCCTATACAAAACATATCCATTTTGTGGATTCCAACCGGCTGGCTCCGGGAATGGGGCATTTGAATATGGCAGAGCTGTATCGAACGCTGGAAAAGCTGGATTACAGCGGATACCTCTGTCTGGAGGCTCTGCCCCTGCCTTCTGGAAGCGAGTGCGCCCGGATGGGGGCGAAGTTTTTTGGTTCTCAGGAAAGCTCGTCCTGTAAAACAAATAAACTCTTCGTTCCTTATGGCAGCGTCTGAAAGCGGGAGAATGGCTGTCCGGCGGACATTTATATAAAAAAATGTCTGTTATTGAGAAAATGAGAAAAAGGGATCAGTAAGCTGTATTGACTGGTTCCTTTTTTTGTCGTATCATAACGGTGTTATATAACACTGTTATAAAAATGCTCGAACCAGAGCAGAATTGAGGTAATAAATGGGTACCCAAAACAGAGATACGGCTGCGGCGATTCTGGAGGCCAGCAGGAAAGAATTTATGGAATACGGATACGAGAAGGCATCGTTAAGGCGGATTGCAAAAGAAGCCTCGGTTACCACCGGCGCAATCTATGGCTATTTTGCAGGAAAGGATGCGCTGTTTGCGGCGCTGACGGAAGATGCGGCGGAGGAACTGGTGGAACTGTATACAAAGGTGCACAGCGATTTCGCGTCGCTTCCGCCCGAGGAGCAGCCGGATATGTTGAATGTTGTGACGGAGGAGTGTGTTCCGTGGCTGGTGAATTACGTCTATGACCATTTCGAGGCGTTTAAGCTGCTTCTGTGCTGCGGTGCTCCCGGCTGCGGAGAACGATTCTTTGACCGGCTGGCCGAGGTGGAGGAGCAGTCATGCCATGATTTTGTGGCGGCGGTAGAGCAGATGGGTTATCCGGTCCCCAAACTGGGAGATGCGTTGATCCATATCGTGTGCAGCACCTTCTTTCGGCAGATTCAGGAGTTTGTAGACCACGATATCCCGCGGGAAGAGGCGATGTCCTGCTCCCTCATCTTAAGCCGTTTCCAGCATGCGGGGTGGAAAAAGATTTTGAATCTGCCTTCATAGTCAGGAATGGCGGACAGATAGGTCAGATGCAATAGTACCTGTAAATGGGAAGGTATTGCGCTACAGAGTTAGTCAAAACTAACTGAACCGCGGGGTACAATGCGGGTTACGATGCGAGTTATAATGCGAGTTACAATGCGAGTTACGATGCGGGTTACAATGCGAGTTACAATTCAACAAAAAGGAGGATGAAAAATGGAAAGCAGTAACAGGAAAATCATGACACGGCTTCCGGAGACAAAGAAAGTCACGCTGATGACCTTTGCCGGAAAGTACCGGTTCCTCACGGGGACCGGCTGTGTCTTATCGGGAATCAGTTCCGTAATTGCGCTGGCGCCCTATCTGTGCATGTGGAATGTAGTGAAAGAGGTGGTTCTGACCTGGAATACCGGTCTGGACGGCCGGAGTCTGGTTCATTGGGGCTGGCTGGCGGTGGCGTCGTCTCTGATCAGCATGCTGTTTTATTATGGAGCGCTCATGTGCACTCATTTATCGGCCTTCCGCACAGCCAGAAATATGAAGACCGCGGCGCTTCACCACCTGGCAAGGCTGCCTATCGGATATTTCAAGCAGGAGGGGAGCGGAAAGCTGCGGCGGATAATCGATGATGGCGCCGGCCAGACGGAGACGTATCTGGCCCATCAGCTTCCGGATCTGGCAGGGGCTATTGTGACGCCTGTCGCCGTTCTTGTGCTTCTTCTGGTCTTTGACTGGAGATTCGGCCTGATCAGCCTGGTTCCAATGGGCGTGGGCGTATTTTTCTTAAGCCGCATGATGGGAACCGGGATGGCGGAGTGTATGCGGCAGTATCAGAACGCCCTGGAAGATATGAATAACGAAGCGGTGGAGTATGTCCGGGGAATTCCGGTGGTTAAGACGTTTCAGCAGAGCATATTTTCGTTTAAGAGCTTTCACGATTCGATCCTACGGTATCGGGACTGGGCGGTGAATTATACCATCTCCCTGCGCATTCCCATGTGTGCCTATACAGTCAGCATCAACGGGATTTTTGCCATACTGATTCCCGCCGGAATTCTGCTGGCCGGTGATATTTCCAGAGGAGCCTCCTATACGGCTGCGGCGCTGGACATTATCTTTTATATTTTATTCAGCCCGATCTGTGTGGCAATGATGGATAAGATCATGTGGACCAGTGAAAATACCATGGCTGCCAAAGACGCCATGAACCGCGTCTTAAAAATTCTGAAGGAAGAGCCGCTTTCCGAGCCGCCCGCGCCGAAGAAGCCAAAGGATTATACGATTCAGTTTCAGGATGTGACATTCTCTTACCGGAAGGGAGGAATTGCAGCTCTGGATAAAGTCTCCCTCACGGTTCCGCAGGGGGCTACCGCGGCCGTGGTGGGCGCTTCCGGCAGCGGCAAGACCACATTGGTAAGCCTGATTCCCCGGTTTTTTGATGTCAATGGCGGAAGCATCACCATAGGAGGCGCCGATGTGCGTGAGATCGGTACGGAGGAGCTGATGAAAATGGTCAGCTTTGTATTCCAGGACTGCCACTTATTTAAGGATACCCTTCTGAATAACATACGGGCGGCCAGGCCCCAGGCTGCGGAGGCCGAGGTGAGGCGGGCTCTGGAAGCCGCACGGTGCGAAGATATCATTGAGAAAATGCCGCAGGGCCTCCATACCGTCGTCGGCACAAAGGGAGTCTATTTATCGGGAGGTGAGGTCCAGCGGATCGCCCTGGCAAGAGCTATCTTAAAGGATGCCCCCATCGTTCTGTTGGATGAGGCAACCGCATTTGCAGATCCTGACAATGAGTACCTGATTCAGCAGGGATTTGAGAAACTGGTAGAAGGCAAGACGGTTATCATGATCGCCCACAGGCTGTCCACCGTCTGCCGTGCGGACCGCATCTTTGTGATGGAGAAGGGACGCATTGCGGAAGAGGGAAGCCATAACGCGCTTCTCGCATCCGGCGGACTGTACGCCAGGATGTGGGAGGATTACCAGAGGTCGGTAGAATGGAAGGTAGGTGGAAAGGCATGAGTATATATCTTCAGAAAAAATTTGCATTGAGCGGGCAGGGAGGAAAAGATCTGACAAAGGCAATCTTTTGCTGTGCCCTGACGAATATCAGCCTGATGTTTCCGATGGGAATCCTGTTCCTCTTTATGGAGCGGCTGACCGGCCCTCTCGTCGGCCTGGAAGCCCCGGATATGGGAATCGGCGGATATGTGGGAATCAGCGTGGTTCTGCTGGCGGTGATTGGCTTCTTTGAGCATCTGCAGTACAACGCCACATTTCTCTCCTCCTATCAGGAGAGCGCCAATATGAGAATCAGGCTGGCGGAACGGCTTCGTAAGCTGCCGCTGTCATTTTTCGGTAAAAGAGATCTGGCCGATTTGACGACTACCATTATGGCGGACTGTGCATTTGTGGAGAAAGCATTTTCTCATTTTATTCCGGAACTGATAGGGGCTTTGATTTCCACGGTGCTGATCGGAGTCGGACTTCTTGCCGCAAACTGGAGGATGGGAATTGCGGTCTTGTGGGTGGCACCTGTATCATTTCTGCTGGCTGCCCTGACCAGACCGCTTGTGGACCGGATGGAGCGGAGACAGAAGGGGAAAAAGATCGCAGCCTCCGATGGCATTCAGGAATGCATCGAGAATATTCAGGATATCCGGGCCAATAACCAGAGTGCGGATTATCTGGAGAAGCTGGACCAGAAAATCATGGACGTGGAATCCATTACGGTTAAACTGGAGCTGTTAAACGGCACGCTGGTGACCTCGGCTCAGATGATCTTAAAGATCGGCATGGCAACCACGGTTCTGGTGGGAGCGTCCCTTCTCGTTTCTGGCTCTATAAGCTTTATGATCTTTCTGATGTTCATGCTGGCTGCGACCAGGCTGTACCAGCCGCTGAGCGGCTGCCTTCAGAATCTGTCTGCCGTGTATTCCACGCTGCTTGTGGTAGAGCGCATGAAGTCCATCGAGGAACAGAAGATACAGCAGGGGAGAGAGGACGCCGCCTATCGTGGCTATGATATCGTGTTTGACCGGGTGGGATTTTCCTATAAGGAAGGGGAACCGGTCCTGCGGGAGGTGTCCTTTACCGCGAGACAGGGGCAGGTTACGGCTCTCGTAGGCCCATCCGGAGGCGGCAAATCCACCAGCGCAAAGCTGGCCGCGCGGTTCTGGGATATCGATAAGGGAACGATCACCATCGGCGGCTGTGATATCAGCAAAATAGAGCCGGAGACGCTGCTGAAGAGCTTCGCCATCGTATTCCAGGACGTGGTTCTGTTCAACAATACGATTATGGAAAATATCCGTCTGGGCAGAAAGGGCGCCTCCGATGAAGAGGTACTGGCGGCAGCCAGGGCAGCCCAGTGTGAAGAATTTATTAGCCGTCTTCCCGAGGGCTATCAGACACGGATCGGGGAAAATGGCTCCACCCTTTCAGGAGGCGAACGGCAGCGGCTGTCCATCGCAAGGGCTCTTTTAAAGGATGCACCAATCATACTCATGGATGAGGCCACGGCATCCCTGGACGTGGAAAATGAGACGCTGGTCCAGGAGGCCATCTCCAATCTGGTGAAGGATAAGACCGTGCTGATTATCGCCCACCGGATGCGGACTGTAGCGGGCGCCGATCAGATCGTCGTACTCAAGGACGGATGCGTGGCGGAACAGGGAACGCCGGAAAAGCTGCTTGAGAATAATGGGATTTACCGTCATATGACGGAGCTTCAGAATAGAAGTTTGTCCTGGAGTTTGTAAATCTTTAAAGGTGTGAGAGCGTCATTGCCGAACAACGGCGCCTGATGATACAATAAGTAATAATGGGCACGTCTTTTACCAATAAGGCGTAATACGTAAAAGGTCTGTTTTACGTATTACGCTGTTGTCCATGATTCAAAAAGAATATAGTCATCTTCCGTTTCAATCAGATAATCGAAAGCGTTCCAGGCATGAATATCACCGTATCGAATGATAGAAAGAATACGTGACGCAACTGCAAGATCAAGTATTTTATTCTTAATATCGAATCCTTCTATGGTATCCGCCTGTATATATTTGATACTTGAAGTACCTCGACACGAAAAGTATTCTGGTATCCAATCGTTTTTTAAGTGCTGCTTCCATTCACCAGTATTAAAATTATCCTTCCACGGTTTTTCTGTTTTCGGCCATTCTTCATGATCATATAATGAATAGATAAAAAGGGCAGAAACTGCCATTTCCAGGGAATTGCACAAATATTTTGGAATTGCACAAAAATAGGCCCCTTCTTCTCTGGCATCGTAGGAATATACACGATTGCTGCGTATGCTGTCTTTATAATTTTCTATAGCTACTTTTGAGGCATATTCAGCAAAATAATCTATATCACAAAACAACTTACCCACTGTATTTAATATAAAATCAACCTCCTGTTTCATAGCTGTTTCAGGTGTCATAAGACGGCAAACATACCTGCCTTATCGCGCCATATTTAAAATTATCATACCACTTTGCCATTTCAACGTCGCTATCCACTTTTAGTATTTTGAAAATTTCATAAGCAAATTCAACCGCCGCCGTTTCATTTGCAGTAATAAAACCACCATCCACCACTACCTGAGCAGGAACATAGAGTGCCTGTCCACAATACCCGCATTGACTTTGAAAAAGTTCCAAGCTGTCACCTGTATGCTTTATATCATTCAGAAAACCATGCCTGCATAAAAATGTTGTTGCACCGCAAATAGCGGCTACAGGAACGCTGGCATTTGAAATTCTTCTGATAAACTCCGCAATTTTATCGTAGTCATTTTCTTCCCAAGAAAGACCACCAGGTAAAATAATAATTGCAGTATTGGAAAAATTCAAATAATCATCTATGCTGTAATCAATGTTTACACACAGGTTGCCCATAGAAACTTTAGGACTAGTATCAAGAGCTATCGTTTTTACAACATAATCTGAAAACACGTTGGCAACAGCTATCGCGTAGCTCGCCTCCCAATCGCACCATCTATCGGTCAGCAGTAACAATATTTCATTTTTCCTATTCATTAAATTTCCTCTCATTAACACAGGTAATGCGCCTTATCCGCCTAATGCGTACAAACCCATAATCTTTTTTCATTTTAATATGACCGCATGGAAATGTCAAACAGCTCAGTTTGTTTTATTACTTCATGCTACAGCTCATAACTCGGTTTGTTCGCTTGGGCACCATTTTATCCTTTGCAGGACGGTTTCTCACATGGCAGAAATGCTGATTTCATTGGCCTTTCCGGCTGGAAAAAGGATTTTATGGTTCCTTTTTGGTTTCCGGAAATATGAATTTTGCATATAAGTGATCCGCCCCACACAACTACCCGCGTTTTATCAGGAAATATCTGTAAAAAAACAGCATTTGATGGTAGAATGATTAATAACACAAGCAAAGTGACTATTGCAAAGACGGGAGACGATCATATGGAGAATCAGAAAATCAGAATCATAAAGAAAAACAACGATTTTTCCCTGGAATACCAGCCGGGCGATATTTTTACGGTAGACAGCACCTGGTACGGAGGGGTCAACGTGACCAGCAAATCCGGAATTCCGCTGTCGCTCGACCGGGAAGAATACGAGCTTTATCAGGAGGAAGAGGAGCCGCGCCGCGAGATCGACCGGTATTCCTATCATCTGGGCGCGATGGACAGTTTCTGCGAGATGGTGGCGGCGGGAGTAAAAAAGCTGGCCATGAGCCACCCCTGTGCCACAAAGGAGGAACGGGATTTATTTCTGCCGGAGGTGAAGCGGATCTGTGATTCGTACGGGATACGGTTCTATCCGGAGGATGAAGCGTTTCTGACGGACTTATTTCCTGAGGAGCTGAACCGGGGGACGTATAACTATCTGTTTTACAGCGCGGACGAGGTGCTGGAATCGTATCTGGGTCTGAAAGAAGAGCAGAAGCGGCTTATGGAAAACGGCACTTACACAAGACAGCAAAGCTATGAGACTGCCAGAAAGTTCGGACAGCTTCTTTCCTATACGGAGGAGGGAACCAGGCGGCTGATCGAGAAAACAGAGAAGCAGAAGGCGGAAGGAGACACGTGCCATGGCTGATCAGAAGAATCAGGAACGCTGCCAGGAAGTCGATGATTATATCGCCGGTTTTGAGGCTCCGGTGCGGGAGCGGCTGGAGGCGGTCCGATCCCTTGTTTTAGAGACTGCCGCCGGATGCAGCGAGAAGCTGGCGTGGGGCGCCCCAACGTACTACTTAAACGGATATCTCTTACAGTTTGCCGCGTATAAGAAGCATCTGGGCTTCTACACCACCCCGGCCACGCTGGAGCATTGGAAAGAGGCGTTGTCCGGTTATAAAACGAATGAGAAGAATACGGTGCAGTTCCCCCATAATAAGGAACTGCCGCTGGATCTGATGAAAGAAATGATTCTGTTCCGGATCCGTGAGAAGGAGACCGAGAGCCAGGATACCAATAAATAAAAGCCGCTGCCGGCGGGAAAGGAACGATGCGGATGGCACTGTTAAAATGTAAGATGTGCGGCGGAACGCTCACAATTGATAAAGACAGCAGCCTGGCTGTCTGTCCTTACTGTGGGACGAAATCCACAGTATACGATCAGGACAGAAAACTGTTCGAGCAGTTTCAGACCATGTTTGCGGCTCTTTTGAATAAAGATGCGGACGCGGGAAAGACGGAGGAGGGCTTCTGGGTGGAGGCCACGGACGAGGAGCTGGTCAGGGAGGATGGGGAGATCATTGCCATCCGCTGCCTCTGGAGGATGAAGGCCGATTTCTGTACCGTGTATGTGGCGAAGAAGAATGTGATTTACACGTTTGATAAACAGTATGAAGCCTATGCGGACCGTTACATCAAGATGGTTTCGGAGGTGAAGTATCCGAACCGGGAGATGGAACAGGAGCTGAAAAACTACATTCCGCAGGTGGTGACTCACTGCCGCCTGGAAGACGGAGGCCGCATGGTGGCCATAGAAAAGAAGCCGGGCGTCTATCCATTACGGCTGTTAGGCATTCTGCTGGACCGCCATGCGGCCTGGGTGATCAGCCGGCTGGAGAATTTGTGCTGCCTCCTCTCCTATAGCGGAATCGTTTTAAATGGCCTGACGCTGGACAATTTATTTGTGGAGCCAGCCACCCATCAGATCTACTTATACGGCGGATGGTGGTTCGCCGGATATCAGAACGGAACGATGAGCGGAATCTCCGCGGACGCAAGAAAATGCATCTACAGGAAATACCTGGAGAGCAAGCGATGCCATTTCTCCACGGACTTGGAATCGCTGCGTCTTGCGGCGGCAAAGCTGCTGGGATGCGAGACAAGGGAGGCGGTGGAAGGCCTTCTGACTCTGCCGGAACCGTTCCGGGAGTTCTTGCTGGAGCCGGCAGCAGGCAGTGCCGGAAGCGATTTCGCCGAGTGGGACAGAGTGCTGGAGGCCTCGTACGGGGAACGGAAATTCATTCCCCTTCCCGTTACGGATGAGGAAATCTATAGCTAGTACTGCGTTGCGCAATTAACTGTGATAAAACACCCGCTATCTACGCCAGAGCCGCGCCTGCAAAGCTAGCCGTAGGGTCCACTACGCCGTCGCTTTGCAGACACGCCTCTGACGCAGATATCAGGCATTTTATTCACAATTAATTACGCAATGCAGTACTAGTACTGCGTATTATCAGGGCAGTATACCGGAATAAAAGATCTATCACATATGCAGGAGGAAACAGTATGGGACACGGAAGCTACCAGAGTAAGGATTGGAATAATTTAAGATCAGCAAGAAACATCAACCAGAATTCCACGGTAAACGATATCTACCGTTCCAGGCAGATGAGACCGAACCTGGACCCCAATGGGGTGAAATACCGGGAATCGTGTGATTCCATGGACAATCCGGCGTCCACCGCAATTATTTTCGGGCTGGATGTGACGGGCTCCATGGGATACTTATCGGAGGAGATCGCCAAGGGCGCCTTAAACCGCACCATGCTGGAGATCTATGAGAAGGAGCCTGTTACGAACCCGCATATTATGTTTCAGGCCATCGGGGACTCCAAGACGGATGATGCGCCTCTCCAGGTGACCCAGTTCGAGGCGGATATCCGGATTGCGGAACAGCTTTTGGATGTCTGGTTCGAGGGACGGGGCGGCGGCAACGGCGGGGAGTCTTACCTGCTTTCCTGGTATTTTGCGGATAAGCATACGAAGATTGACTGCTATGACAAACGCGGAGAAAAGGGATTCTTATTTACCATAGGCGACGAGCGGTGCCATAAGCTTCTGACGAAAGCGGAGATCAAGCGCGTGTTCGGGGATCTGGCTTTCCGGGATTACAGCGCCGAGGCCCTCTATGAAAAGGCCTCCCGCAGATATGAGATCTTCCATATCGTGATGAAGGCAGGAGCCTACAAGGCACAGAACAGCGGGGAAGACTGGAAGCAGCTGATCGGATCCCGGGCCGTAGAGCTGGATCCGAACGATCTGGATGTGCTTCCGGAGGTCTTTGTCAGCCTGATGCAGGCGGCCAGAGGCATGGAGACAAAGGCAATTACCGCGCAGTGGAGCGGAAAGGCCGCGGACGTGGTTGCGGAGATTATAAAAGGAATCAGAAAAGAAGAGGGAGAGGGCTTCCTGACATTTTGACATGGGTGATTACGGGAAAGAGATAAAAGCGGTTATCGGCAAGAATTTCGGTGACGAGGGAAAGGGAAAATGCGTGGACCTCCTCTGTGCTGAGGCCATGGAACAGGGAAAAAAGGCTGTTGTAGTGCGCCATAACGGCGGCGCGCAGGCGGGCCACACGGTGGAAGGGAAAAATTTCCGGTTTGTATTCCACCAGCTGGGGAGCGGCTGCTTCAGAGAGACGCCGTTTTACTGGAGTGAGACATTTCTCCCCGATCTGGTAAAGCTGGGGGAGGAGGCAGATGCATTTGAACGGATGCGCGGTGACAATGGGGCCGGACATGACGCGGTGGCCGTCTATGCCAGCCCGGACTGCGTCTGTGTTACCGTCTTTGACGTGCTGCTGAACAGTCTGGCGGAGGAGCTTCGGAGGGAGGCGCGCCACGGCTCCTGCGGCATGGGGATCTATGAAACGGTCCGCCGCGCCAGGTCAGTTATGGGCGGCGCAGTGACTTTCCGTCTCGGTGATCTGGAGGGAAAAAGCACGGAGGAGATTGCCGGGATGCTGAAAAGGATCCGGGACTGTTACGTACCCGGACGACTGGAGGAAATATGCAGGGAGCTGGACGGCGGCCCGGAAGCGCCCTTTGACCGGGACAGGCTGTGGGATCATGAGTGGTTCCGGCTTCTGCGTGATGACAATGTGCTCTGGAACGCGTCAGATCTGATGCGGGAAAATTTTAACCGCTACGTCATCACGGCAGGTCCCAGCCAGGTCCTGGAGCCGTTCGATACGGTGATCTGCGAAGGCGCCCAGGGGCTTTTACTGGACGAGGACAATACGGAGTACTATCCTCATTTGACGCCGTCCCACACGGGACTGTTCAATGTGAGCCGCCTTCTGGCATCGGCAAGAATCGAGCCTGCATCGCTGGACGTCCTCTATGTGACACGGTCCTACGTGACGAGGCACGGCGGAGGGCGGCTGGATCATGAATGCCGGAAAGAGGGGATCAATCCCTTCATGCAGGACTTAACCAATCTGCCGAATCCCTGGCAGGGAGAGCTGCGGTTTGCAAAGCATCCTGATGTGAGCGGGTTCTTTGCCCCGCTGGAAATGGATCTGGGGAATTTACCTGCACGGCTTAAGAATCGCCTGTGTGCGCGGATTGGGGTGACCCATCTGGATGAGACAGACGGGCGGATTCTGTGCTGCAGCCGCCCCCGGGAACTGGAGGAGTTTCAAAAAGAATGTGAGAACATGGGGAAGGAAGTGCTATGTTTCAAAATATAAAAGAAATCTGGTTGACAATCTCTCTGAAGCGGAAGATCGGCTCTTTCGCCGTCATGGTAATTCTGGTCATGGGGCTTTCCGTGGCCTTTAATATTCGTATTATGGATTTCTCTCTGGGCAGTTTCAATGTCATTCTCGACGATAATTCACGGTGTCACGATTTCCAGGAGGCGATGGAGCTGGAAATAAAGGCGTTTGAAGTGTATGTGAGAGACCGTACACAGGAAAACAGGGACGAGTATGTCCTGGCCTGCGTCAGGTCGGTGCGGTGCCTCCGCTCCCTGCCCTTCGACTATGAGCGGATCGGCGAGGAACGGTATGCCAGGACCTGGAATGTGAAGAACGGTTATGAGGGGTACTGCACGGCCCGCGATCAGCTGCTGGAGATGGATTCTGGCTCTGAGGACTTTATTCCCCGTCTGTACGAGATTTATGATATGCAGTCTTACATTCAGACCTACGCCAGAAGACTGGTGCAGGTAACCCTGAAAGAGGGGAATGCGACCTACCAGGAAAAGGTTCCGGTGTTTTACCAGCTGCCGTATCTGATCCTTCTGTTCTCCGCCGTCATGATGGTGGTGGCTTTATGCATGACAAAGCTGCTGTCCAGCGCCCTGATCGATCCGCTGGTCAAGCTGGCCCACACCTCCAGGAAGATCGCCAGAAATGATTTCAGCGGCAAGGACATAACCGTTGAAAATAAAGATGAGATGGGGGAACTGGTCAGCGCCTTCAACAAGATGAAGCACGCCACGGAGGGGTATATCAATACCCTGAAGGAGAACAACGAGATGGCCGAGCTTCTCCACAAGGAGGAGCTGGAGAAGATGGAGATGGAGAAACGACTGGATGCCACGCGGCTGGAGGTGCTGAAGAGCCAGATCAATCCCCATTTCCTGTTCAACACATTAAATATGATCGCATGCACGGCAAAGCTGGAGGATGCGAAGACCACGGAGCGGATGATCGCCAGCATGAGCAACCTGTTCCGGTATAATTTAAAGACATCGGAGCAGATTGTGCCGCTGGAGCAGGAACTGAAGGTGGTGGAGGATTACATGTATCTTCAGCAGATGCGTTTCGGCAGCCGGATCGGGTATGAGTGCCGGATCGATGTGGATGCCAGGCAGGTGATGGTCCCGGCCTTCACGCTGCAGCCGGTGGTGGAAAATGCCATTATCCACGGCTTGTCGCGGAAAGAGCAGGGCGGAAGGGTCTTTTTAAAGGTGTGGAAGGACGGAAACAGCGTAATAATCTCCGTGGCCGACACCGGCCTGGGAATGGACGAGGAGACGCTGGAGGAGCTGGTGACCGCGCTGAAGAACAGCCACACGGCAAAGGTGGGCATCGGCCTGGGGAACATCTACCAGCGGATTCAGACCATGTACCAGAACGGCGGCCTGAGAATTTACAGCAAAAAGGGGCGGGGAACCGTCATTCAGATGACAATACCGCAGGAGGAAATATGAGTATGTACCGTGTATTAATCGCAGATGATGAAATGATTGAGAGAAAGGTTCTCTATAAGACGCTTACGGAGAATCTGGGGGACCAGTGCACGATTTTTCAGGCAGAAAACGGGCGGGAGGCCCTGCGGGTCTATGAAGAGGAGAAGATTCAGATCGCCATCTTAGACATCGAGATGCCGGGAATCACCGGAATCGAGGCCGCGCAGAAGATCCGGGAGCAGGATGGGGACTGCTGTATTATTTTCCTGACCGCTTTTGATGAGTTTGCCTATGCAAAAAGCGCCATTACGGTCCGGGCGCTGGACTACCTGTTAAAGCCGTATGACGAGCAGGAGCTGATGCTCGTCCTGGAGGAGGCCATGCGGCTGACCGAGGAGCGGATGGGAGAGAAAGCCGTAAGAGAGCAGATGGCCGCAGGGACGTATTCCGGTACCGGATCAGACGGCAGATCTGCCTCCAAGACGGCCGGAGGCGACGGAGGTGGTACGGAAGCTTCCAGGGATGAGGGCGAGGATTTCGGCAGCCTCCGTCTGTCCAGAGTGGCAGAAATCATCGACAAGTATATACATGAGAATTACATGTTTGACATATCCATGCAGGACATGGCCAGGATGATGAATTATTCGGAGGCCTATTTCTGCAAGCTGTTCAAACAGTGCTTCCATAAAAATTTCACATCCTACTTAACCGAATTCCGTGTGGCGGAGGCGAAAAAGATGCTGGAGGAGCCGACGGTGAACGTAAAAGAGATTGGGAAAGCGGTCGGATATGCGGATTCCAATTACTTTGCAAAGGTTTTCAAACGGATTACAGGCCAGAGCCCCACGGAATACCGTATGGTTATTTTTCAAAGAATATAAAGAATGTGTTAAGAAGGCGTTTGTACGAAGTGCATAAAGAAAAACAAAATATAGGTTAAAATAATACTATGATTCACAATTATTTACCGTTTTCACGGAAAAGAAATCCTCTTATAATGAACTTAACGTAAAGAAAACGTTAAGAAACGCACTGAAATGTAAAAAGAGTGTTAAGAGGAGGAATTGTGACATGAAGAAGAGATTTGTGAGCACAGTATTATGCGCGGCAATGGTGGCGGGTTCCCTGGCGGGCTGTGGGTTAAAGACACCGGAGACGACGACAGCGGCGCCGGCACCTGAGACCACCACGGCAGCGGCGGCTGAGGAGACGAAGGCAGCAGCAGAGGAGACTGCCGCGGCGGCAGAGGCTTCCGACACGCCGGAAGTAACACTTGTTTATGCCGAGGTAAACCCGTTAGACACCATCGTCGGACAGATGGCAACCGCGTTCAAGGAGAAGGTAGAAGAGCTCTCCGGCGGGAAGATCGCCATCGACATTCAGGCCAGCGGTGTTCTCGGTTCTGAAAATGATGTCCTCGACACCATGCTGGGCGGCGGCGGAACCATCGACATGTCCCGTATCTCCGCGTTCGCTTTGACAAGCTACGGCGTGGAAAAATCCGTACTTCTGTCTATTCCGTATACATTTGTAAACCGTGACCATTTCTGGAATTTCGCCAACAGTGACCTGGCTCCGGAATTCCTTATGGAACCCCATGACAACGATCTGGGAGTAAGGGGCTTATTCTACGGCGAGGAAGGCTTCCGCCATTTCTTCACGGTAAAAGAGATCAGCGGCCTGGAGGACTTAAAGGGCATGAAGCTACGAGTATCCAACGACCCGATTATGAATGGTATGGTTCAGGGCCTGGGCGCCAATCCAACCGTTGTTTCCTTTAACGAACTGTATTCCGCTCTTCAGACCGGCGTGGTAGACGGTGCGGAACAGCCGATTGCAAACTACAAGTCCAATGCATTCCAGGAAGTTGCGCCGAACTTAATCCTTGACGGCCATACCCTTGGCGCGGTTCAGGTTATTATCACAGACGAAGCATGGGATAAGCTGACAGAAGAGCAGCAGAACATCCTGATGGAAGCAGGAAAATACGCATCTGATTTCAACAGAAAGATCTCCGAAGAGGCAGAGAACAAGGTCCTGGATGAGCTGAAGGCAGAAGGCATCCATGTCATAGAAGTGCCGGATATCACCCCATGGCAGGAAGCCTGTAAGGATATCATCGATTCCTCTACAGCAGACAACAAAGAACTGTATCAGAAGATTCTCGATATGAAATAAACTCATAAATTGTTGCTGCAATGGAAACGGGCACAGAGGAAGATTCTTGTTACGCCTCTGTGCCCCGTTCGTTACGGGGCATGTGCGCGGAAGTGTGCATGCGGCCGTATTGGAAAGGGGATCAAGATGCCGGGTATTTTTAATAAAATTGATAAGATTAAACCTGCCTACGATGCCACCTATCAGTCTGTCATGTTCTTATGCAAGCTGCTTCTGGTCGTGGATATCCTCATTACCACCATGTCTGTAATCGGGCGGTACGTTCCGTTTATTCCGGATCCGGCGTGGAGTGAAGAGGTGGTTTTAACCTGTATGTCTTATATGGCGGTGCTTTCGGCTGCTCTCGCAATTCGGAGAGGCGCCCACATCCGCATGACGGCTTTCGACTCGTATCTGCCGAAAAATGTCGTAAAATTTTTAGATTTACTCTCTGACGCGGCCGTTCTGGCCCTGGCGCTGATCATGATTTTCGTCGGTTGGAAGTATGCCAGGGGAATCGGCTCCAAGGGTTCCTATGTGAGTATGCCGAAGATCTCCAGATTCTGGATGTATTTTCCGGTTCCTTTAGCGGGGGTGGCCATGCTGATCTTTGAACTGGAGGCCGTATACAATCACATCAAAAGCTTTTTCGTAAAGGAGGCGGACCAGTCATGAGTGGAGAAACATTAGCAATTGTCGTTTTACTTGTCAGCTTTTTTGCCATGGTTTTTCTGCGCTTTCCGATTGCCTACGCGGTGGCGCTTTCCTCCGTGTTCTGTCTGCTCTCCCAGGGACTTCCGCTGACGACCATCTGTCAGCAGATGGTAAAGGGAATCAGTTCCTTCAGCCTCATGGCGGTTCCGTTCTTTATCACCATGGGCTGTCTGATGGGCTCCGGCGGTATTTCGGAGAAGCTGATCGCGCTGGCCAACGCCTGCGTCGGATGGATGCGCGGCGGCATGGCAATGGTAAATATCGTCGCCTCCTATTTCTTCGGAGGAATCTCCGGCTCCGCGGCGGCGGACACCGCGTCCCTCGGCACGATTCTGATTCCGATGATGGTTGACCAGGGGTATGACGACGATTTTTCGACGGCCGTTACCATCACCTCATCCTGTGAGGGGCTTCTCGTTCCTCCCAGCCATAATATGGTCATCTATGCCACCACGGCGGGCGGCATTTCCGTAGGAAGCCTGTTCCTGGCCGGATATATTCCCGGTGCGCTGCTGGCGGTATCCTTAATGGTGGGATCGTATATTATATCGGTCAGACGCAACTATCCGAAGGGCGAGAAATTCAGTATTATCAACCTGCTTAAGCAGCTGGGCGTGTCCTTCTGGGCGCTGGCGGCGGTTCTGATCGTGGTATTCGGCGTTGTCGGCGGTGCGTTTACGGCGACGGAGTCTGCGGCGGTCGCGGTTATCTATAGCCTGGTTGTCAGTGTGTTTATCTACAGGGGGCTGGACTGGAAGGGCGTCTGGAGAGTTCTCGGTGACTGCGTCGACACGCTGTCCATCGTTCTGATCCTGATTGCCACCTCCAACATCTTCGGCAACTGTCTGACACGCCTCCACGTTCCGGTTCTGGCGGCGGGTGCGATCATCGGCCTCACCGATAATCCGATTCTGCTGGCGCTGCTGTTAAACTTGATTCTTCTTGTACTTGGATGTATTATGGATATGGCGCCGATCATCCTGATCGCAACGCCGATTCTTCTCCCGATCGCCACGTCGATCGGTATCGATCCGATCCAGTTTGGTATTATGGTAATTCTGAACTGTGGTATCGGGCTTTTAACACCTCCTGTAGGCGCGGTGCTGTTTATCGGATCCGCGGTATCCAAGACGCCGATGGAGCGGGTTGTCAAGGCGACGCTGCCATTTTACCTGTGTATGATCATTACGCTGATGCTGATTACGTTTGTTCCGGCCTTCAGTATGTGGCTTCCCACGGTATTGGCGAAATAACAGCGTTTGGCGGTTCGGAGGTGTGAGTGATGAAATATAAGTATACCTACAGGAATACCGCGGGCGAACTGTGGCAGCTTTCCATGTATTATACGTACGGTTCGGTGGTTGGGATGTGCAACCTGATCTTCACGGCGGCGGTGATCGCCCTGACCATCAATAAATGGAATACAGTCAGCGGAGTATGGCGGTTCCTTCTGCTCCTCGCCTGCTGTCTCTTTACGGTTATCCAGCCGCTTGCCGTCTGGAGAAAGGCCGAAAAACAGGCAGCGGGGATCGGCCAGGATACGGAGATGGAGTTTGGAGACGCGGGAATCCGCATCCGGGTGGGTGACGAGAACTCGGCAATTCCATGGACCGCGGTCAAAAAGATTTCTAAGAAACCTACAATGATTATCCTGTTTTCCGATACCACCCACGGTTACGTGCTTACAAACCGGGTGCTTGGAAAAGACCGGGATGCGTTTTATAACTATGTAACATTGAAAAGTGTTGTATAGAGGGAACATGGCGGAAAGGAGGGACTGTGCTGTGAAAATAAAGACGGCGGCTCTGTTTGTCTTTGCAATGGTTATCCTGGCTGCGTGCGGCGGCCGGAAGGAAGACCAGACAAAGGCCGTAGATCCGGAATTTGTGTTTACGTATGCAGAGAATCAGGCAGAAGACTACCCCACAACACAGGGGGCCTACAAATTCGCCGAGCTGGTGGAAGAAAAGACCGGCGGTAGAATCGTGATCTCGGTCAACGCACAAGGCGTGCTGGGCGATGAGAAGACGGTGATCGAACAGATGCAGTTCGGCGGTGTCGATTTTGCCCGTGTGTCCTTATCGCCGCTGGCAGAATTTGTTCCCAGGCTGAATGTGCTTCAGATGCCGTATCTCTATACGGGAAGGGAACACATGTGGAAGGTCCTGGATGGGGAGATTGGCGACGATTTCTTAAATTCCTTTGACGGCTCCGATCTGGTGGCCCTGTCCTGGTACGACGCGGGAGCACGTAATTTCTATAGCTCGACGAAGCCGATCACGAAGCTGGAGGACATGAAGGGCATGAAAATCCGTGTCCAGGAGTCGGAGCTGATGGTGGGAATGATGGAGGCGCTGGGGGCTACCGCGGTGCCTATGGCTTACGACAAGGTCTATTCCGCCCTTCAGACCGGGATTATCGACGGGGCGGAGAATAACTGGCCTTCCTATGAGTCCACGGCTCACTATGAGGTTGCCAAATATTATACGATCGACGAACACAACCGTGTTCCGGAGCTTCAGCTGGTGTCCCAGGCCACATGGGAGAAGCTGACGAAGGAGGACCGGGATATCATACGCGAATGCGCCCAGGAATCCTCCCGTTATGAGAGGAAGCTGTGGGAGGAGCGGGAGCAGACCTCTGAGGAAAAGGTGCGGGCGGCAGGCTGCCAGGTGGTGGAGCTGCCTCCGGAAGAAAAGGCCAGATTCCAGGAGGCCGTCACGTCCATGTACGGCAAGTACTGTGCGGAGTATGTGGATGTCATTGATGCGATTGTTGCGGCGGGGAAATAAACGGAAAAGGGAAGTGATATGCCGGATATGGCGTCTCACTTCCCTTTCTCGTTTATTTTCCTATCGCTTTTTCCAATTCACTGATCAGCATAGTTATATCCAGCGGTTTTACCAGATAGCCGTTCATGGAGGCCTCAAACGCCTTCTTCCTGTCTTCCTCGAAGGCGTTGGCCGTCATGGCCAGGATGGGTACCGAGGCGGAGTCCTCACGGTTCAGGGCCCGGATTCCCCTGGTGGCATCCAGCCCATCCATGACAGGCATGCGGATATCCATCAGAATGGCCTGATACGTTCCGGGTTTCTGATCACGGAAGCAGCGGATGGCCGCTTCCCCGTTTCCGGCGACATCCACTGCGGCGCCGTTCATCTCCAGGAGCGTCTTTGCGATCTCCTGATTGAGCTCATTGTCCTCCACCAGGAGGATGCGGGCGCCCTTCAGAGAGGATTCCTGCGTCCGCTTCTCGGCTGCGGCCGGCTCCGCGGAGTCTTTTTTGTCCAGCTTCGAAAAGGTATCGTAAATGACCGAACGGAACAACGGTTTGGCGATGAAGTAGTCGATTCCGGCCTCGCGGGCCTCCTCCTCGATGCCGCGCCAGTCGTACGCTGTGATCATGATAATCATGGTATCAGGGCCAACCAGACGGCGGATTCGCCGGGCGGTTTCGATGCCGTCCATACCGGGCATCTTCCAGTCGATCATGGCGATATCAAACATCCAGTTCTCCCCGATGGCGTTTTCCACTTCCCGGACAGCCCGGATACCGGCGTCCACCCACCGCGTTTTCGCCCCGATATCGTCGAGAATCAGGGAGGTCTGCCTGCCAACGGAAGGATCGTCGTCCACCACCAGCACCTGGAAGCCCTTTAAGAGATTCTGGCGTTTCCGTTCCCATTCCTTCTCCTCATCGTCGGTTACCAGCTGGAACGGAATGGTGACGGTGAACTGGCTTCCTTCCTGCTTGCGGCTCGTGACGGAGATGGTTCCGCCCATCAGCTGCACGAGGCTGTAGACGATGGAGAGGCCCAGGCCGCTTCCCACGTTGTTGCGGGCGTTGCCGGGGGCTTCCTGCTCAAAGGGCTGGAAGAGGCGCTTCATAAAGTCTTCCGACATACCGATTCCGTTGTCCTCAATGGTAAAACGGATATAGGCGTATCCGTTGGTTCTCTTTTCTTCCGCGATGTCGACGCAGATCGAGCCGCCCGGCTGCGTGAATTTCAGCGCGTTCGACAGGAGATTCATGAGAATCTGCTTCATGCGCAGCGAATCCCCGATATAATGGCTTTCCAGAGGCTCCAGGTGACGCATCTCATAGCCAATCTCCCGTTCCAGCGTCTGCGGATAGATAATCTGGTTGATCTCCTCCACAAATGCCGTGAAATCGAAGAGGTCATGAGCGATCTCCATCTTATCCGTCTCAATCCTGGACATATCCAGAATGTCGTTGATCAGGGAGAGGAGAAACTTGGACGAGGTGTCAATCTTCTGAAAACAGTCTTTTACTGTCCTCGTATCGTTCAGCTTGATCTGGCCGATGGTGCTCATGCCGATGATAGCGTTCATCGGTGTCCGTATGTCGTGGCTCATGCGGGAGAGAAAGTCCGATTTGGCACGGCTGGCCGCCTGGGCTGACGCGAGGGCATCCCGGAGCAGCTGCTCCTGACGGGCCTGTTCCTGCCGCAGTTCATCGAGGAACTTGATCAGACAGATCGTCAGAACATCGTCGCTGAACGGATTCTCCACGGCAATGGCGTGGATAGAAAGCCAGTGGTATTTGCCGTCCACTGCCCGCCCCTGCAGTTCCATATAGACTTCCTGTTCTCCGGCTGCAAAGCGGCGAAGAAGGGCATCACGGCCGAAGGCGTTGGTAAAATCCTCCTGGTAGGTGCTGTAGATTCCCGGAATACTGCTGCCCTGCAGCTCCGTATAGCAGCCTTCCTGAGGAAACTGATACTCCAGCTGGTCATTTACAAAGCAGTGGTACGTGTCCTGAGTCAGATTGACGCTCACGATCAGAGGATAGGCAGTGCAGATCGCGGCGCGCAGCGATCGGTTTTCCAGAATCCGCTCCTGCTCCTGGGCCTGTTCCAGATGCATCTGCTCGGTGATATCGGTAAACACCGCCTGGATGACCTCCACACCGTTGCTGTTGATGATCCGTCCCATTACCACATTGATCCAGGCTTCCTCCCCGTCCCTCTTGATGCAGTGACGGCGGTAGGAGGCGGACTCTCCGTTCAGGGTGAGGCGGTCGAGAAGCGCGGAGATCCACTCCTGGTCCTGTGTGTCAACCTTCTGGAGCGGGTTCCTGACCGCCTCCCGGTACTCCGACTCCGAGGCGTATCCGTAAAATCGCCATACCATGGGATTGACCGAGATGATGGTGCGGGAGGGATCGGTGGAAAACTGGAGGATACCGCAGGGAAGCGTATGGTACAGCTGTTCCAGAAATCGGGTCTGATGTTCGTATTCCTGCTTTTTCGTGTCCAGCGCGGATTTCAAACGCTCGAAGGCCTGGCGGCCCGATTCCACCGGAAAGAGTTCGTCGTCCTGAATCTCCGAAAATGGGACAGAGTTATGAATATGAACCGTTTCCAGGCCGTCCCCCTTTTCACGGAAAACGAAGGTAGCCCTCTGCTGGATATTTAAGCAGGTCTCTGATTCGGGCTTGCTGATCAGACGGCTGACCGCCTCGCATAAGTAGGAGCCGCCGCCTAAATCGATGGAATGATACTGTTCTTCGCACATGTCGCAGGCGATCATCCCATCCTTGCCGCTGCGGAAAACTGCGGCTACTGCTTCTTTTCCTTCCGCCTTCTGCTGTTCTCCGCTGCCAAGCCATACGATGTCATCGGCAAATGTCGAAATCATGAATTCCATGTCAGAGTCGCAAAAGTACGTAGTCAGTATTTTGCGGGCCAGTGACTCTATCTCAGCCAGTGTCTTTTTACCCAAAACAATTACCTCCCGGTTCAAGCCCAAAGTATATTTCTTTTATCATAGCACAGTTTGATACCGGAAGAAAGTGCGTAAGCCGGTAAACCATTGAAAATTAAGGGATTTTGCCTTTGACATCAGAACGATAATTGGATACAATATTAAATATAAAAAGAAAGCTGGGTAAGATCAATGTACATGTGTGCCAAATGTAAAGTTTATGCCTGCAGTGCAGGAGAGAAGAAGGCGCTTCCTAAAAACTGTCCCATGAGAAATGAACCGCTTTTGAAGGAAGCGCTATCCGAGTATGAAAAACCGGAAAATCACGATTTTTACGTGACTTCGTCGGAGATAGAGAGCCTGGGATACGGCCAGTGGGTGAGAGTAAAGGAAACCATAGAATTTTGCAGACGCATGGGATACCGGAAGCTTGGCCTGGCGTTCTGCAGGGGCCTCCGGAAGGAGGCGGAGATCGTGTCGGATATTCTGACGAGGCATGGATTTACGGTGGTATCCGTGATCTGCAAGGCTGGAGGGACAGATAAGAGCCGCATTGGAATTGCCGAGGAACGGAAGGTCCATCCGGGTGAATTTGAGCCGATGTGCAACCCGGTCTTTCAGGCCAGCCTGCTGAACGAGCAGAAGACGGAGTTTAACATCGCATTGGGCCTCTGTGTGGGGCATGATTCCTTCCTGTACAGGTATTCGGATGCATTTGTCACCACGCTGGTGGTGAAGGACCGCGTTCTGGCCCACAATCCGGCAGGCGCTTTGTACTGCGCGGAGGGGTATTATAAAGAGAAACTGAACGGCTGATACGCGATACCGGAAGAACAGGAGTGATAACATGGAGACAGTGAGTGCAGTACAGACAAAAGACTATATCGTTTCCGCCATACGCAGCGAGATTCTGGCCGGCAATATGAGGCCGGGCGAGGAGCTGACGCAGGAACTGATCGCGGAACAGCTGGGGGTGTCGCGCATGCCGGTCAGGGAAGCGCTTCAGTCTCTGGCGCAGGAAGGCCTGATTGTGCGCCTCCCCAACCGCCATATGCAGGTGGCGGCCATGGAAGAGAAGCAGGTGAGGGACACCTTTCGTATGGCCGCCGCCATGGAGACGGAGATTCTGCTGATGATACCGGAGGAAAAGAGAGGCGAGCTCCTTCTCCGGCTGTCGGAACTGGCAGAGACGGCGGGAAGCGGAGAACGGAAGGCCGCCGCCGGGGCCGAGATGGCCTGGCATAAGCATGCACTGGCCAGCCTCAAGAATTCCTATATTCATCAGCTGTTTCTGCGCCTTTTAGACAGCTACGTTTCCTATGCGGTCGAGAGAGTAAAACGGGGAAATGCGGCTGCGGAACAGCTGACCGATGTGGGGGCCGCGCTTGCGAGCGGGGACGAGGAGGCGTTGAGGGCCGCCATGAACCGTTACTACGGCCGTATGGCGGACTGCCTGCTGAACAGTAAGGAGAAAACGTATGAATAATCTGGGTAAGGTAAAGCTGCTTCCGGCCCGGGAGCAGGTAGCGTCTATCCTGAGAAAAGCCATTCTTTCCAGGGAGCTGCAGGAAGGGCAGGAGATCACGCTGGAAGGAATCGCCGAGCTGGTGGGCGTCTCGACGACACCGGTGCGGGAGGCATTTCAGATACTGGCCAGAGACGGGCTGATTAAGCTGCGCCCCAACAAGGGGGCTGTAGTCCAGGGGATCAATGAAAAGACCATCCGGGATCACTACGAGACGAGGGCCGTCCTGGAAGGGGAGGCCGCGGCCAGGGCCAGCGCCGAGGGCGTGGATTTATCCGCGGTGGATCAGGCGTATCAGATCGCCGAGAAGGCGCTGGAGGACAACGATTCGGCGGAATACTCCAGATATAACCAGGCGTTTCATATGGGAATCTGGGAGGCGGCGGACAACGAGAAGATGAAATCGCTTCTCTCCTCCATGTGGAATGGGCTGTCCATGGGACACAAGGTGACGGAAGAGGATTATGCCAAGATTTCCATCTACGAGCACAAGAAGATTCTCGACGCCATGAAGGCCCACGACGGCAGCCGGGCCAGAAAGCTGATGAATGACCATATTATCAGAAGCATGAAGAACATCCTCACCAGATTCGAGACGGATTGATGGGATGAAATAAAGGCCAGGATTGTAAGAATTGAATAAAAATCATCACTAAAAATAGTACAAAACAACGAAATCAAACAAACGCCTTGACAAATGGATCTGCCGAGGCGTATGATTAGGATAACAAATGGATACATTATCATATATCAAATATCAAAAGTGTATCCAATGAAAAAGGAGGGGCTTTATGGATCCAGTAGTTGTTACACTGTTGTTTCTCTTGTTTGCCATTGTGATGTTCGTGTGGGAACGGATTCCGCTGGCAGTCACGTCAATGATCGTGTGTATTGGCCTTGTGCTCACGGGAGTGCTGAGCACGAAAGACGCATTTGCGGGCTTTACGAACAGCAATGTCATTCTGTTTGTGGCCATGTTTATTGTCGGGGGCGCGCTTTTTGAGACGGGAATGGCCAACAAGATCGGAGGCGTGGTTACAAGGTTTGCAAAGACGGAGCGCCAGCTGATCGTCACCATCATGATCGTGGTGGGCCTGATGTCGGGCTTCTTATCCAACACGGGTACGGCGGCCGTATTGATTCCGGTCGTGATCGGTATTGCGGCAAAGTCCGGGTATTCGAGATCCAGACTTCTGATGCCGCTGGTATTTGCGGCGGCTCTGGGCGGTAACTTATCCCTGATCGGAGCACCGGGCAACTTAATTGCCCAGAGCGCCCTGCAGGAGATGGGAATGAGCTTCGGTTTCTTCGAATATGCCAAGATCGGCCTGCCGATGCTGATCTGCGGCATCATCTATTTTGCAACCATCGGTTATAAATTCCTGCCGGAGAAGACACCGACCGACGGGGACAGCACCTTCGATGAACAGGTGGACTACAGCAGCGTTCCGAAGTGGAAGCAGAGCGTATCCCTGGTGGTCTTAGTCTGTACGATATTAGGAATGATCTTTGAGAAGCAGATTGGAATCAAGCTGGAGATAACCGGATGTGTCGGCGCGCTGATCATGGTCTTAACCGGAGTTATCAGTGAAAAACAGGCCTACAAGGCCATTGACATGCAGACGATCTTCTTATTCGGCGGAACGCTGGCCCTTGCAAAAGCGCTGGAGACCACGGGAGCCGGAGCAGCCATCGCCGATTTCGTGATTGGACTTCTCGGTAAGAATGCGTCTCCGTTCCTGCTGCTGGTAGCCGTATTCATGATTTCCTGTGTGCTGACAAACTTCATGTCCAACACGGCGACGACGGCACTGCTGGTTCCGATCAGCGTCTCGATCGCAGCCGGTATGGGCGCGGATCCGAGAGCCGTTCTCATGGCAACCGTAATCGGCGGCTCCTGTGCCTATGCGACACCGATCGGTATGCCTGCCAACACCATGGTCATCTCGCCAGGCGGGTATAAATTTATGGATTATGTAAAAGCAGGGCTTCCGCTCATCGTGGTATCCACGATTGTGAGTCTGGTGCTGCTGCCCATATTCTTCCCGTTTTATCCGTAGGAACCGGGAAAGAATGATTCTAGTACTGTACATAAGCGGCCCACGGACAGCCGCAAAGTGCTTATAACAAGGAGGATGTAAGAAATGAACAAGGAACAGGCTGCTGCACAGATGACAGACACCATGGCGAAGTTCGTGGCTTATTCGGGAAAGGTACTGCCCGACGACGTCTATGCGAAATTGGAAGAACTGAGAGAGAAGGAGACCAGCCCGCTGGCCAAAACCATCTACGATACCATGTTTAAGAACCAGACGCTGGCGAAGGAGCTGGACCGTCCCTGCTGTCAGGATACGGGAGTCCTGCAGTTTTTCGTGAAATGCGGGGTCCATTTTCCACTGATCGGAGAACTGGAGGCGCTGTTAAAGGAAGCGGTGATCGAGGCCACCATCAAGGCACCCCTCCGCCACAACAGCGTGGAGACCTTTGACGAGTACAACACCGGCAAGAATGTGGGAAAGGGAACACCGACCGTATTCTGGGAGATCGTCCCGGACTGCGATACGTGCTGCATCGATACATACATGGCGGGAGGCGGCTGTACACTTCCCGGAAAGGCTATGGTGCTGATGCCGGGAGCCGGATACGAGGGAGTAACCCAGTTCGTCATGGACGTGATGACCAGCTATGGACTGAACGCATGTCCGCCTCTTCTGGTAGGCGTCGGAGTGGCTACCTCCGTGGAGACGGCGGCCCTGCTGTCCAAGAAGGCGTTAATGAGGCCTCTGGGAACTCACAATCCCAATGAGAGAGCCGCCTCCCTGGAACGTATGCTGGAAGACGGGATCAATAAGATCGGCTTAGGGCCTCAGGGCATGAGCGGAAGCTATTCCGTCATGGGCGTGCATATCGAGAATACGGCCCGCCATCCATCCACCATCGGCGTGGCGGTCAACGTCGGATGCTGGTCGCACAGAAGAGGGCACATCGAGTTTGATAAGGATTTAAACTATACCATCACATCTCATAAGGAGGTAACGTTATAATGGAGAAGAAGGTATTAACGACACCGCTTCGGGCGGAAGATCTGGAAGATATCCATGCTGGAGATATTATATACTTATCCGGCCATATCGTAACCTGCCGTGATGTGGCACACCGCAGACTGATCGAGGAAGGCCGAAAGCTTCCGGTCGATGTGAGGGGCGGAGCCATCTTTCACGCAGGCCCCATTGTAAGGCCCATTCCGGGTTCCGATGACAGGTTTGAGATGGTATCCGTAGGTCCCACCACCAGCATGCGTATGGAGAAATTTGAGAAGGAATTTATCGAGGAGACCGGAGTCAGGGTCATCGTCGGAAAGGGCGGCATGGGAGAAAAGACCATGGAAGGATGCCGGGAAGGAAAGGCGATTCACTGTGTATTCCCAGCCGGATGTGCAGTCGTGGCCGCCACCTGTGTCGAGGAGATTGAGGACGCGCAGTGGCGTGACCTGGGAATGCCGGAGACACTCTGGGTATGCAGAATCAAGGAATTTGGCCCCCTGATCGTCTCCATCGATACCCATGGAAGAAATTTGTTTGAGGAGAACAAGGTGGTGTTTAACCAGAGAAAAGACGAGGCTGTGGAGGAAATTAACAGGCACGTCAGCTTTATCAAATAAGAAATAATCAGTTTTCTGCCGGATTAAACCGTTCTGGCATCGATGCGGCGGAAAGCGGGGTGAGAGAGAGAATCATGATAGTTCCCGGATACATGTCCGGGAACTATTTTTGCCAGTAGATTCTGGGTTCAATCCATTGTATAATAAAATCAGCCGGCAGGTCATGGTATGGCCTGCTTTCTGATTTTACTTTATTGGGAGGAATCCGGAATTCGGGTTTCTTATTATGGAAGGAATTTAATTATGTCAGAGAATAAAAATGGTTTGGAAATAGAGATGACATGTAATAATGAAGAAACAGCATCAAATACAGATCAGGTGTCCCCCAACGGATTCCTTTCGTACGCCCTTTCTCAGGAGATCGTCCGTGCATTGGAGCTCCTGGGGTATCACGAACCAACGGAGATACAACGGGAAGTGATCCCTGCGGTTCTGGAAGGAAAGAATGTGGTGGCGCGGTCCAGGACGGGGACGGGAAAGACGGCGGCATTCGGTATTCCGCTCTGTGAAAAGATTGTCTGGGAAGAGAATCTGCCGCAGGCGCTGGTGCTGGAGCCCAGCAGGGAACTGGCGGTCCAGGTGAGCAGCGAGCTGTTTCACATAGGACGAGGCAAACGTCTGAAGGTCCCGGCGGTCTTTGGCGGCTTTCCGATTGATAAGCAGATACGCACGATCAAACAGAAGTCTCACATTGTCGTGGGAACTCCGGGCCGCGTCATGGATCTGATTCAGAGGGACTGTTTAAAACTCACCGGCATCCGGTATCTGGTCATCGACGAGGCGGATCTCATGCTGGACATGGGTTTCCTGGACGAGGTGAAACAGATCATGGCTCTTCTGCCGAAAGGCGGAACGGTTCTTCTGTTCTCAGCTACACTGGATGAGAAGGTGCGGCTCCTGGTGGATGAGTATATGGCGGACGCCGTCATGATTGCCCCGGAGGCGGATACAGAGGAAGAGGAGCCCGCGATCTCCCAGGCGGTATACCGCACGGACCAGGAAGAGAAATACGACCTGCTGAAACGGGTTCTGATTCTGGAAAACCCGGAGAGCTGCATGATATTCTGCGGAACCAGAGAGATGGTAAATGTGCTCCTTCAGAAGCTTAAGAGAGACCGGATATTCTGTGGGATGATTCATGGAGAAATGGAGCAGAGGGAGCGTTTAAAAACAGTGGACGCTTTTCGGAGAGGCGGATTCCGCTATCTGATCGCAACCGATGTTGCGGCCAGGGGGATTGATTTCGATAAGATCGATCTCGTGGTGAATTATGATTTCCCGGGCGGCCGTGAGACCTACGTACACCGCATCGGCCGGACGGGAAGAAACGGAGAAAAGGGGAGAGCCGTAAGTCTCCTGTGCGAGAACGAGGAGCGGATGCTTCATATGGTGGAAGCCTATATGGGGCGCGAACTTCCGGTGACTTCATGCCCCGAACCGGATGAGGAGATGACGAAGGCCTTTTGGGCGCGGCAGAGGGAGAGACGGGCCCCGAAAGCGCAAAAGGGAGCCGCCTTAAACGTTGGAATCACGCGTCTTTCAATCGGAGGCGGCAGAAAATCCAAGATGCGCGCAGTGGACATTGTGGGTACAATCTGCAACATCGATGGGATTGAGGCGGAAGATATCGGTATTATCGACATCAGGGAAAGCCTGACATACGTGGAGATTCTAAACGGTAAAGGTCAGGAGGTACTGGAAAAGCTTCAGGAAAAAGCAATTAAGGGCAGGCTGCGGAAAGTGAGGATCGCGCGCAGATGAGTATGACGCTGGTGGATATGGCATGCATTACGCTGCGGGTGATGTGCTGCTGCTGCGTATTCGCATTTTTCCTGTTTTTCTCATTCAAATCGCGGCTGCGGCTGGGTTACTGGAGGTCGGCTGCACTGTTTTTGTTTGATATAACGGTGACCGCGGCAGTTACCATCCTGTTTCTCGTTCCGGGATCGCCGCTGCGGGAATATAACATTTATGGAATCTGTCTGTGGCTTCTGGTGTCGGTGGTGGTATTCCGGATTGTGATAAAGGGCAGCGCCTTTGAAATCCTTTTTATAGTGCTGGTGACGCTGAATTTATATGTGAATATTGTGGCGATTGCAAAGGTGATCGGGAATCTGCTGAACCTGGATTCCGCGGCGGAGACGACGAAGATGGTGCTGGTGCTGGCCGTTTTGGCGGCCTATACGCCTCTTTTGTGGCTTTTAATGGCAAAGCTGTATAAGCAGGTGATTGATTTTCGGCTGTCACTTTCTTTCTGGAACTATATCTGGATTATTCCGGCGCTGACGTACTTGATATTCTATGTGAAAATTGTCAATGATTACTGGATAACCGGGGTCCATACGGGGCCGGGTGACGTGGTTTTCGTGATTCTCTGGTCGTTTGCCACCTATGCATTCTTTTACGTGACGCTGCAGATGTTAATTCAGGCGTACAAGGGAATTACGGCGGTACAGCAGGCGGAAACGGTTTCGGCCCAGCTCACGCTGCAGAAGGAGCAGTACGGTAAACTTCTGGAGAGCATCGAAAAAACGTCGCGGCTCAAGCATGACTGGCGGCACCATCTCCTGTCCATCAACGGATTTGTGGAGGCGGAGGATATAAAAGGGCTGAAGGAATATGTAAAAGAGCTGATTCCGGAGTATATAGAGGGAAAAGAGATTTCCATCTGCCGGAACCATATTGCCGATGTCATTCTGCGCCATTACGCGGCGGCAGCGGAGGCAGCCGGGATCCGGCTGGATATCAGCGCGAATCTTTCGGAGATACCGGATGTTTCCGATATGGATTTGTGCATCATTTTCGGCAATCTTTTAGAGAACGCGCTGGAGGCGTGCAACGGTATGGAGGACGGCGCCGGTCATGTGGAGATTCAGGCGGAAATGAGAGGGAAACAGCTGGTCCTTCAGATTCAGAATACATATCAGCGGGATGTGATTTTAAAGGAAGGGAAGTATTACTCCACAAAACACAGCGGAGTGGGGATTGGTCTCTCCTCCGTGGAGAAGGTTGTGGATAAGTATCATGGAATTATGCGGGTCAGCTTTGACGGCATAATTTTTAAGGTCCAGATTCTGCTTTTCTGAATAGGATGCCATTAGAACATCATATCAGATGGGAGAAATCTATGAATCGAAGAGTACTGTTGGAACCGGCGGCGGAGACTGTCTGTATTGAGAATTCAGTTCCGCCGCTGATTTTTGAACTGCCGCCGGAAGAGGGACGCCGGGTGCTGGAGAAGGCCCAGGACGCGCCGGTCTACATGTATCCGGCCCAGGTGGAGGCTTCCATGGTCGAGACAGGCCATTGGGGAAGCATTCCCGTATACCGGGTAACACCGATAAACAGTGAATTTGCAGAAAATGTGATTTTCTATATTCACGGGGCCGGATGGGTATTCGGGAGTTTCCATACGCATGAGAAGCTGGTGAGAGAGCTGGCCGCCAGGACCGGCTGTACGGTCATTTTTCCGGAATACACCCGGTCTCCCGAGGCGTGTTACCCGACTGCCATTGAGCAGTGCTACAGCGTACTCTGCCAGCTGCCCCAGCTGTTTGAACAGATGGGAAGAAGGCTGAATGCCAATACATTGACCGTGGCCGGAGACAGCGTGGGCGGTAATATGGCGATCGCCATGACGCTGTTCTCCAAATACAGAAGGGGGCCGGCCATCCACAAGCAGCTTCTCTATTATCCCGTGACCAACGCCTGTTTCGATACGGCGTCGTACTGTGAGTTTGCGGAGTGCTACTACTTATACCGGGCGGGTATGATGTGGTTCTGGGATCAGTACACCACATCGGAATGCTGCAGAAACCAAATCACCGCATCCCCGTTAAGGGCATGTACCGATCACCTTACCGATCTTCCGCAGGCCATGATCTTAAACGGCCAGGCGGATGTGCTGAGAGACGAGGGTGAGGCCTATGCCGAAAAGCTGCGGGCGGCAGGCGTGTCAGTGACGGCGCTGCGTTTCCAGGCGATCATCCATGATTTTGTCATGCTGAATGCGCTGGATCAGACCAACGCGTGCCGGGCGGCGATGGACGTTTCCACGGAATGGATCAACAGGAAGAATATGGAGTGGTACCAGGACAACGAAGAGAGGTCAGCGGATCAGTGATATAGGGAGAGTTCCCGTTTCTGTATGAGTATTTCTGCGTAAACGGGAACTCACATGGTGAAAGTGCGTAGTGAATGCACAACGAATAAACATTTCGTAAAATGCGCAATCAGGATAAAATGATATGGAGGTATGTTCAGTTGAATAGAAATACATATTTAAAGCTGCGTCTGGAACGCCAGCATTTCACAAAGCCTGCCGGGAAGAAGGAATATGGAGTGCTGTTTAAGCAGATGTCTCCCGTACTCTGCGTATACTGGAGCTGTCCGGGTTCTCCGCCGGAGCTTTTATACCGCGCGGCATTTGACGACAGGAAGTACTGCTATAAGATGAGGGGAAGCCGTACTATTATGAAGGGAAGATTCCAGAACGGTAATATTGCCTACATTTATGCGGACGAACTGGAGCTGTTCGCGGCTGTCTACCGGAAGGACAAGCCTCTTACGGACACGGAGCTGGAACTCTGTGAACTTCTGAACCGGGAAGGCCCGATGACGATCCATGTGATGAAGGAGTTCACGGGTATGCTGACGAAGGAGATCACGCCCGCCCTGCACCGCCTGCAGGAGAAATTCCTCGTATTCGAAGATCAGGCGGACAGCGAATGGGATCGCGCCTGGTATCCGTTCGAATCTGAGTTTCCCGATGTGAATCTGGAACGGTATACGAAGGAGGAGGCGGAAGAGGAACTGGTAAGGCGGTTTGTGTGGCTGAATGTCTGGATTGACGCGGCCATGGTGAGGTCCTTCTACAGGCTTCCATTAAAGGAAATAAAAGGCGTGCTGGAACGGCTGGTAACAAATGGAACGCTGGCGCCGTATGAAGGGGGATACGTCCGCAGAGAGGACTTACAGCTGCTGGAGGGGGATCCGTCTGATACAGTGGAGAATGCACCAAAGGAAACGGAGAAACATTCCGTTTTTATTCTCCACAAAAATGATTTTCTGGTGAAGTCCAATGAGCATTGGCTGAAGGATACATTTACACACCCGGAATACGATGTGCTGGGATATCTGCTGATTGATGGTGCGTTTAGAGGATGCCTGCTGGGGCATTTCCGGAACGGGCCCTTTGAGCTGGAGGATGTGGCGCTTTGGGCAGAAACCGGGGGAGAGGAACCGGTTTGCCTGAGGAATGAGGCTGCTGATGGATTAAAGGCGGCATTAAAAGAGGATATTCTAAATGCAGTGGAGCTTCTGTATGATCCCGGGATTAGCCCGCTGAAGCGGTATATGGGGGAAATGCTGTAGTGCTGAAAAAAATATTTCAATCCGCGCTTGACTCTCACACTGTGGTACGGTCTATAGTGATATTGAGCTCAAAAACACATATATGTGAGGTGACAAAATGTTAAAGATTGGTGATTTTTCAAAGCTGTCGAGAATCAGTATCCGTATGCTGCGCCATTATGATGAAATCGGCCTTATGGAACCAAGAGTAGTCGATCCCGCCACCGGTTACCGGTATTACGGGGAGGACCAGCTCTCCGTGGCGGGGCAGATCCAGAGCCTGAAATCCATGGGATTTGGCCTGACGGTTATCCGCGAAATCTTAAACTGCTGCGGCGGACCGGAGGAAATGGAAAAGTTTCTCCGGGTTAAGAAGAAAGAGCTGGAGGACCAGCTGGGCGACATCGGTACGAAGCTGCAGCTTCTTGATAACACCATCGAATGGATCAGGAAGGATGGAAATATGATGGATTATCAGGTAACGTTAAAAACTCTGCCGGAGAGGTATGTCGCAAGTGTCAGAAAAGTGATTCCGGCTTACGACCAGGAGCATATTTTATGGGGGATTCTCCATGGAGAGACGGGCAGTCAGAATCTGCAGATGGCATCCCCGGTGTATGGATTGGCTATCTTCCACGATGAAGGTTACAAGGAGCAGGATGTGGATGTGGAGATTCAGATTTCTGTTGCGGGAACATATAAGGACACGGAGCATGTGAAATTTAAGACTGTGCCGTCTGTGCAGATCGCTTCCGCTACCTACCAGGGAAGCTATGCACAGATTAGCAGAGTCAACGAGGCGGTAGCCCGCTGGATTCACGACAATGGTTACGAGTACGATGGTGCTTCGTTCTGCATCTACCACGTCAGCCCCCACGACACATCGGATCCGGAGAAAATGGTGACGGAGGTGTGTTATCCGGTGAGGAAGAAATAGATAAGGAAACAAACAAAGGCGGATGGGATATGCTGCAGCCAGCATACCCCATCCGCCTTATTCGCCTGCACCAGGCCCCGGCGGCGCCAGCAGAACCTGGGTCAAATCGCCGCTCAGCCGTATTTCCCATCCATCAAAGCCGGAGGGCGGCTTTAAAAACGATTCCCGGTCCGTCTCGGTCAGCTGCCGGTAGGGAGGAGCCGCCTCGGCAATTACGATGGGAATGCCGGCGTCGTTGGGGCTTACATAGCCGGAGCCGTCGATCTGAATCCTGGAACCGGTGGCCAGCGGCCCTACGATCCTGACGATGGAGTTTCGCGAGGAGAGATAGACACCGTTTGTGATGACCCGTGTGTTTTCGGCCCGGAGCTCTCCGCTGTTGTAGATGCCCGGTGCGTACAGGGCGGCGGTATTCGTGCTCTCACCGCCGAAATCCCCGGTGGAGGAGAGGGTGACGCTGGACTGCTCTGCGTTATAGATGCCGCCTCCCGCGTCCGAGCTGTTTCGGCTGACGGTGCCGCCGGTGATCAGCAGGGCCGCGCCGGGATCGTTGTAGAAGCCGCCGCCGTAGACGGCATGGTTATCCAGGATTTCACCGCCGTTCATGGCAAATACACTCCGGTCACGGAGCCAGACGCCTCCGCCGTAGCGGGAGGAACGGTTGTCATGGACAGACCCGCTTAAGAAGGTGAGGCGTGACTGCCCGGAAGCGGCAATACCGCCTCCGCGGGAGGAGGCCGTGTTATGGCTTATCTCGGTCCCGTTTAACGTTATGACGGCAGGCAGGTCAGCGGCGGTGTTCTTAAACCACAGCCCGCCGCCGGACCCGGATTCGCCGCTTTGCGCCGTATTGTCAGACAGGCGGCTCTCAAGAAACGTCACGGCTCCGCCGAAATTCATGAGCAGATAGATGCCGCCTCCGGTCCCCGCAGTATTGCCGCTGACAGCAGATTCGGTGATCAGGAGGTCCGTTCCCGCGGTGGGCGCCAGATAGCAGATGCCGCCCCCCGTCCCTGCGGCCGTATTGGCGGCAATTGTGACGCCGTCCGTCACGATCATACGGTCTCCGCAGTTTGCTCCGTAAAAGAAGACGGCGCCTCCGTGAACGGCGGTATTCCCGGAAAGAACGACTGATCCATCCAGCACGAGAAGCGAGGGCGCGCTGTCTCCCGGCCGGTATCCCGAAAATGAGATGCCTCCGCCTGTAAAATGCGAAACATTGTCCGTGATCCGTGCCTGTTCCATGACAGCCAGGGTGCCGCCGAGGCAGGGGATTTCGGAAGTGAAACTGAGTCCGCCTCCGTTCAGCGCCGAATTGTGGTCGATCATGGCCTGGTCTGAGATGGAGATGCAGTCGTCGGGACTGCTTAAGGAGACCGCTGCCCCGCCGCCGTTTGCCCGGGTGGAACAGCCGGTGATCCTTGCGCTGCCGATCATTTCAAAGCGGTTCGTACAGCATATGCCGCCGCAGATCCGGACTCCGCCGCCGTCGCTGTAGGATCTGTTATTTTTTAATACGGACTGCGTATCCAGACAGAGGGAGCCGTCCGTCACGCAGATGAGGGAACGCGCCAGCACGGAAGCCGGATCATGGTCCTCCGAACGACCGTCGAGGGTGATGTTTGCAAGCCGGAGGGCGCCGCCTCCGAAGATCTGGAACAGAAAGCCGTCATAGCCCGGATCCTTGAACAGCGTATGAAGGGAATACGGCGCAAGACTTTCTATCGCAACATCATACAGGATATTCAGCTGGGAAGTGAGGGGGAAATCAGCGGTTATCTGTATGGAGGGTTCCTGACGGCACAGCGCGGCGGCCAGCTGTGCCTGATTCGATACGTGTGCCATGTGGCTTCACCTGCTTTCTCATAGATATATCATTTTATGCGGAGGCCGAAGCGCGTGATACCGGAAGAACAGGGGAAATTGTCATTTCCAGTCCGGGATGCTATAATAGAATCCATTAAAGAATAAATAAGAACTGGCAAAAAACTGGATTGGGGAAATATGAAAAAAGTCTGGAAAATGGAACGCTACCGTAACGCGTCCATTCAGAAAAAACTTACTTTATCGACTTGGCTGGTGGCAATTATACCGATTATGATAATATTTGCCATCGTTTTTTTCGTGTTCATAAATGTCAGCGTGGAGAATTCAAAACGCCAGTCTCAGATGCTTTTAGACAAGACGGTGGAAGAACTGGATTCGTATTTCGCACAGGCACAGGAGGGCATGAATCTGATGGTAACGGACATCAATGTACAGAATGCCATCGATGATTACGTGACGGGAACCTATAAGGAAAGGCTGGATTTAAGGGATTTTATCAGGAACCGCCTGACCAATATGAGCACTGTGGGGAGACGAACAGGCGCGATATCCATCTACATTAAGGGGGCCGATAAGACGTTTTCCAGAGACTTTTCCGACAAGGATCTATCGGCGGCCTGCGCCGGTGCGCCCTGGTTTGAGGCGCTGCTGGCGGGGGATACAGCCTTTGTCCGGGAGGACGGAGATTCCCTGCAGGACGGGAGGCCGGTCTGGATTCTGGCGTCCAATATAGTCAGCGTCAAAAACGGAGAGGTACAGGGGCTGGTCTATGTGGAGCTGGATAAACAGAAGATGATTCAGCCTTTTTACGATCTGGTGGAGGGCAGCGGGGATGAGATCATCTGCAGTGGAAACGAGATTATCTCCGACGCCTATAAGGAAGGCGGCCATTTCGTCCCGGTGTACTCCTATTCCTCGGCCCTTGGTCAGGACGTGGAGTTCCGGCTTCAGTTAAAGGAACTGCAGAGAGGCTACGGCGCGGCCCTGATTTATTTCCTGATCGGCATGGTAGTCCTCATTATCCTGATCTATCTCATCGACAAGCTGCTGGCGGACTGGTTTTCCAGGAGAATCATCACGCTGCGGGATGCGACGAGGGAGATCGCCACAGGAAATTTAGACGTGGTCGTCTGCGATGATCATCCCGATGAGATCGGAGAACTGGTACAGAGCTTAAATACCATGGTAAAGGATATGAAGCGCCTGATTGAAAGCGAGTATCTGGTCAAAATTGAAAGCCAGCAGGCTACCCTTAAGGCGCTTCAGAGCCAGATTAACCCTCATTTTATCTATAATACGCTGGAGAGCATCTCCATGCTGGCGCTGATTCGGGATAATTATGAGATTGTGGATATGGCACAGGCATTTTCCATGATGATGCGCTATTCCATGGAGCCGTCCACCCTCGTGGCGGTCAGAGAAGAGGTCGAGAATGTGCGGAATTTCGTGACGATACAGAAAATCCGTTTCCCGGACCGTTTTCTCGTGGAATACGCGATAGATGAGGAGTGCATGGCGGAAAAGATACCGAGACTGACCATGCAGCCGCTGGTGGAAAATGCATTTAAACACGGTTTCGAGGATACGCCGGAGCACAAGCGCCTGCTGGTTTCCGTTTTAAAGCGGCGTGGGTTCCTCGTAATCAGGATTTTTAACGACGGTATGGCGGTTCCGGCAGAGCGCATCGCCAGAATCAGGGAACTGTTAATGCCGGACAACCAGGAAGAGACTATGGATTGTTTTGCGCTGCGGAATTTAAGCAGGCGCCTGAAGCTTCTGTTTGGGGGAAACAGCCAGGTGACGCTGCGCTCGGGAAATGGCATTGGAACCATTGTTTCACTGAGAATTCCGCTGCGAAAAGAGGGGGAAGAGGACGATGATAAAGATTTTGATCTGTGACGATGAGGCGATCATACGACAGGGAATCAGAAAGATTCTGGAGAATTTCTACGGGGATATCGAGGTGCGGGAGTGCGGTGACGGCATGGAGGGATATAAGACCATGGCTGTGTGGAATCCGGACGCGGTCATCACGGATATCCGCATGCCGGTGTTGGACGGGCTGGCCATGATCGAGAAGGCGCTGGCCGCGGGAATTACGACCCAGTATGTGGTGATCAGTGCGTACCGGGATTTTGAGTATGCCAGAACGGCGATCCGGTGCGGAGTGCGGGAATACATTTTAAAGCCGGTCAACCGTTTTGAACTGACAGACTGCACTTCGCGCCTCCTGGGGATCAGAGAACAGGCGGAGACGAAGGAAGAGAAGGGGACGGTGCCGGAGGAGAGCGGAAGCATCGGCAGGGCGGTGCAGTACATAGAAAATAATTTTTACCGCAACATCAGCCTGGAGGAGGTCAGCCAGGTGGTTCACATGAACACGGCCTACTTTTCCACGCTGTTTAAAAAACAGACGGGGAAAAAGTATATCGACTACGTAACGGACTTACGCATGGAAAAGGCGAGAAAGCTGATTTTAAATACAGATTTAAAAATCGTGAATATCGCGGAAATGGTAGGATACAGCAGCACAAAGCATTTTGCACGAATCTATAAGGAGAAATACGGAGTCACACCCAATGGGGAGAGATAAAGTGCACAATAATCATGCGTAATAAACTTAAAAACTATAAAAACAGCACTAAAACCAAATTTTGGGTCCCTTCTCTTTTGATCAGCCTCTGTTATAATGAGAGTATAAAAGTTAAGCGGAATGAAGCAAACTGAAATAGAAAAAAGGAGGATTTTTTTATGAAAAAAACGCTTGCTGTTGTACTGTCAGCTGTAATGGTCAGTGGGTTAGCCTTAAGTGGCTGCGGAGGTAACAGCACATCAGCCACCACCGCCGCGCCGAAGGAGACGACGACTGCCGCACCGGCGGAGACGAAAAAGGAAGAGACGAAAGGGGAAGCCGCATCGGGAGAACAGGTGACGATCACCATGAGCAACTGGCTGGAGGCGGAGGAAGCCACTTCAGATATTTTCAAAGAGCTTCTGAATGATTTCATGGCGGCCAATCCCGACATCAAGGTGGAGTCCCAGGCGATCCCGTTCAACCAGTATAAGGATCAGGTCTTAATCGCAGGAACCTCCGGCAATGCCGCCGATGTCATCATGGGAAATTCGCAGATGATGAGCGCATTTAACGGAGCGGGAATCCTGGCAGAACTGGATGATCTGGCCTCCGGAGATGTGCTGGACGATATTTATCCCGGCTATTTATCGGGAACGACGTATGGCGGAAAGGTAAAGGCATTATCCTGGGCGCCGCATCCGATCGCCATGTATTACAATAAGGACTTATTTACCAAAGCCGGTTTAGACCCGGAAAAAGCGCCGGCAACCTGGGAAGAGATGACGGAAGCGGCGAGGGCCATTGCTAAGCTCGGAAAAGACGATGCAGGCAATACACTCTATGGCCTGGGAATCCCAACCGGCAAGGTAGCCCACACCGGTACCGTATATAACGGCATTTTCTATGCATACGGCGGTCACTTTGTTGACGACAGCGGAAGCGTTGATTTAAATAACGAAGGCAATGTGGAAGCGCTCACGTGGACCAAACAGCTGGTGGATGAAAAAGTAATTCCGGCAGGTCTGGAAATCAAGGATTTAAGAGGTTTATTTGCATCAGGCCAGATCGGCATCATCTTCGACGGCGACATGGGACGCAGCGCATTTAGAAGCAGCAGCGGACTGGGAGAGGATTTTGACAAGAAGATGGGAATCGCCGTGATTCCGATAGGAAAGACCGGACGCAGTGAGACGGTGTATACAGAGCATCAGCTGGGCGTATTTGCAAAATCAGAGCATAAAGAAGCAGCAGTCCGCCTGGTGGAATATTTAATCGGCAAGGATGCCATGGTGAAATACCACAAATCCAACGCAGTGCTTTCCGCAAGAAAATCCATAGCGACTCTTCCGGAGATGAACGAAGATTACTTCATGGAAGTATTTAACAAACAGTCTGAGACGGCCAGCCCGCTTCCGGCTACCAACGCGATGTTTGACAATGCCATGAATGAGGTGACAAAGGCGATCGAACGGATCGTTGTCAATAATGAGGATATTAAAACCGTACTGGAAGAAACCAATAAGACGATCAAAGAAATGTACGGACAGTAAGAATGGAACTGAACTCATCAGTCTGAACGATCACTCGCCCGCACTGCGCACGAGTCACCGTAGCAATCAGGAGCGGCTGCAGATCATCCTGCATCCGCTCCCTTTGTATCTATTGGAGGTTGTATTATGGGTGAAATAACGCGAAAAAAGAAAAAAATCAACTGGTTCATGGTGATGCTTCTGGTACCCGCTCTGGCGATGCTGACAGTCACCATCATCATCCCGGTATTTGTCGTGGTTGGAATGAGCTTCTTTCATTACAATCTGCTGGATATGAGCAATATTAAATGGAATAATTTTTCCAATTATAAAGCGGTCTTTACCGACGCGGAGTTTATCAGGACCTTCGGGAGAACGCTGGTCTATGTGTGCGGGACGGTCATCGCCCAGTTTTTTATAGGTCTGGGGGTGGCACTGCTGCTGAATAGCGGAAGCCTCAGAGGGAGAAAGGTGTTCAGAAGCCTTTTATTCCTTCCGTGGACGATCCCGTCGCTGGTGGTGGCGGTCACCTGGATGTTTATCTTTCAGCCGCAGTACGGCATTGTCAATTACCTTCTGGGCCTGGGGGATTACAGCGTCCTGGGAAGCCCGAAGACGGCCATGCTGGGCGTTATCATTTCGGCGGTGTGGAAACAGATGCCGCTGATGATGATCATGCTTCTCTCCGGACTGCAGACCGTGCCGGAGGACTTAAAAGAGGCGGCGGAGATCGACGGAGCCACCGGAGCACAGAAGTTCTGGTGTATCACAGTGCCGTGCATCATGCCGGTTGTGAAAACGGTGACGCTGACGTCCATCGTGTCGAATTTCCAGATGTTCGTTCTGTTCTTCACCATGACAGGAGGCGGTCCGGTCCGCGCGACCACTACGCTGCCCCTGTATACGTATGAGACGGCATTTTCGGGCTTCAATCTGGGCAAGGGCGCGGCCATCGGTGTCTGCTGGCTCGTGTTCCTGGTAATCTTCTCTACGGTTTATAACAGGGTTCTTTCTTCCAAAGAAGTGGAATATTAGGAGGTGGGCAAATGAAGAAGAAAACTTATCGGAAAATTCTTATGTATGCGGCGATTCTGGCCGCCACGATCTGCTTCGTATTCCCTATTTACTGGATGCTGCTCACATCCTTAAAGCCCAATGAAGCGATTCTGCGTCTGCCGCCCCAGTTTCTGCCGGTAAACGCCACGCTGGCCAATTACAAGGGGATTTTAACCGACGGAAAATTCCTGATTTTCTATAAAAATAATATTATCGTCTCGGGAATTACCACACTGGTGACGCTGACGCTGGCAGTGCTGGCAGCCTATGCATTTTCCCGGTACCGGTTTAAAGGCGACAAGTTCGTGATGATGCTGTTTCTCTCCACGCAGATGTTTCCGGCCATGACGCTTCTAATCGCTCTTTACAACATGTATTTTCGTCTGGGCCTGTTAAATACGTATACGGCGCTGGTTCTGGCCTGCTCCACCAATGCGCTGCCCATGTCGGTATGGATTTTGAAAGGCTTTTTTGATACGATTTCCAAGTCCCTGGAGGAGGCGGCTTACATCGACGGCTGTTCCAAGGGGAGAACCCTGGTGCAGGTGATACTCCCGCTGGTTAAGCCGGGAATCCTGGCTGTGGGCCTGTATTCCTTCCTGATTTCCTGGGAAGATTTCCTGTGGGGCTTAACGCTGGTGAATAAGACGGAGATGCGGACGCTGGCCTCCGGTATTGCCATGACGTACCTGGGGGAATACAACTACGACTGGGGCCGCGTTATGGCCGCCGCCGTGGGAGCCGCAGTTCCGATTCTCGTGATCTTTATTTTCCTTCAGAAATATATGATTGCCGGTCTGACGGCCGGTGCGGTGAAAGAATAGGAGGCAGTTTATGAAACAGAGACAGAACATTGTATTTTTCTTTTCCGACCAGCAGCGGGCGGATACGCTGGGCTGCAACGGCCAGCCGCTTCCCGTATCGCCCAGGCTGGATCAGTTTGCCTGCGGGGACGCGGTGAATTTTGCCAATGCTTTTACGCCCCAGCCAGTCTGCGGACCGGCCAGAGCCATGCTCCAGACGGGACTGTATCCGACACAGACCGGCTGCTACCGCAATGCGGTTTCCCTGCCGCCCGGCCAGAAGACGCTGGCTAAATATCTGCGGGAAGCCGGATACCGGGTGGCTTACGTGGGGAAATGGCATCTGGCATCCGATGAAGATGAGAACCATTATGAGACGGTTCCGGTGCCGGCCGAGAGGCGCGGCGGTTACGACGACTACTGGATGGCGGCCGATGTGCTGGAATTCACCTCCCACGGATACGGCGGATATATCTTTGACAAGGACGGAAATAAGCTGGAGTTTACCGGATACCGGACCGACTGTCTGACGGATTACGCGGTGCGCTATATTGAGGAGTATGAAGATGAGAAACCATTTTTCCTGATGGTTTCCCATATCGAACCGCATCACCAGAATGACCGGGCCGATTACGAGGGGCCGGACGGAAGCCGGGAGCAGTTCGCCGGATTTGTCCCGCCCTCGGATCTGGAGCCGGGGAAGGGAGACTGGGAACGGTTCTACCCCGATTATCTTGGCTGCTGCCACGCCCTCGACCGGAATTTCGGCCGCGTCGTGGATGCGCTGAAGGAGAGGGGGATCTACGAGGATACCATGGTGATATACGGCAGTGACCACGGCTGCCATTTCCGCACCCACGCAGATGAGGTGGCGGAAGGCGGATATGATGACTATAAACGCAACAGCTTCGAGGGAACCATACACGTTCCGCTGCTGATCAAAGGGGCTGAATTTGAAAAGGGAAAGCGGGAGGAGAAGGTGGTAAGCCTTTTAGACCTACCGAAGACGATTCTGTCTGCCGCCGGATTCGATACAGAGCTTCTGGGACTCCAGGGGCGGCCGCTTTTTGAGGCGTGTAATCCTGACTGGGAGGAGGCAGTCTATATCCAGATCAGTGAGAGCTTTGTGGGCCGCGCACTGCGCACAAACCGGTATAAATACGTGGTTCACGCCCCGGACCGCGATCCATGGAAGGAGAGCGGAAGCCCGGTTTATAAGGAAAAGTATCTGTTTGATCTGGTCAATGACCCGTTGGAAAAGGTGAATCTCGTCGATGACCGGGCGTATGAAGAGATAAAGAACGCGCTTAAGGAGAGACTGGTCAGCTTCGGTGAGGAAGCGGGAGAAGCGTTTATCGTAGAATGTTAATTGGAGATTTCAAGTGAATTGTCAAGGCGGCAGGAGAGCGTGTGAGTTCTTTTGCCGCTTTTTTCATGTAATGGAAAATTGCTCCTATCACATAAAAAGCCATCTGGGCAGGATGCGCACCTCGCGCCGGACTCTTTGTTCTGGAGAAGAATCGGGAAAATACTTTTAAACACAAAATCAATCATTTCAGACAGGATAAACAGCAGAGTCCGGAATATCTGTTATACTTGAATAGAATATTTGTACGACAGAGTATAGCATTAACATATAGAATCTAAAAGTACAAGCGCAGGAGGAAATGAAGTATGGAACAGAACCATGGCAGGAACAGCCTGTTGGAAAAGGAACTGAAGAAAGGCGTTGTTAAGTCTACCGCTCCGATCGGACTGATTATAACGGCCCTTGGTCTGGGGATTGTGATGATCATTGGGAGCTATCTGATCAAATATATCCGCGGGCCGCTGCCGCTGAATGAAGTTTATAACACCGAACAGGTTAAAAATGAATATGTGACGCTTCATGTTCAATATGTACTGGACTCATTTATGGAAACCTACAAGACGCGCAGTGGAATCAGGACGAAGTCCGATACCTATTATCTCATCCTGGATGAGGAGCTGGGAGCCATACCGGTGCGGTCCTCCGTTTCGAGAAGTGAAGAGCTGGAACGGATTATGGATGAAACCTGGGATTATTTGAATGGGGTCCGCGAGGCGCCGCCTCAGGGAAGCACCATTACCGGAACCATGAAACGAATGAAGGATGAAGGTGAAAAGTATTACCAGAGAGCTCTGGATTACTACGAGCTGGAGGGCAGCGGCGAGAATTACTACCTGTGGGATGGACTGCTGGACAACCAGACGCCGGGCAGCGCCATGATGACGACTGCTTTGGGCGCTGTCCTTATGTGCATGGGACTCTTTATTTTGTCCCGGCTGCTCAAGAAAGGCCACATAGAGAGTATCCAGTCATTTTTAGACAGCCATCCGGAGGTAACCAGGGATTATCTGGAAGCTGATTTCCAGAGCGCGGAAAAGCTGGCCGGCCGCTTCTGGGTCGGGCGGTATTTTACCTACGGGGCATACGATAAACCGGAGATACTGTCTAACGAAGAGATAACCAGGGCGTGGTATCAGGTGAGAAGCGTTGGGAGAAGTTCCGTTCAGGAACTGGTATGTCTTACCAGAGACGGCAGGGAACACAGCTTCTCCATGAACCAGAAAACAGCGAATCAGGTTATTTCGCAGTATCAGGCTATTAATCCTGAGCTTGCAAAGAAGATGGGACTCCGCGACAAGGCCGTAATGAACGGCGGCCTGGAGGAAAATTCATGACAATATACGGCATTTCCGCGGGGAATGCCTTCGGCAGGAGATAAGGAGGCAAAAGAAAATGGAAGATTATATTAAGCGTATGAATGAGGAATACATAAAGAAGAATTACCCGGAGAGATCCGTTTTTAAAGCATACAAGAAAAGCATGGGAAGCCGCGGCAGGACCGGCTGTATTATTATGGGGCTTTTTATGGCAGGAGGTCTCGCAGGGCTGATCTGGTCCGTCAGGAAGACTCTGGAATTTATGCAGTCAGGGGATGATGAGACCATGAAGGTTGGGATTGTGATTGGAATCTTCTTTCTGATCGTGACGCTGTTTTTCGGAGGGATCCTCTTTCTTGTGACAAAGGATATGAGAAGAAGCATGGAAGAATGGATCAGCAGAATTGCTGCGGCAGGTGGCTGCAGCGAGGGCGAGATGCGTGAGTTTGATAACCAGGCTGTAGAGCCGGACAGTCTGATCGTTAATCTTCTGGGAAAGATAAAGGCAGTAACAGCAGGTCAGAAAAGCGGCATACTTACCAGGGATTATATTGCGCTTTACAACAGCGGCAGCCTTGGCGTATTAAAAGTCAGCCGGATCACAGGTGCGTACTTAACGGACAATGTCTATAATGTGAAAGTAGGCAATTCCATAAAACAGGCGCATTATCTGACGATAAATCTGATCACTGCGGATAAAAAGAACATTTGGGCGGAAACCTCCAAGGAAGCAGGCAGAGCACTGCAGGCCATTCTGATGGAACGCTGCCCCGAGATTGATACCGCCGGCGGGGCAGTGCTGCCGGAGTCAGAGATTGCGATGATGAAGAGATAGTGTTTGATAATCCACTTGCATTTCCGGCCTCTGTCTGCTATACTGTTACCCGGGAATGAGGTCTCCCATGGTAGTGTAATATTTACCAGAACCGCTTATGACAGCTGATGGCTTCTGCATTGTGCAGGAGTCACCAGCTTTTTTTGTGTCCGTCCTGCAGGTCAAACACGCCCTGAGGGGCAGCCATTTTGCAGTGCTGCGGGCGGAAACAAAATACAGGAATTCGGAGGTTGCAACGTATGCTTACAAGTTTATCACTGGTTTTTCTTCTGGGAATGCTGCTCAGCCGGGCATTTCAGAAAATCAGGCTTCCCGGGCTGCTGGGAATGCTGGTGACGGGCATGATATTGGGGCCATATGCCTTAAACATGCTGGATGGATCTATTCTGGGTATTTCGGCGGATTTGCGTCAGATTGCGCTGATCATTATCCTGACGCGCGCCGGTCTGTCCCTGGACATTCAGGATTTAAAAAAGGTAGGGCGCCCGGCCGTGCTCATGTGCTTTGTACCGGCCTGTTTTGAAATAATGGGAATGATTCTTTTGGCGCCGCGGCTTCTGGGAATCTCCGTACTGGACGCGGCCATCATGGGAGCTGTGGTGGGAGCTGTGTCTCCGGCCGTGATCGTTCCCAAAATGCTGAATCTGATGGAGAAAGGATACGGAGTTAAAAAGAGCATCCCGCAGTTGATTCTTGCCGGAGCATCGGTAGATGATGTGTTTGTCATTGTTCTGTTTACTGCGTTTACCGGGCTGGCGCAGGGCGGAACATTTTCACCGGCCAGCATCCTGTCGATTCCGGTTTCCATTGGAACGGGTATCGCGGCCGGCGGACTGGCCGGGATCCTTCTGGCACTGTTCTTCCAGAAGGTTCATATCCGGGATTCTGCCAAGGTGGTGATCCTCTTAAGCATCTCATTTCTGATGATTGAACTGGAGAACCGTTTGAAGGGATATGTGCCTTTTTCAGGTCTGCTGGCAGTTATGAGCATCGGCATCGCCCTGCAGAAAAAACGGTATGAGGCGGCGGCCCGTCTTTCCGTCAAATACTCCAAGCTGTGGGTGGCCGCTGAAGTATTGCTGTTTGTTCTGGTGGGAGCAACCGTAGACATCAGCTATGCGATGAAGGCAGGAGCCGCGGCCGTAATTTTGATTTTCGGCGTTTTGATTTTCCGTATGGCGGGCGTTTTTTTCTGTCTGCTGGGGACGGATATAAACCGGAAGGAACGGCTTTTCTGCATGATTGCTTATATGCCGAAGGCGACGGTCCAGGCTGCGATCGGCGGGGTGCCTCTGGCTATGGGACTGGGCTGCGGCAAGATTGTTCTTACGGTGGCGGTGCTTGCGATTCTGATCACTGCGCCGCTGGGAGCGTTTGGCGTCGAACAGACGTATAAGCGGCTGCTAAAGGCTGACTAAATGAGGATTTGAAAGGCAGAACCGGTATGAGGGGCAGGATTAGAGGAAATGTGGCCGGGATAGGATAAAGTAAATAGAAAGAAAAAATGGAATTGTGATGCTTTGCGGTAAATCGAAAGATTTCCGCAAAGCATTTTTGTTTTTATGGAAGTTTTAAATCTGTGAAATTAAAATTCCCAACATCCACCCTTCTGTTTTTCTGGTATACAAATTTTATCCTAAGAAAATGCATTAATTAGAAGTAAAATATTTAAAAGTAATATTTACTTATAAATATAGTGCAATCAGATAAAATATATAATATGTGAGCTGTTGACACAAAATTAAATAGCTGATATTCTGAGAATACATTGACAGATCTATAATTATACAGGGGTGTATTTATGAAGAGAATATTGGGGTTTTATATTCCGGATAAGGAAGAACGAAGAAAACGGGATGATGAAGTGCTGCATCGTTATTTCCGCTACGGAGCAAAGCACAGGGACAGGATAGGAGAGCTTTTGGAAGAACTGGTTCCGGGAGAGAAGCGTGAACATCTGATTCTGTATTACATGCAGATCAAAGACCGGCTGGAAACAAACGAGGCGCGGACTTTTGAGGATGCGGTAAAGCAGATCAGGCGTAAGTATATTATTATTTCAGCGAATGATTCAGTAAACCGATATTACAAGGCGGTCATGGAAGCGGATGCGGCGATTCATGAGGATCTGTGCTTTCCATGTGCAGACGAGATACGAAAGATGGTTGAACAGGATGGGAAAAATTATACTGTATGATCCGGAAAGACGGTTCGCTGGACTGGGAGATTCGTTTCCGGCCGGAGAAACGGCGGAGCACAGGACCTTACATACGTTTACGGCAGAAGACCAGCTGCTCTTTTACTTAGAAGAAGTGGACGAGGATGTGGATATTCTGATTGTAAATCTGGTGCGCCAGAAGGATACGGGAGCAGGGCTTGCAAGAGCATGCAAAAATAGAATTCATCATTTAAAGCTTGTTCTGGTGATTGACCGGCTGGAATGGCCGGAGCATTTATTCGAACTGCAGCCGGACTCTCTGCTTTTCTTTCCCCTGGATCAGGATGATTTCCAAAGAACCATTCTCCGCCTGGAACAGATGGCGCAGCAGGAGTACAAGCGGTGCCTGACACTGGTGACGAAAGGGAAGATCTACCGGATCCCATACCAGAAGATTCTGTATGTGGAGAGCAGGGGGCATCAGCTCAGCGTAAAGACATGGGAAGAAGAGATACGGGCTTATGGGAAGCTGGATGACCTGCTGAAGCGGCTGCCGCCGTATTTTCTTCACTGTCATAAGAGCTACCTGATTAATTCAAACTACGTCCGGCAGCTGGAGATGTACCGGATACGTCTGGAGGGGAAAGAGGAATGGATCCCCGTCAGTCAAAAATATTATAAGATAATCAAAAATACCCTTCTTGCCGAGGCAGAATGATAAAAATGATGTTTCCGCCCTCGATTTTGCAAAACCCCCCATATAAAAATAACAGGATATATAATGACAACAGAATATAGTTTACCGAGGTTAGTAAATAAAGTTTACTTACTAAAAAGCGAGGAACGCCATGAAAGGGCTGAATCTGTACCTGATTAACGGGATGTACTGGATTACAGCATCTCTGTATCTGCCTTTTATTACGATGTATTTTTCACAGAAAGGGATGGATTCCATGCAGATCGGAATTCTTTCAGCACTCCTTCCGATTGCGTCTCTGACGGTACAGCCTCTATGGGCGGCACTGGCAGACCGGACAGGAAGACGGCGCCGTGTCCTGATTCTGCTGAATCTGTGCTGTGCTGCGGCAGTTCTGCTCTTTCCCGGGACGGGTTCCTTTGGTGAAATCCTGGGAGCGGTAACCTGCTATGCTTTATTTAACAGTGCTGTGCTTCCGATCTGTGACGCATTGGTGGTGAGTCAGGCGGAAGAAAAAGGAATCAACTTTGCATGGGTCAGAATGTGTGGGACGGTCAGTTATGCAGCTATCGTTTTGGGTATGGGATTCTACTTGAAAAAACATATGAACCTCATGTTTTATGGAAACAGTGCATGCTTTCTGTTGTTTACACTGCTCTGCCTGACACTGCCAAAGGACAGAAAAACTTTGAAAGCGCAGGAGCAGGAAAGACGAGGTCCGGAAGCTGATCAAACCGTAAAAAAGGCAGGGAAAGGTCCAACATTCCAATCGAAGGAAATTTACCTGATCCTTCTCTTCGCCTTTGCCATGCAGTTTGGAATCAACTACTATTCGGCCTTTCTGGGGGTATACCTGCTGGAGCTGGGATACAGCCAGTCGCTTCTGGGCGTGCTGAACTGTATCTCGGCGCTCAGTGAGATTCCGGTTTTGCTGCTGATTCACAGGCTGTCACGCCGGTATAAGGAAACCGTGCTGCTGACTGCGGCTGTAGGCTGCATGGCCTTAAGACTTATATTGTTGTCCGCCGGGAACGTAGCGCTTATGGCGGCGGCGCAGCTTTTGCAGGGACCTTCGTATATGGTGTGCTACTTTGTCTGCGTCACTTATATCAACCGCATGGTGGTGCCGGGAAAGATATCCCAGGGGCAGAGCACGCTGGCGTTTGTCCAGATGGGGCTGGGCAGTCTGAGCGGCAGCCTGCTGGGCGGAGTCCTGGCCAGTGTGTACGGGATAAAAGAGGGATTTTTGATTATAGCTTTTTTACTGCTGGCCATAACGGCCGCGGCAGGCATAACGGCAGGATGGAGAAGAACGTGAAATGAAGATCAGGAGAATGGGAACACTTCCGGATTGTACCGATGTTCAGGAAGTGGTGATTGCGAACGAATCCGGAATGGCGGCCCATATCATTACTTACGGTGCTGTCATTAAGAATCTGAAGGTTCCGGATGAGAATGGGAATATGGATGATCTGGTGCTGGGACAGGATACGCTGGAAGAATACAGAAGGAATCCATCCTGCAGCGCGGCTGTTATAGGCCGGGTGGCGAACCGGATCAAGGGCGGTGAATTCCATGTGAACGGCCGGGGGTACTGGCTTGAACGCAACGACCGGGGCAATTGTCTTCACAGCGGAAGCGCGGGCTACGCATCGAAGAATTTTCATATAGCAGCTGGCGGAGACGACTGGGTTACGCTGTACTGGAAGGATTCCGCAGCAGATGGGTTTCCGGGCAGTGTCTCGCTTGAAGTCACCTACCGTGTGACGGCCGATGATGCACTCGATATTCGTTACCGGCTCATACCGGAAGAGGATACTCCGGTGAACCTGACCAATCATGTTTATTTTAACCTGTCCGGAGGGAAGGATGCAACTGTTTTTAACCATGAGATGAGAATAATGGCTGATTTCTATACGCCGGTAACCTCAGACAGGATTCCAACCGGAGAGATCCGGAAGGTAGCCGGAACGAACCTGGACTTCACCAACCGGAGAACGTTAGGCGAGGTGCTGAACGAAACGTTAGGCCTTGATGATAACTATGTGCTGCGCGGCTGGGGCTACCGGAAAGCAGCGGAGCTATGGCATGAAAAGAGCGGAAGATGGATGGAGGTCTATACAGACCAGCCGGGGATTCAGATATATACGGGGAATCACTTTGACGGCAGCCTCGCCTGTAAAGGCGGTGTACGCTATGAGAAATATGCGGGTATATGCTTCGAAACACAGGGATTCCCCAATGCAGTCAACTGCAGCCATTTTCCGGACTGTATTGTAAGAAAGAACACGGTGTTTGCCTCAAGGACGACATACCGGTTTCGCATCGGACCGCAGCCGGAAGGGAATGGAAAGTAAAGTGAGGATGATTCACCATGCTGGATGCAAGAAAGGTGAAGGCAGAAAAGCCCAGGAATATCAAGCGAAGAAACCAGAAGGCGATTGTCGCACTGCTTCAGAACAATACGGAGATGACAATACCGGAGATTGCTGAGCGGCTGGAACTGAGCAGGACATCGGCCACTCAGATTGTAAATGAACTGTGCAAAGAAAAGGTATTGAAAAAGGTGGGCACCAGGGACGCGACGACCGCCGGAGGAAAGCCCCCCAGAGTTTTTTCCATGAATGCATCATTCCGTTACACCATTATTGTAACTATAGGAAACGATTTTATCAGCTGTAATATTTCCAATATGAAGTGCCGCGTCATTCAGAAAAGAGTACGGGATATCGCTGATATCAGCAAGTGTAACGGCTGGAATCTGGCGATGGAGGTTACCGTGTCTGAAGTGAGGCTTCTGCTGAAAGAAAGCGGTATCCGCAAGGAACAGATTTGTATGATGGTAGTGGCGTGCGGGGGCGTTGTTGACAGAAAAAGAGGAGTATGTATGTTTCCTATTGGAACAAAGCGCAGGAACGATTTTCCCGTTTGCGAATTTCTTCGGACAGAACTTCAATTTTCATTTCCAATTATTATTGACAATGTGGGACGTTTTCTGGGGTACGCAGAGTTGTTAGAGGACCCATCCCTGAATCACAAGACAGTGGCTGCATTATTTATGCACTCCGCGGGCAGCGTGGGAGGCTGTGTGATTGAGAAGGGGGAACTTTTGTATGGCAGGCACGGTTATCAGGGTGAATTTGGCCACCTTCTGGTAGAGACACATCAGGGCAGAGCGTGTGTCTGCGGAAACGACGGGTGCCTGGAGAGTATGATGTCACCGGAATCCTTAAGAGCGATCTGGAAAAAGCATGAGGCGGCGTATCCGTCTGTCATCCTGGACCGGCGGAAAGCAGGGGATATCCGGGAAGTCTTCCGGGAGGCCAATGGCGGTAATCCGCTGGCCAGGGTCATGGTGGATGAGTTTGCCGTTTATGTGGCGAGAGCGATTTATAATATCGTTCTGATGTATGATCCGCAGCAGATTATTTTACAGGGACTGCTGGCTTACGGGGGAGAATACTTTGAAAAGAAACTGAATGATCTGGTAAGGATTTTTCCTTCCTATGGCAACGCAGAGACAGGGATAGTCACATATTCGAAGATAAGCGATTCAGACGGAGGATTTATAACCGGGGCGGCACTGTACGCGCTGAATACCTGTCTGTTTGGTGACAAATACCTTTTCGATATAGAGCAGTAAAGAAACTTGGGGGATTATTAAAATTCACATATAAGAAAAAGGAGGAGGCAGTTATGAGGTACAAGCATTTTAAGAACGCCGATGTATCCGTCTCGGCACTGGCGGTGGGCACCTGGGCGATCGGCGGCCAGAATTATGGCCAGGTTGACCGGAGTGATTCGGTAAGAGCGATCCGGACCATGATTGACCAGGGCGTCAATCTCGTAGACACGGCGCCGTGCTATGGAAACGGTGCGTCTGAGAAGATTGTGGGGGAGGCACTTCGGGGGATTCCGAGAGATCAGATTCTTATTTCCACGAAATTTGGCCTGATCACAGACGTCTATTCCGGCGAATACATAAAACACGCCAGCTATAAGAGCGTCATGCGCGAGGTGGAAAGCTCTCTGATGAATCTGGAGACGGATTACATCGATTTTTACTACGTCCACTGGCCGGATGTGAACACACCCATTGATGAGACCATGGCGGCATTAAACACACTGAAAAAACAAGGAAAGATACGGTTCATCGGCGTATCCAATTTCAGTGAGGAACAGATTCTGGCAGCAGAGGAATACGCCGATATCGATGTTCAGCAGCCCCCATATTCCATGGTAAACCAGAAGTTTACCGGTCTGATGAAGTGGGGATATGAAAGAGGAATCGATTCTATGACCTATGGCTCTCTCGGCTCCGGAATACTGGCGGGTGCGATCCGTACCATGCCTGATTTCAAACCGGGTGATATGAGACTGACATTTTATGATTTCTTCAGGGAACCGGTATTTTCAAAAATCATGGAATTTTTAAAGACCATGGACCGGATCGCCGAAGGTCACGGCGTCCCCGTGGCGCAGGTGGCGCTTAACTGGAGTACTCAGAAGGAATTCGTGGGAACGGCGCTCTGCGGTGTCAGAAATGAGCAGGAGGCAGCCCAGAACTGTAAGGCGTTCGAGTGGAAACTGGCCGAGGATGAGATCGCGGCTTTGGACCAGGAACTGGTAAGATTAAATATAGGTTTTTAAAACGGGAGGAAGCATATGAAAAAAACAGTTAAAAAGGCACTTGCATTATCCATGACAGCAGCATTATTTATGACAGCATGTTCCCAGAAGGCGGCGGAGACGCCTCCCGCCACGGCAGGAGGAGATACAGGGACGGCGGCCACAGAAGCGGCAGCCGCGGCCACGGAAGGCAAATCAAAGGCCGAGCGCCCGGTGGCAGGTATGACATGCTATATGTATTCCGATACCCATATTGCCAATGTACGCAATACTGTGTTAAAAGCAGCGGAAACAGGTACTGTTTCTGTCGAGACTTCCGATTCCCAGTTTGACGTGGGCCTTCAGATGAACGCCATGGACGCGTTTGTGACAAAAGGCTGTAAATATCTGGTGATCAACAATATCAATACGAATGCGAAGGATCAGGTTATCGATGTGGCGCGCAAGGCGGACCTTCCAATTATTTTCTGGAACACCGATTCTCCTTCGGACGAAGAGATGGATTCTTACGGCCCCTGCTATTTCGTCAGCTCTGCGGCCGAGCAGTCCGGTGTCGTGCAGGGAGAGGCTGCGGCAAAATACTGGAAAGAGCATCCGGAGGCAGACCGCAATGGAAACGGCAAGATGGATTACGTCATGCTGATGGGGCAGATCGGAAACTACGATACGGAGATGAGAACCAAGTATTCCATCGATACCGTCAAGGAAGCCGGCGTGGAAACTAACTGCCTGCTGGAGGTTGTCTGCGAATGGCAGAGAGCAAAGGCGCAGGATCAGATGGCCTCCGTAATTTCCGCTAATGCGGATGATATCGACATTGTATTTGCCAACAACGATGACATGGCCCTCGGAGCAATTGAGGCGCTGAAGGCAGCCGGATACTTTACTGACGAAAGTAATTACATTCCGGTACTCGGCGTTGACGCGACCAAAGTAGGGCTTCAGGCACTGGAGGACGGAACGATGCTGGCAACCTCATTAAACAATCCGGTAACCATGGGGAAATGTATCTATAAGATCCTGGAACTTCTGGAAGCAGGAGAAGAAATCACATCAGAAAATCTGGGATACGATATCGACGAACACAAACGGGTATGGCTGGATTATGTGGCGATAACCAAGGATAATCTTGAAGACGCGGATCTTTCAAAATACGAATAGTCGCCAGTCCTTTTTTGGTGGACCGGTATGATACATACCGGTCCACGCTCATTGTCACGGCTATTTCTGCGGACCGTATTCCGGGCGGATGTGCCTGCAGGCCCGTCTGGCGGCTGCCGCGAAGGGATGACCGTATAAACAGAAGCAGGAGAAGACAGTATGGAAGATAAGAGTATCATATTGGAAATGAAAAACATCAGCAAAAGCTTTCCGGGTGTAAAGGCATTGAACGGCGTTTCTTTTACGCTGAGGCCAGGAACGGTACATGCTCTGATGGGAGAAAACGGCGCGGGGAAATCGACTCTGATGAAATGTGCTTTCGGCCTGTATGATCCGGATGAGGGAGAGGTGTATTTTAAAGGAGAAAAAGTACACTTTGATAATCCCCGTCAGGGTTTGGAAGCAGGAATATCCATGATTCATCAGGAACTGAATCCGATCCGCAGAAGGAGCATAGCGGAAAATATCTGGGTAGGTCGGATGCCGGAGAAGAAGATCGCGGGACTCTCTTTTATAGACCATAAGAAGATGTATGAAGAAACGAAACGGCTTTTTGACCAGCTTCATATGAACGTAGACCCCAGAACACAGGCGATCGAACTTTCGTCATCTGTGCTGCAGCTTGGTGAGATTGCGCGCTCGATCTCTTATGGGGCGAAGGTCATTATCATGGATGAGCCCACATCATCTCTTACAGAGACAGAGACCGCTACGCTTTTTGAAGTAATCCGTAAGCTGACCTCGGAAGGAATTGCAATTGTATACATATCTCATAAAATTGATGAAATTCTCAAGATATCCGATGAAGTGACAATTATGCGTGACGGCTGCAAGATCGGAACGTGGCCGGCGGAAGAACTGACAGAGGAACTGATTGTAAACCGGATGGTGGGCCGTCAGATGGATAACTGGTTTCCAGAACTTGACAACAAGCCGGGAGACGTGGTTCTGGAGGTCAAAAATTTCACCTCCCCCAATCCAATGTCGTTTCAGGACTGCTCGTTTCAGCTGCGCCGCGGGGAGATCCTGGGGCTGGGCGGACTGGTGGGAGCACAGAGAACCGAGCTAATGGAGGCGCTGTTTGGAATCCGCAGCGTTCAGTCGGGCGAGGTCTATAAGGACGGAAAAAAGATTTCCATCAAATCATCGGCGGATGCCATTGCCAATAAAATCGGACTTCTGACGGAAGAACGAAGGGCGACGGGAATCATACCGGGGGCAAGCGTGCTGGACAATACAGTAATAGCAAAGCTTGGAGAATACAGCAATGTCATGGGAATACTGGATTTGAAAAAATGCCGCCAGGATACGGACGAGTATATTAAAACCATGAATATAAAGACACCGACCAGGGACACGAGAATTGCCGATTTATCGGGCGGAAACCAGCAGAAGGTGCTTCTTGCCAGGTGGCTGTTGACAAACCCGGATATTTTAATTCTCGATGAGCCGACTCGAGGAATCGACGTCGGTGCCAAATACGAAATTTATACCATCATGCTGAATCTGGCAAAGGAGGGAAAGTCCATTATTATGATTTCCTCAGAGATGCCGGAACTTATGGGAATGTCAAACCGGGTGATGATCATGTGCGAAGGGCATGTGACCGGTTTCCTGGAAGGAACGGACATTGATGATTCCAAGATTATGCAGTTTGCCAGCAAGGTGAGTTAAATCTGCCGGGGACCGGCGGTGGGTACGTCCGGGCCCGGATAAGGAGAAAGGATTGGTTAATATCATGCAGACGAAGCAGATTGATATAAAGAAATGGGCGCAGAACAATGCGATCTATCTTGTCTTAATCGCAATTATTATATTGATAACAGTAAAGAATCCGGCATTTCTGTCCCTCCGTGTATTTCGGGATATTTTAATGCAGTCTTCAACGAGACTGATTATGGCAATGGGGTGTATGTTTGTTATTCTGTCCGGCGGTGCTGACCTGTCCGGAGGCCGTATGCTCGGCGCGGCGGCTGTCCTGGCGGGGTCACTTGCACAGATGTCCACTTACGCCAATAAGTTTTTCCCTAATCTGCAGGAACTTCCGATTATCGTTCCGATCATTGCCTGTCTTCTGATGGGGATGGCTATGGGGCTGTTAAACGGAATCGTAGTGGCGAAGTTAAATGTTCCCGCTTTTATTGGCACGTTGGGCGTTCAGCTTATCATTTACGGCGGAATCTCCATTTACTATAACATGGAGCCCAACCGTTCCCAGCCGTTAGGCGGTTTTTTAAAGACATACTCAAAGCTGGGGACCGGGTCCTTCTTCGGCATACCATACATATTAATCATCGCGGTCGTTCTGATGATCGCCTGTCACATTGTGCTGAATTATCACCGGTTTGGAAAGACGCTGTTTGCCGTGGGCGGCAATCAGGAGGCAGCCAGAGTCTCAGGAATCAACGTCCAGAGAATTATTATGATCGTCTATATTATCGCCGGAGCATTTTATGGACTTACAGGAGCGCTGGAAGCGGCCAGAACCGGCGGTGCTACTAACAATTATGGGCAGGGCTATGAACTGGATGCCATCGCTGCCTGTGTGGTTGGCGGCTGTTCCGTGGCCGGAGGTGTCGGCGCGGTTCCTGGTGTAGCGATTGGTGTTACGGTATTTACCGTAATTCAGTACGGAATGACCTTCGTAGGAATCAATCCATACTGGCAGAATGTTGTAAAAGGAGCAATCATCGTAATTGCAGTAGCTATTGACGTTCGTAAATATGCAAAGAAACGCTAAGTGTTTCTTCGCGGAGAGGATAACTTATGATTCGATATACACAGGACAGAACGATCGTACTCGGTATGGTTCCGGTCCGCAGGGATATGTTCCCGCCGGAACCGGCAATTGCTTTAAAGGACCGGGTGGTAAAGCGGTTTGAAGAGATGGCGGAAAGTAATGGAGATATTCGTCTGGTAACCATAGATGCGGTGGTCGACGGCGGTATGCTCTGGGATCTTCGTGATGTGGGAAAGGTCGTGGATTTATTCCGGGCGGAGAAGGTAGACGCGATCGTCTTCCCGCACTGTAATTTCGGACAGGAGGAAGTGGTAGCAAAGACTGCTGCGGAGATCGGAAAGCCGGTTCTCTTATGGGGGCCTAGAGATCCTTCTCCGGAGACGGATCAGTCCGGCAAGACCGGCCCGAGAGATTTCGACACACAGTGCGGAATGTTTGCAACCTCCAGAGCTCTCAGGCGTTACCATGTTCCGTTTACCTACATAGAAAACTGCTGGCTGGACAGCCAGGTGCTGGACCGTGGTTTTGAAGAATTCCTGCGGGTGGCTTCCGTTGTAAAGGCATTCCGAGGCATGCGGATCGGTCAGATCGGAGTACGGCCGCGGCAGTTCTTATCCGTCAAGATTAATGAATCGGAGCTGCTTTCTAAATTCGGCATTGAGATTGTCCCGATCTGGCCGGAGGAGGTAAAACGTACCGTTGAGAAATTAAAGAGAAACATGCCTCTGTCACCGGAAGGCTGTGAGCTTCCCATGGGACAGCCGCCTCTTCCGTCAGGAAAGGGAATGTTACCGGATCCCCGGATTGCCAATATCGTGAAAGAGATCGAGGAAGCCGTGGACTGGTCTTCGATCGGCCACGAGGCAGTGGAGAAGATGGCATATTTAGAAGCTGCCATTATGGATCTTGCCTCAGTGAACCGATGTCAGGCGGTAGCGGTGGACTGTTGGGGCTTCTCCCAGGATTCCTATGGAATCCCGAGCTGTTTTGTGCTGGCGGAGTTGTTTGACCGGGGACTGCCTGCGGCATGTGAGACGGATATTCATGCGGCCGTTGGCGCGGTTCTGCTGCAGGCAGCAGCCAGATACGCCACTCCGGCGTTTATCGCTGATGTCACCATACGCCATCCGGAGGACGATAATGCGGAACTTCTCTGGCACTGCGGGCCTTTTGCAAAGTCACTTGTGAGGAAGGGAACAGTTCCGGCTGTCAGAGAGTGTAAGGGAATGTATGAGATTGAAGGCGGACCGCTTACTGTGGTACGGTTCGACCAGGATGATGGAAACTACATGCTTCTGGCTGATGAAGGCGAGGGAACAGAAGGTCCAAAGACAACTGGAAATTACGTCTGGTTCAAAGTGAAGAACTGGGTGAAATGGGAGAAAAAGCTGATGTATGGACCGTATATCCATCATGTAAGCGGAATTCACGGCAGCTTTGCAAAAGTATTAAAGGAAGCCTGTAAGTATCTGGGCCCGGTCGCACATGACAGCGTCGAGCCCGTGGAAGAGATGTAGGAGGGGAATGAAATGCCGTACGTAAAAGTAAAAGAACTGCTGGCAATGGGAAAAAAGAACCATGCATGTGTGCTCGCGTTTGACGCCGCGGATGTCAATATGATTAAATCTGTGATTAAGGGTGCGGAGACTGCCGGAAGACCGGTGATTGTCATGTTGTATCCCGGTATGAGAAATATCATGCCCTTCGGTGTGTTTGCGGAAGTGACCAGATATTACGCAGAACGTGCATCTGTCCCGGTAGGGCTGCATCTGGATCACTGCAGCGATTTTGACATGATTCTTGAGGCGATTCATGAGGGCTTCCCATCTGTGATGGCAGATGGCTCCGTACTTCCGTTTGAGAAGAACGCGGCGTTTACGAAAAAGGTGGTGGAAGTCGCCCGGAATTTCGATGTTGATGTGGAAGGTGAGCTGGGACATGTGGGAACGGCAGCCGATTCCGATGAATTCAGCCGGAAGGAGTTTTTTACCAGACCGGACGAGGTCAGGGAGTTTGTGGAGAAGACGGGAGTCACCTCTCTTGCCGTGTCTTTCGGCAGCGCGCATGGGTTATATAAGAGCACACCAAAACTGGATATTGAACATTTAAAGACCTTGAGCGCCGCTTCGGATATTCCTCTGGTTCTTCATGGCGGTACCGGTATTCCGGATGACCAACTGGCGCAGGCCTTTTCCAATGGAATCAACAAGATCAACATCGGAACGGAATTCTTCAATTTAAATACGAGGTTAAATCAGGAATTCTATGCACAGGACTTTTCGAAGGCGGATCCCTTTGGGTTCCCGGAATATATCCAGCCAAGGCTGACCGAATATATTGCGGGCAGGCTGGAACTTTCGAAAATCGTATTGTAAAAGGAGTCTGTCATGGAGAAGGTTTATGATGTAATTGGGGTGGAAAATCCAATCATGGATTTTGCGGTGAGCATTGACCGGCTGCCAAAAACGGATTCCATGAGTGTCATGCACGATTATTTATGGCAGTCCGGAGGAAACGCCTCTTCCGCCATTGCGGCGCTGGCCCGTCTGGGGGCGAAGTGCAGTATGCTGGGAGTGGTGGGTACCGACGAATTCGGTACATTCTGCCGTGATGATATGGTCCGCCACGGTGTGGATGTCTCTCATTTGTATACACAGGAGGGAGGGACGACCTTTACCATCTGTCTGGCGGAGGAAGAGACAAAAGGCAGGAGTTTTCTGGGAAAGATGGGCGTAAACGGACCTCTGACCGACGTACAGGTGGATGAGTCCTACATCGCAGGGGCAAGGTATATACACACCAGTATGATTGAATGCTCTGCAAAGAAAAGAGCTGTTGAGTTAGCAAGAAAGAACGGGGTTCTCGTATCGGCAGATGGAGGGGCGTATACGGCCGAAGCGGACTTCCTGGTGACAAACTCTGATATATTGATTATATCGGAGGAATTCTACGGCGCGCTGTTTGACGACGGGAATTACGTGGAGAACTGCAGACGTCTGATTGAGAAAGGGCCGCAGATCGTCATAGTGACGCTGGGATCCAAAGGCTGCGCAGGGGCGGACCGGTCAGGGAATACATTCAGGCTCCCTCCGTTTTCAGGACACAAAATCGTCGATACGACAGGAGCCGGAGATGTATTTCACGGAGGCTTCCTATACGCACACAGTCAGGGCTGGGAGCTGGAATACTGCGCAAGATTTGCAAGCGCGGTATCGTACATCAACTGTACCAGTCTGGGCGGCAGAGTGGGAATTCCTGACCGTGCCATGGTGGAACAGTTTTTAAAGGACAACACGATCGACTACTCCGGTATTGAACTGAGAAAGGCATTCTACCGGAGTGTGATGAAATTTAACAAAACAAGCGAGCATTCCCCCACCTCTACAGGTGAAGGGCTGAGACGCCTGGAGATTGCAGAATATTAGGAGGGGCTTCAACATGGACAGAAACTTGTATCAGAAACTATTGGTAAGCTTGAAAGCCGGGGAAAGGCGGATCTGTACAGACGGGGCAGAGATTGCGGTCCGCAGCTGTTATGACCGGGAGGAAGGCTGTCTCGATCCGAGGACGGAGGCTGCTGCGACGCTGACACGGGAAGATTTCGAGACGCAGGCTGGCGAGATTGACCCGGAGCTGTTAAGAAATCAGGACAAGCTGCTTGGAATGGATAATCCAGAGGGGCATACCCTGCTGGAACAGCTGCGATATCAGTTCGGCTGGAGGACTCTGGATCGAAGTTCCGGAGTCAGAACCAGATTCGTCTCTATGGATCAGGATGGATACAGAGGTGTGAGGTGGATCTATACACCGGAGGGCGGGAAAGCAGAAAAACCATGTCTGATATTTATTCACGGAGGAGGCTTCTTCGGAGGCGATACACTGACCGTGGAGAATCAGTGTAAGCGTTTTGCCGAACTGGCAGATGCCGTTGTTATCTCTGTAGATTATCCGCTGTCGCCGGAAGTGAAGTATCCGGTCGCATTTCACATGTGCTGCGAGACGGTCCGATGGGTATGGGAAAACGCAGGCATGCTCGGCGTGGACAGGACGAAGATTGGGATTTCCGGAGACAGTGCGGGCGGAACCATGGCTGTTACGGTAACTCTCTGGGACAGACAGGAAGGGATTGGCTGTATTTCCTATGCAGGCCTTATCTACCCGTCTGTCGTGTGGGACCCGGATATGAGTAATCCACACTATGTGTGGAAGAGAGAAATGTTTGACAATCCTGGCGGAAACCGGATTATTGAGGAACAGATCGAGACGACCGGGGCGATGAAAAGAGAAGTATGCGGCTGGTATTTAGAGGATAACGAAGATATCCACACTCCGTATATCAATCCGGTTGAGGGGGATTTTGAGGGATTCCCGAAGACGTTAATTATGACTGCGGAATACGATTACTTAAGACCGGAGTGTGAGCTGTTCACGAAGATTCTGCAGGATGCGGGAGTGAGCGTACGGCATATCCGCTATGGAGGAATTGTTCATGGCACCTTTGACCGTCTGGGTTACGCCCCTCAGGTTGAAGACATGCTGATGGAGATGGCGGCGGATTTCGCCTGCCTGTGAAGGAGGGAACGTAATGAAAGAGATTAAGGTGCGGTGTCTGAGCGATGAGGCGTTTAGAAAGTATGGTGTATATCAGAAACTGACAGCCGATGCGGAAATGAAGAACAGAGTAATTCCGTGCGGAGATTTTTATCCCGATTTACTGACACTGGATTTTGGAAAAACTACCCTGCCTACGGTCTCCTGCTGTCATGTCTATAAACAGGATCGGATGGTCGTGGACTTTCTGGAATACCATAAATATACGTGCGAAGGCCTGGTCCCCCTTGACGATGATGTGATTATCTATGTGGGCGTACCGGAAATGGGAGAACTGAGGATTGAGAATCTGGAAGGATTTTATGTTCCCAAACACACCTTTGTAAAACTGAATCCCATGATCGTCCATGGAGGACAGTATCCGGTGAATGAACCGGAAGCTCATTTAATCTGTATGCTTCCAGGAAGGACATTTCAGAATGATATGGTGTACTTGAGGATTGAGGAAGAGGATAAAAAGGGCGTACTGATTATATAGGAGGGAAATGCTCATGTATCAGCAGAAGGTTATACTGGGGGTAGCCCCGGTTAAGAGAAGCTTTCTAAGCATGGAAGAAGCTGTTCGCCAAAAGAATCGTTTTATGGCGGTGATCAGAAAAACTCTGTCCGAATCAGTGGATATCATTGATATCGATGATATCAGCGAGAACGGAATCTGCTGGAGGACGGAGGAGACACCCGCAATCGTGGAGAAATTTATGACTGCCGGGATTGATGCGCTCTTCCTCCCGTTCTGTGATTTCGGAGAGGAACAGGCAGCGGCACAGATTGCGGCATCGTTTCATCTTCCGGTGCTGATCTGGGGAGCCAGGGACGAGAGGCCGAATACGGACGTAAGCCGGGGACGGGATACCCAGTGCGGAATGTTCGCTGCGACTAAGGTGCTCAGGCGCCATGGTGTGAAGTTCAGCTATATTTATAACTGTGAGACGGAGAGCGATGCATTTGCACAGGGATATGACCGGTTTATCCGAACGGCGGCTGTGCTGAAGGCACTTCGGAACCTGCGTCTGGCAAAAATAGGCGACCGCCCGGTTCCGTTTATGAGCGTCATGACGAATGAAGCCGATTTGATCCGCCGCATGGGGGTTACGGTGATTCCCATCTCCCCTGCTGAGGTAAGCAGACGGGCAAAGGAGATTGTGGAAAAGAAAGCGGAGGATTTTCTTTCCTACTACAACGATCTGACTGCGCGTATGAACACAGATGCGATGAGAGAGGAACTGGTGGAAATGGCAGCGGCCACGAAGCTGGCGCTTTCAGAGCTTATGCGGGAAAATGACTGTTCCGTGGGTGCGTTTGAATGCTGGTCCGCCTTTCCTTCCCTGATCGGTGTATGCCCGTGTGTGGCACTGGGGGAGATGGCGGATGAAGGGTATCCTCTTGCATGTGAGGCGGATGTTAATGGAGCGATTACCCTTGCGATTCTGCGGGCATGCAGTCTGTATGAGAAGCCGCCGTTCCTGGCTGATTTGACAATCCGCAATCCGATTCATGACAATTCAGAACTGCTGTGGCACTGCGGCCCATTCCCCTATTCTTTAAAGGCGGAGGACAGCCCGGCCGCACTGGTGGACGGGCAGGAGCGCTTTCGGATGAGGCCGGGTCATATGACCACATGCCGGTTCGACGACGCGGAGGGAAAGTACTATCTGTTTGCCGGGGAAGGCGATACGACGGAAGGGCCGGAGACCAACGGAACCTACGTCTATCTGGAAGTAGACGACTGGAAACGGTGGGAAGAGAAGCTGATGTTTGGTCCATACATTCACCATCTCGGCTGTGCATACGGCTCTTATAAGCCAGTATTAAGAGAGGTGGCCAGATATCTCGATATCATATTTGATGATGCGGATGTCCGGGAAACTTATAGCCTGTAAAAGGAGATGGTATTATGAAATTCGAGAATGTGAAGAATGTGGAACGCCTGTTTCAGATAATACGGGATGAATGCAGCGGAACGGTGGAACTCGTATCCTCCGAGGGCGACCGGATCAATCTAAAGTCCAGGCTGTCCCAGTATATTTCAATGGTACGGCTTCTGGATACGGAATTTGTAAAGGAGCTGGAGCTGGTGGCCTCAGATCCGGCGGATGTGGATCGGCTGCTGCGGTTTATGCGCGATGGCGAGTGAGGTATAACGGTGAGATAACAGCAGTGGCGGGCGGAGAGAAATCGGTATCCCTCCTTGACATGAAGCCAAGCCACACATCTATATAGAAGGTCAAATAAATAATTCCCAAAACACAGAAAAGTCCTACTCTTCTCCAAAAAGAGCGGGGCTTTTCTTTATTTACAGAATATTTATAGCAATCACTGGAATCGCCTTGGAATGTTTATACGGAGTGATGATAGAATAAGAATCTGTTACAGAACAGATTAAGGAGGTAAAGGGCATGATGGACATTTGCATGATAGGAACTATTTTAGTCAGTTGTATTCTCATGAAATTGTTCGTAAACTGGTGCGATTCCCAGGTGGATCCGAAGACAAAGAAATAAGACGTGTAAGCGAATAAATGGGAATGCAGCACGAAAGATTTATGAAGAGACAATTCAGCAGACAAGGAGTGAGCGGTATGGTGATTTTAGGCGTTATCATTGCGGGATTGGCGGCATATCTAGTGTATGCCCTGGTTAATCCTGAGAGACTGTAGGGCAGAAGATATGAGGAGGAATAACTGAAATGTTTCAGATTATGATGACATTGCTTATCTATATGATACTGGTAATCCCCATTGGAATTTATCTGTATCATGTGGCAGCGAAGCAAAAGACGTTTGCAGATCCGGTATTTGACAGGATTGACAATTTGATTTACAGGGTTTGCCGGATCAACCGTGAGAGTATGAACTGGAAGGTCTATGCACTGAACCTTATTATGACCAACGCGGTAATGATTTTAATCGGATATGTGGTACTTAGAGCGCAGGGGCTGCTGATGCTGAACCCTAACGGAATCGGAGCCATGGAACCAACGCTCTCCTATAATACGATCATATCCTTTATGACCAATACGAATCTCCAGCATTATTCCGGTGAGTCGGGACTATCCTATTTAAGCCAGGTGGCCGTTATTATATTCATGATGTTCACTTCGGCGGCAACCGGTTACTCAGCGTGCATGGCATTTTGCCGTGGCCTGTCGGGGCGGCCTATGGGGAATTTTTATGAGGATATGGTCAGAAATACCACCCGTATTCTGATTCCAATCGCCTTTATCGTCGGCCTGATCCTGATTTGGCAGGGCACGCCGCAGAACTTCCAGACGAATTTCACTGTACATACACTGGAAGGAAAATGGCAGGATATTGCTACCGGTCCGATCGCGGCATTGGAGTCCATTAAGCATGTCGGTACCAACGGCGGTGGATTTTTAGGGGCAAACTCTTCCACACCACTGGAGAATCCGACGATTATTACCAATCTGGCAGAGCTGTATTCCATGATGATACTGCCCGGAGCCTGTGTGATTGCCTTTGGACATATGATTGCTGACAGACGCCGGGGAACCGGTAAAAAAACTGTTTTCGGCAGTCAGGGCAGAACGGTATTTGCAGCAATGGCAATTATTTTCCTGATCGGTATCACCGTTTGCTATACAGCAGAAAAGGCAGGGAACCCCATTCTGGCAGGCGTCGGATTGAATCAGAGTATGGGCTCCTACGAGGGAAAGGAAGTCCGGTTCGGAATCGCCCAGTCGGCTCTTTTTACCACAACGACCACCTCGTTTACCACGGGAACGGTCAACAATATGCACGATACGCTGACCCCGCTGGGGGGCATGGTGCCGCTTCTGCACATGATGCTGAACTGTGTATTTGGAGGTAAGGGCGTAGGACTTATGAACATGGTCATGTACGTGATCCTTGCGGTTTTCCTGTGCGGATTGATGATCGGCCGTACGCCGGAATATTTAGGAAAGAAGATCGAAGGAAAGGAAATGAAGCTGGTTGCCATCTGTCTGATCGTGCATCCGCTCCTGATTCTTGGCTTCTCTGCACTGGCCGTTGCAACGCCGGGAGGATTGGCCGGTATTACAAACCCCGGATTCCATGGGCTGACACAGGTCTTGTACGAGTACGGCTCCTCCGCCGCCAATAATGGCTCCGGATTTGAAGGGCTCGCTGACAATACCGCATTCTGGAACATTACGGCAGGACTGGCCATGTATTTTGGACGTTTTCCGGCAATTATCATACAGCTGGCAATCGCAGGCAGTATCCTTGCAAAACGCAGGGTAAATGAGACAATCGGCACACTCAGAACGGATAATGTGATATTTACACTGATACTCGTATTTATCGTATATATTTTCGCGGCATTGACGTTCTTCCCGGCACTTGCCCTTGGACCGGTCGCAGAACATCTGACGAACTGGTTCCCGTTATAGAGTTGAGTTTAGGAGGCAATTTCAAATGTCAAAAAAGAGACAACAGTCAACAAAGTTTATAACGCGTGACATATTAAAGAGTTCCATAATCGGAGCGTTTCAGAAGCTTGATCCCAGATATATGCTTAAAAATCCGGTCATGTTTGTGGTGGAAGTCGGATTTCTTATTACTCTGGTTCTCTGCTTCGTCCCCAACCTGTTTGGAGATGTGCAGGCACTCGCCGGTAAGCTTCCGGCAGCGTCCTTAAGAACCTATAATGTGATTGTGACGCTGATCCTTTTTATTACGGTCTTATTTGCTAACTTTGCCGAGTCGGTGGCTGAGGGACGTGGAAAGGCCCAGGCGGAGACGCTGAAGAAGACGAAGAAGGATACGATCGCCCATTTACTCAGGGACGACGGCTCTGAAATGGAGGTTTCCGCTTCTGAGTTAAAGAAGGGGGACGTGGTCATTGTAAGAATCAATGAGCTGATTCCCAATGACGGAGAGGTAATCGAAGGAATTGCCTCTGTTGATGAGTCCGCCATTACCGGTGAATCCGCTCCGGTTACTCGTGAAGCGGGCGGCGATTTCTCGTCAGTAACCGGCGGCACCACGGTGGTGTCCGACTGGCTGAAGATCAGAATAGCAGCGGAGCCGGGCGGTTCCTTCCTCGATAAGATGATTGCTCTGGTCGAAGGGGCATCCAGGCAGAAGACGCCCAATGAGATAGCTCTTAACACCTTGCTGGTCGGCCTGACCATCATATTTCTGATTGTTATAGTCTGCCTCTATCCATTTGCGGTTTACTCCGGCGTTCAGATTCCGGTCGCAACCCTTGTGGCGCTTATGGTCTGCCTGATCCCCACTACCATTGGCGGCCTGCTCTCCGCAATCGGCATCGCCGGGATGGACCGGGTGACGAGGTTTAATGTCATCGCCATGTCGGGAAAAGCGGTGGAAGCCTGCGGCGACGTGGACACCATGATTCTCGATAAAACGGGTACCATCACCTTTGGAAACCGTCTTGCTGCAGATTTTTATCCCGTGAAAGGCATTGACAAAATGGATTTAATCGACCTTTCCGTTCTCGCTTCTTTAGAAGATGCCACACCGGAGGGGAAATCCATCACGGATCTGGGTTATAAAATGGGCAGCCGCGTTGAAAAATCGATGGCGGGAAAAATGAATTTTATTGAATTTACAGCTCAGTCAAAAATGTCCGGGGTAGACTTATCTGACGGCACCAGAATTCGTAAAGGTGCGGGAGAAGCCGTAAAAGAGCTGGTTTTGGCCGAAGGCGGCAGAATCCCGAAGGACCTGGATAAAATTGTGGAAGAGATCTCGAAACTGGGCGGAACACCGCTTACCGTCTGCGCCGATCATAAGGTTTACGGCGTCGTCTATTTAAAGGATACGGTCAAACCTGGTCTGGCGGAACGTTTTGCCAGGTTAAGGGAGATCGGAATCAAGACGGTCATGTGTACAGGAGATAATCCCCTGACTGCGGCCACCATTGCGAAAGAAGCCGGCGTGGACGGATTCATCGCAGAGTGCAGGCCGGAAGACAAGATAACCGAGATTAAGAAGGAACAGGCAGAAGGAAAGATCGTAGCCATGACGGGAGACGGCACCAATGATGCGCCGGCCCTGGCGCAGGCGGACGTGGGGCTGGCAATGAACTCAGGCACACAGGCCGCCAAAGAAGCCGCCAACATGGTAGACCTGGATTCGGATCCGACGAAGATTCTGGAGGTGGTCGAGATTGGAAAACAGCTTCTGATCACGAGAGGTTCCTTAACGACCTTCTCTGTTGCAAATGACGTTGCAAAGTATTTTGCAATTATACCCGCCATGTTCCAGCTGGTGATTCCGCAGATGAACATGCTGAATATTATGAAGCTGACAACCCCATACAGCGCAATATTGTCGGCTCTGATCTTTAACGCGGTCATTATCCCGAGCCTGATCCCCATCGCCATGCGCGGTGTGAAGTATAAACCGATGCGTTCGGAAAAAATGCTGCTGAAAAATATGGGAATCTACGGTGTCGGCGGAGTGATCGTGCCGTTTATCGGCATCAAACTGATCGATATGATTGTGGCCCCGCTGCTGGCCGTGCTGGGCCTGTAGACCAACGGGCAGAGAGCGTATGGAAGGAGATTTGGATGAAATCATTTATGAATTATTTTAAAAATGCATTGATATGTACCATCGTCCTGGGTGTCCTGTGCAGCGTTGTCTATCCGGCGGCGCTGACATTGGCCGGGCAGGCATTTTTCCCGAAACAGGCAAACGGCAGCCTGATTACGGTGCAGGTGGACGGACAGGAGCAGACGGTAGGCTCGGAGTTTGTAGGACAGCAGTTCGAGGATTCCCGTTTTTTCCATGGAAGAGTGTCCTCCGTAAACTATAACTGCTACACGGACGAGGAGAAAGAGGACGGCAGCTACGGCGGCGTATCTTCCGGATCGTTTAACTACGCAAACTCCAACCCGGAATTAAAGACACGTGTGGAAGAAGATATGGCAGCCTGGATGGAGGCGCACCCGGATGTGAAGCAGGAAGACATTCCTTCAGACCTCCTGACCGCTTCCGGTTCCGGACTGGACCCTCATATAACGGTTCAGGGCGCGCAGGTACAGGTTGGGGCAGTGTCGAAGGCCTCCGGCCTGACGGAAGAGGCGCTTAATGATATCATCGACCGAAACACGACGGGAAAGGTTTTGGGCATATTTGGGGAAGAGACGGTCAACGTGCTGGGATGCAACCTGGACATTGCGGAAGCATTGGGCATGATCACGAGAGAGCAGGGATAGGGTTATGCAGGAACATGACACGCGCCCTGATCCTGAGGTGCTGCTGGCCAGGCTTAAGGAGGAAGAGCAGGAAGAAGGCGGCCGCGGAAAGCTCAGAATTTATCTGGGCTACGCGGCCGGTGTCGGAAAGACATATACCATGCTGCAGGCCGCCCATGAGGCTGCGGACAGCGGAGAAGACGTGGCAGCAGGTTACATAGAGCCTCATGTCCGCCGGGATACTCAGAAGATGGCCGAGAAACTGGAGACGATTCCGCCGCTGATGGTATCATACAGAGGAACAATGCTGAGAGAATTCGATTTGGATGCCGCTTTAAAACGCCATCCCCGGATCTGTTTGGTGGATGAGCTGGCTCACACCAATGCTCCCGGCCTGAGACATGTGAAACGCTACCAGGATATCGAGGAACTGCTGGACGCGGGAATCCATGTGTGGACGACCGTAAATATTCAGCATCTCGAAAGCTTAAACGACATTGTGGGAAGCATTACCGGAATTACCGTGCGGGAAAAGTTTCCGGACAGCGTGTTTGACCACGCCGATCAGGTCAAGGTCGTGGATATAGAGCCAGAGGAGCTGTTAATCAGGCTCTCAGAGGGAAAGATTTACAAAAAAGAGCAGGCGGAGCGGGCCGTAAACCATTTCTTTACAAGGGAAAAGCTGGCGGCCTTAAGAGAGATCGCGCTCCGGCGCACGGCTGACCGGGTGAACCATCTGGCGGTGGAAGAGAAGAAAAATCATCAAAAGACAGGAGACTACTATACAGGAGAGCACATACTCACCTGTATTTCTCCATCCCCGACCTGCGCGAAGGTGATCCGGTCGGCGTCGAGGCTGGCCTACGCATTTCACGCGGAATTTACGGCTCTCTATGTCGAAACACCGCTGACGTCAGGGGCGTCTCTGAAAAATAAGAAGGCTCTGGAGGACAACATACAGCTGGCGAAGGCTTTGGGGGCGAAGATTGCCTCGGTATACGGGGAAGACGTCGCATACCAGATCGCTGCCTATGCCAGGGTGTCAAACGTGTCAAAAATCGTCCTGGGAAGAACGAATCACCGGATCATCCTGGGGCAGACCAAGGGTACCCCGGCGGAACGGGTGGCGCAGTACGTCCCCAACCTGGATATTTACATCATACCAGATGCGACGGCGGCTGGAAAACGGCGTGCGCTGACGATGAGTGACCTCGGGCAGAAAATGACCGCGTATAAGCATATTTACATGGATACGCTTAAGATTACGGCGTTTACCTGCCTGGCCACCTTTCTTGTGTTTCGGATATTCGGGATATGGATGGCGCGGGAACATGTGATCATGCTTTTGATTACGGCATTTATCATTGCAACGCTGCTCACAACCGTCAAGCGCCAGTCCCAGGAACTAATAAAAAAGTCCCATCGTCTGGAGATTCTCCTGGAAAATTCTTCCCGGCTCAGAAGATGCGTCACAATCAGGGATGTAGAGAATGAGGTGGCGGAGCGAATCGTCCAGCTGATGGATTTATCGGTCATCTTTTATTTACGGGGAGAAGGAGATCATACGCTTTCCTTCAATGGACCTGATTTTTATCCGAAAAAGGGTGTGGCGGCATCGGAACTGGAGTTTTTTAAGGAGCAGCAGGAGACGGCCACGGCCGGATGGGTGATGAGCAATGGAAAGCGGGCCGGATGCAGTACGAGCGCCCTGCCCAGTGCGAAGGCAATCTATCTTCCCGTGAGACTGGATGAGACCGTCTACGCCGTGGTAGGTATCTATCTGGAAGAGGGAAGGGGAATCGCTGAATTTGAGTATGGAATCATCAGTGCGATGCTGAATGAGGCGGCGCTGGCATTCTCGAAACGGTACGGCGATTTCTGGGGACATAATCCTGGTATGTAGGTGAAGCGGAAGAACGGGCAGGCGTCAGCCCCTCTCCGCAGGATGTGAAAAACTCCCGTTATAAAGCGGGAGTTTTCCTCTTATCTATATCAAGGCCTTCATGGAAGTCGGAAGTAAATCACGTTCTCTGTTTATTTGGAGGAACAAAAAAACAGCGCTTCATGATCTTACTCTCTCTTACCGCTCCTGCAGCAGCAGGATAACAGCATACATGGAAAGCTAAAGCAGCAGTCACCCTGCGGAAAGCAGAGTCCGCGCCGGCAAGGAGGATCAAACCGGTAATGCTGTTGTGGCGGCTGTTGCGGAATCACTCACGATAAATCTTCTATATGATTGGGAAGAAGAGCCGCAGGGATTTGTCCTGCTGATATATAGTATGACAGGCTGTACCTTTTTGTTACGATCGTTCCAAAGAAGCCTGTCCTTTCGTCCGCCGTGCGCTGTGATCTGTAGCCTGTTTTGGAGTGAGTATGGCGATTACCAGGAAAAATACTGACAAATGCCTGCATGATGTGCTATAATAGAAGTAAATCAAAATTGATGCCTTCGGATGCAATCACTTCTGAAGCATCTTTTTTTTATTCTCAGACGCGGTTTTGTCTCTGAATGATCGATTTGGCGGTATCTGTTGGTTGGTTTCAAAGGAGGTAAAAATGTATCAGGTAAATGACCATGTTGTCTATGGAAACTATGGGATCTGTGTGGTGAAGGCGATTGGAAAGCTGGAGATGGATTCGGCTGCGAAAGACCGGCTTTACTATACACTGGAACCGTTGTATTCGGAGAAAAATACGATCTATACCCCGGTGGATAAAAAGGACGCTACTATGCGCTGTGCGATTACGGAACAGGAGGCATGGAATCTGATTGACGGAATTCAGGGACAGGAGATGATACAGGTCGCCGATGAGAAGAGAGCGGAACACGAGTACAGAGAAATTATGAAGACAAATGAGTGCACGGGATGGAGCCGGATTATCAAGACCATCTATTTGAAGAACCGGAAACGTCTGGAAGGCGGAAAACGGTACACGGCGAAGGACGACGTCTATTTACGTCTGGCCGAAGACTTTTTGTACCGGGAACTGGCTGCCGCTCTTAACGTAAATAGGGAAGATGTGGAATCAATCATATCGGACAGGGTAAAGCAGCTGAGCTGATGTCATAAGACTGCCCCGCAGAAAAACATTTTTCTGTCAACTTTTTTGATGGCAAAAAAGCAAAATGCATGGTAAAATAAGAATAATTGTGTGCAGTTAAATCCCCCGCAGCGAACTACGGGGGATTTGCCCCGTGAACGGCAGTGCCCGATAAAGAGGGGCATGCTGCCATCAGACGGAACGACAGGCTCGTTACCCGCGGGAATCAACAAAAGTCGAAACAGAGGGACAAGAACAATGAGGTTTATCGGAAGCAAGACATTGCTGCTGGATCATATCAGAGCGGTTGCAGAGGAGAAGGCGCCGGACGCCCGGAGCTTCTGCGATATTTTTTCGGGAACAGCGGCTGTGGCGAGACATTTTAAGCAGTGGTATGAGGTGTATTCCAACGATCTGCTGTATTTTTCATACGTACTGCAGCGCGCTACCATAGAGAATGACAGTGTGCCGGAGTTTGGACGGCTGAAGGAAGAGCTGGGCATCACGGACCCGGTGGAGTACTTTAACGGAAAAGAGACCCGGGACATGGAGGACTTGGTGCAGGAGAGACGTTTCTTTCAGAATACGTACGCCCCAACAGGCGGCCGTATGTATTTAAACGATGACAACGCCCTGCGCATTGACTATGCCAGATGTACCGTGGAGGACTGGAAGACCGCGGGACTGCTGGATGAGAATGAATACTACTATCTTGTGGCCTGTATCGTGGAGGGGATCCCGTTTGTATCCAATACTTCCGGTACGTATGGTGCGTATCACAAGAGCTGGGAACGGCGCAGCTATAAGAAATATGAGCTGTACCGGCTGGAGGTGACGACGAATCACAGGGAAAACCGCTGTTACAACGAGGACGGAGCCGAGCTGTTAAAACGGCTGCAGGGCGACATTCTCTACGTTGACCCGCCCTACAATGAGCGCCAGTATCTTCCGAATTACCATGTTCTGGAGACGGCGGCCAGGTATGACTACCCGGAGGTGACCGGCGTCACGGGACAGAGGCCCTATGAGAATCAGAAGTCGGAATTCTGCATGAAGAAGAATGTGACCGACGCCTTCGAACGGCTCATCAGCAACGCCCGTTTTCAGCACATCATCTTAAGCTACAGCACGGATGGTCTGATGACGACGGAGGACATCGAGAGAATCATGAAGACGTATGGAAAACCGGAGACATTTCACATTTATGAGATTCCATACAGGAGATACAAGAGTAGAAAGGTGAAAGAGACCGAACGCTTAAAGGAGCTGCTCGTTTACGTAGAAAAGCAGGTGGAATCATGTATATAAAGAGCCCGCTGAACTATACCGGGGGCAAATATAAGATCTTAAAGCCGGTTCTGGGCGCGTTTCCGCGGCAGATCGGCAGCTTTGTGGATCTGTTTGCCGGGGGCTTTAACGTGGGGATCAACGTGGAGGCGGACCGCATCTTCTGCAACGATCAGATCACGTATTTGATCGGGATGTTTGGCCTGTTCCGGGAGACGGAGACGGAGGTGCTTCTTACGCGCATCCGGGGGCTGATCGCCGCGTACCAGCTGACCCAGCAGAATAAGGAAGGCTACCTTGAACTGAGACGCCACTATAATGAGAGCAAAGATTTGACGGAGTTATTCGTTCTGACCTGCTATGCGTTTAACCATCAGATCCGTTTTAATAACAGCCATGAATTTAACTCGCCCTTTGGGACGAACAGGAGCTCCTTCAACGGGAATATCGAGAAGAATTTAACCGCCTTCTGCCGGGCCTTAAAGGAGAAGGATATCGTATTTTCCACCACGGATTTCCGGGAGATGGATTTGGGATTCCTGGGAGAAAACGACCTGATTTACTGTGATCCGCCGTACCTCATATCCACCGGCTCCTATAACGATGGGAACCGCGGATTCCGGGACTGGCACGAGGAGGAGGAGGCGGCGCTCTTAGGGCTGCTGGACCGGCTGAACGGTCAGGGAACGAGATTTGCGCTCTCCAATGTCCTGTATCACAAGGGACTCTCCAACGATCTTCTCATCGAATGGAGCCAAAATTACCATATCACCTACATCGATAAGAGCTACGCCAACTGCAACTATCATTTTAAGGACAGGGACGCGGTGACGGTGGAGGTTCTGATTACCAATTACGTGCCGGAGGGGGCGGAGGAATAGAAAGCGTCATGCAGATTGATTGATACGGACTGTGAGATCCGGTCGATCAGTCTGTGTGACGCTTTTTTCTATTGACTTTTCAGAGGCCGTCTTCTATAATTACATTAAAGATAACATTAACGTTAATGTAAAGGAGCGGAAATGAGAGAAGGAGTGGTTTTCGATGTGGAGGAGTTTACCGTTTTCGATGGTCCGGGCCTTCGGCAGACCGTATTTTTAAAGGGCTGTCCCTTGAGGTGCAGCTGGTGCCATAATCCGGAGGGGTTAAGCGGCGCTCCCCAGCTGATGGTCAGCACCGCCTCCTGCACTGGCTGCGGGAAGTGCAGGGAGGTGTGCCGCCATGAGACGTGTATCAGCTGCGGGGAATGTATTCCCGTATGTCCGCTGCATTTAAGGCGGATTGCGGGTGAAAGGATGACCTCGGGGGAATTAATCCGGCGGATCCGAAAGAGCAGTGATTACTACGCCCGGTATGGCGGCGGAGTGACATTTTCGGGGGGCGAACCGCTTATGCAGGCGGACTTTTTGACAGAAGTTTTATGTGGTATTCCAGATGTTCACCGGGCTATAGAGACCTCTGGTTTCTGTGAGCAGGACGTCTTTCGGCGCGTGACCGCACATCTGGATTATGTGATGATGGACATCAAGCTGTTTGATGCCGCTCTACACAAAAAGTATACAGGAGTGGACAATGAAAGGATCTTAAGAAATGCCCGGATACTCTGTGAGGGGGAGATTCCGTTTGTTATCCGCATCCCACTGATTCCGGGCGTGAATGACAACGAGGAGAATTTTAGGAGTACTGCAAAATGGATCGCAGGGGCTAGGGCGCTGATCAAGGTTGAGCTTCTGCCCTACCATAAGACGGCGGGGGCCAAGTATGCCATGGTGGAGAAGGAGTACAGGCCGGCCTTTGACCCGGAACAGGCCGTGTGGGTGTCACAGAAAATATTTGAAGAATATGGAATAAGGAGCGAGGTATTATGACAGAGAGAATTGAGAGGATGCGTCAGTTTTTTGTGGTGGATAAGGGGCAGAAGGCCATGTGGCAGAAAGAGGAGAATCCTTACGTGCTGGCGGAGCAGTTTGCAGCGGAACAGACTCCGGATGTGGACCGGGCGGCCAGGCGGCTGATCTATGTGCTGGATAAGGAAGAGCCGGTCTTATTCGAGGATGAGCGGATTGCATTTACCAGGACGGTGACAACGATTCCGGAGATTTTTACAGAAGCGGAGATGGAGGAACTTCGGAAGGAACACTGGATTCACGAAAAGGGAGATGTGTGTAATATCAGCGTCGATTATACGAAGCTGCTGAATCAGGGCTTTGATGCGAAAAAGGCGGAGCTGGAAGTGCTCAGACAGCAGTTTTCCCAGGCGGGGGAGGCCGCAAAGGCACATAATATTAAGCTCCAGATCGATATTCTGGATCATGTGCTCGCCCTTGCCGCCAGATATCAGGAATTGGCTGAAAAGAAAGGAAATGATGTGGTCGCCAGGACATTAAAGGCTGTACCGGCGCACGCGCCGCAGAGTTTTCTGGAGGCGCTTTCTATGTTTCGGATCATCCATTTTACGATGTGGTGCGGGCGGAACTACCATAATACGGTGGGGCGGTTCGACCAGTATATCTATCCATACTTAAAGGCCGATCTGGATAAAGGACTGTATACGGAAGAGAACGCGCTGGAGCTGCTGGAAGAATTCTTCTTAACCTTTAACCGGGACAGCGACTTATACCCGGGCATGCAGCAGGGAGACAACGGCCAGAGCCTGGTGCTCGGGGGCCTGAATGAAGATGGTTCGGACAGCTATAACCTTCTGTCAGAGCTGTGCTTAAAAGCCTGCCTTGAGCTGAAGGTGATCGATCCCAAGATCAATCTCCGCGTGCATGAGAAGACGCCGCTTGGCACCTACATACTGGGGACACAGCTTACAAAGCAGGGCCTTGGCTTCCCCCAGTATTCCAATGACGACGTGGTGATTCCGGGCCTCATGGAACTGGGGTATAAGAAAGAAGATGCTTACCGCTACGTGGTAGCCGCCTGCTGGGAATTCATCATTCCGGGCGCCGCCATGGATATACCCAATATCGAGGCGCTTTCCTTTACGAAGGCTGTCTCCGACGCGGCTATGGAAAAACTGGAGCAGTGCCGCTCCTACGATGAATTCGAGAAAGCGGTCCGGGATAAAATCAATGCACAGGCCGATGAATTATGTAAACGGGTAAACGGAGTCTACCTTTATCCCGCGCCGTTTTTATCCCTGATGATGGATGGCTGCTGTGAAAATGGAACCGATGTGTCCCTGGGATGCCAATACAACAATTACGGTTTTCACGGAACGGGTATCGCCACGGCGGCGGATTCTTTGGCGGCTGTAAAGAAGTTTGTCTTTGAGGAAAAGAGCATGGATGCCTCTGCGCTGGTGAAAGCCCTTGAGAATGATTTTGAGGGCGAGGAGCTTCTCTGCAACCGTCTGCGCTATGAGTCCCCTAAGATGGGCAACAACGACGATTACGTGGATGAGATCGCGGCCCGGCTGCTGAATGATTTTGCCGATTCCCTAAAGGGGCGGGTCAATGACAGAGGCGGCATTTACCGGGCGGGAACGGGTTCCGCCATGTATTACATCCGCCATGCCGAGAACCTGCCGGCGACGCCTGACGGAAGGCGAAAGGGGGAGGGCTTTGGCGCTAATTACTCTCCCAGCCTGTTTTCCAGATGCAGGGGTCCTGTTTCCATTATCCAGTCCTTCACCAAACCGGATTTAAAACGGGTGATTAACGGCGGCCCGCTGACGCTGGAGCTTCATGACACCGTGTTCCGGACAGAGGAGAGCTGTGCCAAGGTTGCAGTACTGGTAAAGTCCTTCATGGATCTGGGCGGCCACCAGCTTCAGCTGAATTCCGTGAACCGGGATACCATGCTGGAAGCACAGAAGCACCCTGAAAATTATAAGAATCTGATCGTGCGTGTGTGGGGGTGGAGCGGTTATTTTGTGGAACTGGATAAGGAGTATCAGGATCATATTATTCAGAGGATGGAGCTGATGCTGGCTGTATAAATGACCGGCCATTTTGTTGGAGCAGCCCCCTCCGGCTGACTGCCGCGCCGAAGAAGGCAGTCAGCCGGAGGGGCAAGTTAATTCCATTCCGCCCAAAATCAATTTCATCCATGGAAACGACATATTTCGGATAGTTGTCTCGGATCAGATCATATACTCCAAATTTCCGGCTTATGGTATCATCCGAAGCCAGCAGATAGGAAACCTGGATATATAATTTTCCTTTTTGCCGGGCGCCGATAAAGTCTACTTCCCGTTCTCCGGATTTCCCGACAGTTACCTGATAACCGCGTCTGAGTAATTCCATATAGACGATATTTTCCATATAGTATGGCCAGTATAAAAAATAAAATGCGCTACAATTCACAGCCTCCTACGGGGATTCTGACAAACGCCGTCGTCCCCCGGTCCGGCTCGCTGTCAATCGTAAGCATATAATTATCCCCATAGAGCAGCCGCAGCCGGTCGTTGACATTTTTCATGCCGTAGCCGCTCGTCTGCATGGAAAACAGTTGGTCCACAGCGTCCTTTTCCATACCGCAGCCGTTGTCCTCAATCCAGATGGAGATGAAGTCCATCGTCATGTACTCCTCCTTTTTCACGGTGACGGTCAGTTTTTTGTCTTTCTTCAGACTGTTCTTTAAGCCGTGGTCCAGCGCATTTTCCACCAGGGGCTGAAGGATGAAGTTGGGAAATGGGGTACTGGATAAGGAAGTCTCGATGTTGTATACAACGTCGATGGACTCACTATAGGAGAAAAGCTGAATTTTTACGTAGGCCTGAATATTCATCAGTTCATTTCCCAGTGTGGTGATATCTTTTCCCTTATTCAGAGCGGTTCGGTAGAAGGTGGACAGGAGTATGACCATCTCGCTGATATCGTTCTGCCCGGACAGGATCGCCCGGCTGTTGATAAGTGATAAAGAGTTATAGAGGAAATGTGGATTAATCTGCGCGTACAGGATTTTCTGTTGATAATTCTTCTTTTCCAGCTCATGTTTTAAGTTCACCATAATATAATGGTTGATTTCCCCCATCATGCGTGAAAAGGTGTGAAAGAGCGTGCCGATCTCGTCGTGGCGTTCGCTCACCAGGGAAACCGACAGATCGTTCATATCCCCGGAACGCACCTCGTCGATCTTCTCGGTCAGGTTCTCAATCGGAGTGACGATGGAGACGGAGATGATTAAGACCATGACTCCGAGGAACAGCAGGATAATCCAGCCAAAGGCGTAGGTGCCGCGTGTAATCGCATTTACCGCGCTGTGAATCGAGGTATACGTCTTATAGTAGCAGATGTTCCAGCCGGTCTCCGGTATGGAGGAGGTCAGCTTTAGATACTGGGTATCGGACATATTGGCCAGAAACGGAGTCAGCTCCTCCTCCGGCAGATCGGAGGTGGAAAAGATCAGGCCTCCATCCCGGGCTGTGACCACCACATCGTACTTATCCTCCGAGAGAGATAAAAATGGTTCGAAGAACAGGTCATAGTTGATTCGGAAGGAGAGGTAGTTGGAGCTTTTGTACTGTCTGATATCCCCGACCAGTCTGGTGGAGTAAAGATACGGCTTGCCGTCTTCCACGGCGGAGACCCAGGTGGGAATATACTGGTTATGCACCTGGGGAAACCAGTCCTTCTGATACAGTCTGTCAAGGTCCAGAATATAGTTGTTATAGGGATGAATATCGCCGGAAGAGTAGATCGTGATCGCCTCCAGATCGGGATACAGGGCGTAGTAGGTGAGAAAAAGGGGCTCAATGGTATCGGAATATGCCTTGTACATTTTGAAGTAATCGTCGTTGTAGCTGGTGTTTAATACCTTCATAATCGCATTGTTGTTAAACATGAAATTAGAAAGGTTGTTATACGTGACAAGCTTATTGTCAACGGAGCTGACCGCCTGCTCCAGGGCGAGTTCGGTCAGGGAACGCTCTCTTTCCAGGATAATCCGGTTGGTGTAGCGGTTGGAAAGGATGATGTAGCACAGGAACGGAAGCGCGCCCATCAGAAGGAATATGATCAGGACCTTTCTGCGGATTCCCATGTCCAGAAAGACCCTTCGGATTCGTTTCAGTGTATTTGTCATCAGTAAGTCTCCTTCTGGCGGTAGTTCTCCGGGCTTTCCCCATAGTAATCGCGGAAACGCTGGGAAAAGTAGGACGGATTGGGAAACCCGACGGACTCGGCGATTTTGTTGACTTTCATCTCCGTCTCCAAGAGCAGCCTGGCGGCCTGCTCCAGCCGGTATTCATTGATGAATTTCATCAGGTTGCACCCGGTCTCTTTCTTAAATACGGAACAGAGATAATTGGGGCTTATGTAAAAATGGCTGGAGATGTCGTTTAAGGACAGCGGCTGGGCGTAATTCTGGTAGATATACTGCCGGATCTTATCCGATTTCAGGCAGGTTCCCTGGCTCCTCTGAGCCTGGCTGCGGAGTCTTCCGGCCAGATCATAGGTCATATCCATCAGCTCCACGATGTTGGTGGAGCCATAGATCTTTTCCGCTACTTTATTTAAATCCGGCTGCTGGTCATCCGGCAGATAGTGGATAATCTCCTTCATCAGCTCTGTGAAACAGTATTTGACAAAAATAAGGGAACGGGTCTTCTCGTGTTTTAAGGATTCGAAGAGATCCTCCAAATGAAGCATCAGGGATTCGTAGTCCTTCAGACGCAGATCGTCGGACACAATATCAATGGAAATGTGGCCGGAGGCGGCGTAGGGGTGGTCCGGCCCGTCCGGCAGGAAGATGTTCTGTTCCGGGAAGAAAAAGTGGTTTTCCAGCCGTTCCTCCAGCTGCGTGTAAACCTGGCTGATGGAGCCGTTGTCCGGAAGCGTCTGAAACGCCACGCAGCATTTCTGATGAAATTCCTTTTCGGCACACAGGCAGACCGACTGCGCACAGGGAAAGAGAAAGGCCCCTTCCTTGAAAAACAGAATGCTGCGGGACGGATCGAGATTTAGATAGTCGAAGGGGGCGCTGAGAACGCCCGCCAGCTTTTCCTGAAAGGAGATGCCTTCCAGACTGAAAAATTCATTGTCACATTCCACTAACATGAGGCCGGTATAGCGGTCCTTAAAGAAGGGTGCGCTGTCTACAAGCATACTGGATTTACCGTTGACAGCCAGCCACAGCATGTGGTTTTTCAAAAGCTTTGTCTCACTGCGGCGTGTCCTGATCTGGCGGTTGGTCTCCTCCACGCCGTTTATGACACGGGTCATGACGGAGACGAATTCGTCCGGGATCACCGGTTTCATCAGATAGTCCTCCACTCCGATGGTAATGGCGGTTTTGGCATATTCAAAATCATTAAAGCCGCTGAAAATGATAATTCTCGTATTTGGTGAAAGCTTTCTCACCTCTTTGGACAGCCCCAGACCGTCGAGAAAGGGCATGCGGATATCCGTAAAGAGGATATCATAATGATTTTCAGGTTTTCTAAAAAGCTCCAGAGCATCCTGACCGTTCACCGCTGTGGCAACCTCGAGAGGCAGTTCGTATTTTTTTATAAGAAATGTGATGCAGTCAACATCGAGAACAGAATCATCGACAACTAAAATCTGATACATGGCTAACGCTCCTTCCATTCGTGTATTTCCATCAATTACCATTACAATTTATTCTAGCAGATTTGCCGGAAGGAAAATAGTGGAAGGGCACAAAAGGATAATTTTGTGATAGGAATGCGAAAAACCTTGTATATACAGGAAAAATGAGAGGGGATATAATAAATACATGAAACAAAACGCTGCTTAAGGCGCCGTAAGCAGCCGGGGTTGAAGACTAATAAAAACGGAGGTTACCATGAAAAGAAGGAATCAATTAGCATCATTGTTACTGACCGCATGTATGGCCGGAGGCTGTCTGGCAGGCTGCGGGGGCAATACGAAGGCGCCGGAAGAATCTTCTGTAAAAAATGAAACTACAGCGAAGGAAGTTCAAAATGAGACGTCCGGAGGGGCGGCCGCAGGCACGGAGGAGGTAGATCCTTACGGTCCGGTCAGTGAGGAGAAGACCGTAATCCATGTGGGAAGAGCGGAATCGGCCAATGTTACGTACCCGGATGGTGAAGATTCCCACAACAACTACATCGTAAAATATCTTCAGGATCAATTGAATACAGAATACATATATGATTTCTCCGTTGACGACGCTTCTTATCCGACGAAGGTCGCCATGGCCATCGCATCGGGAGATATGCCGGATGTTATGAACGTAACGTATACCCAGCTGGTTCAGTTAGTGAATGCCGGCGCGGTGGAGGACATGACGGACGCATTTGCAACGTACCGTTCCGACGCACTGAAGAAATGCTTTGATTCGGCCAACGGCATGTCGGAAGGTCTTGCAACCTTCGACGGAAGGCTGATGGCGATTCCTGATATCCAGCCTGGTATGGACAGCGTTCCCCTCGTCTATATCCGCGGCGACTGGATGGAAGAGCTGGGACTGGAAGAGCCGAAATCACTGGACGACATTGTGAACATTGCCAAGACCTTTATGGAGAAGAATCCTGGCGGCAACGTCACAGATGGAATTGCTGTGGGCCTCTCCTCCGATAAGAAGCTGGTTCAGAAGAACGGCGGTACGTGGCATGTAAACGGACTGTTTACCTTATTTGATGCCTATCCGAAGATGTGGATCAAGCAGGATGACGGCTCCGTGGTATACGGTTCAATCACGGAAGAGGCCAAGACGGCTCTCGGAGAGATCAGAACGCTGGTAGAAGAGGGCGTTATCGATCCTTCTTTCGCAGTCAGAGATTCCGAGCAGTGTGTGGAGATGATCAGCAACGGCCAGGCAGGTATCTTCTTCGGTGCATGGTGGTCAAACCAGTGGCCGGTAGTATCCATGCTGGAAGGCGCGGCTGACTCCGTAAAATGGAATTCCTATGTAGCGCCTTTGAACGCGGAAGGCAAACTGAATGTCCCGATGAAGAGCCCGACCACCACTTATATTGTAGTGAAAAAAGGCTGTTCGGAAGAGATCAAGGAAGCAGTCGTAAAGACCGTGAATTATCAGTATGATTTAGACCAGTCCCAGGCTGAGAATGTCCGTCCAAACGGTATGGATTCCCCATTCTCCTGGCACTATTATCCCATCAATGTCCTTCACTGTGACTATGATGCCAAGGAAAAACAGATCCAGTCAGTGATGGACTGCATCGACGGAAAAGTGGCTTACGACGATTTAAGCGGCGATGGAAAGACATGGTACAATGGTTATACCGCGGTTCAGAAAGACGGCTTCAGAAAGACTGTGGAGAAAAATATTTCCACTGCCAATGGCTGGGGATGGGCCAACGGCGCCTGGACCGTGCAGAGCCAGGCCGACAAGCTGAACCTTCAGTATGCCGCAAGCTACGCGGATTCACCTTCCATGGAATCCTTATGGGCGACCCTGGAGACACAGGAGGATGAATTCTATTTACAGGTACTCACCGGAAATACCTCTGTTGATGAATTCGATAAATTCGTCAGCCAGTGGAAGGCTCTGGGCGGTGATACGATTACACAGGAAATGACGGAACTGTCTGGTGCCAATTAACGACGCCGGGTAAAGGAGAATCAGAAAACCGGAGGCCCGAAACCTCCGGTTTTCAAAATCGGGATGAACCCGGAATCAAGAAGGCATTTCCATATAACAGGGAGTTCAAAAAGGAAGGAAGTTTCGTATGGGAAAAGTAGCAGGAAGGAAGAGAAGAAGAAAGGAAGGGAGACACGTAACCATAAGGCAGACATACCAATACCATCTGCTGATGCTGCCGGGCTTTATCATATTGTTTATTTATACGATTATTCCGTTTTTCGGAAATATCATGGCATTTCAGAATTATCAGCCGATTATGGGATTTTTAAAGTCCAAATGGGTGGGGCTTGCCAATTTCAAGCACATGCTGCTGCTGCCCGATACGGCCAGAATATTCCGGAACTCGTTCACCATCGCGGTGGGGAAACTGGTGCTCACGATGGTGCTGTCCATATTCTTTGCCATTCTTTTAAATGAGATCACCAGCGTGAAGTTTAAGAAATCGGTCCAGACCATCTGTTTTCTGCCGCATTTCCTGTCATGGGTGATTCTGGCAACGATATTCAAGAATCTCCTGGACACGGGAGGAATCTTAAATCAGGGTCTTATGAGTCTCGGAATTTTAAAGGAACCGTTAATGTTCCTTGGCTCCAATAAGCTGTTTCAGGGCGTGGTGATCAGCACAGATGTGTGGAAGGAGTTCGGCTACGGGGCCATTATCTTCATTGCGGCCCTCATGGGCATCAATCCGGAACTCTATGAAGCGGCCTCGGTGGACGGCGCAGGCAGACTGGCGAAAATATGGCATATTACGCTGCCCAGCATCCGCGTCACCATCGTCATGGTAGCTACCTTAAATATCGCCAATATCCTAAACGCAGGCTTCGACCAGATCTATAACATGTACAGTCCGGTCGTGTACCAGAGCGGAGATATTATCGATACATACGTATACCGGTTGAGCTTCGTCAACGCCCAGTACTCACTGGCCACCGCCATCGGGCTCTTAAAGTCGGCGATCAGCTTTATTATGATTGTCACGGCGCATAAGATGGCTAAGAAATTTGCCAATTATCAGATCTTTTAGGGGGGATAAACCATGAAAAAATATAATACATGGCAGAACCGGGTGTTTGACTTCTGTGTCTTTCTGCTTCTGCTTATCCTGGGACTCAGCTGTTTAATCCCTCTTTTGCATGTCATTGCGCTGTCGCTCAGCAGCAAGACGGCCGCCCTGTCGGGGAAGGTGACGCTTTGGCCGGTGGAACTGACCTTTACACCGTACAAGGTCCTGATGACCGATCACAAGTTCATGCAGGCCATGTGGATCTCCGTACAGCGGGTGGTCTTAGGCGGCGCGATCAATCTGGTTCTTACGGTAATCACTGCATTTGCCCTGTCCCAGGACGAATCGGATTTCCCGGCCAGAAAGGTGTATATGTGGTTCATGATCTTCGCCATGCTGTTCGGCGCGAGCCTCGTCCCGTGGTACTTCGTCATAAAGGCAACCGGGCTTATGGATACCATATGGGCGCTGGTGATTCCCGGAGCACTTCCGGTTTACAACACCATTCTCCTGATGAATTTCTTCAGAAATCTTCCGAAGGAGATCAAGGAGTCGGCCATGCTGGACGGAATCAACCCATTCCAGATGATGATGCGTATCTTCGTGCCGTTAGCCAAGCCGGCGATCGCCACCGTGACCGTATTTTCCGTGGTGTTCCACTGGAACAACTTCTTCGACGGCCTTCTGCTGATGAATACGCCCAGCAACATGCCTTTGCAGACCTATATCCAGACACTGACCAACACGACAGTCAGCGTCATGAGTTCCTCATTAACTCCGGCGGAAATCGAAGCGCTCACCTCGCTTAAGACGTTCAACGCGGCGAAGATTGTCGTGGCGTCCCTGCCGATCGTAATATTCTATCCATTTATGCAGAAATTCTTCGTCTCCGGCCTGACGCTGGGGTCGGTGAAAGAGTAGGCGCATCAAATATAAGGAGATTTCATCGTATGAGAATCAATCGTATGGCAAGCGTGCCCCTGCTGGTGCACGACCCCTATTATTCCATCTGGTCGCCGGCTGACTGTCTCTATGACACGGACACCGCTCATTGGAGCGGAAAGGAAAAACGGCTTTACGGCCACGTCACCGCGGATGGAGAACGTTTCCGCTTCCTGGGCGGTGAGGACGGCTGTCCGGTCATCCCCCAGACGAGCCTGGAGGTTACGCCGACCGCGACCACCTGTACCTTTGAAAATGAGAAGCTGAGGCTTTCCGTCCGTTTCCTGTCACCGCTTCTGCCGGAGGATCCGGTTCTGGTCTCCAGACCGTGTACCTACATCGATTTTACCGTAGACAGGAAGCGGGAGGTCTCCGTGAAGATCGATTTTACCGTCACCGGCGACCTGGTCTTCGATACACCGGGGAAAATCATCGGCGGAAGCCATGAAAATGAGACGTATCATTTCCATTATGGTACTATGAGAAAGGCATTTCAGACGCCTTTAGGCCACAGCGGGGACCGGATTACCATAGACTGGGGAGATATGATTCTGGCCTCGGAGGACGAGGCCGTCACAATCATCTTCGATCCGGAGCACAGCCTGCTGAATGCGTCTGCGGAGCTGGGAACCGATGAGACGGCGTGTACGGTGATCGCCGCCTATGACGATCTGCTCTCCATCTTTTACTTCGGTTCCTGGCAGAAGGCCTACTGGACGACGAGGTATGAGACCATTTTTGACGCGGTTGGAGAGAGCTTCCGCGATCGGGAAGAGGTGACCGAAAAGGCGGGGGCATTTGACCGGAGTCTGGAGGAGCAGGCCAGGAATACAGGCGGGGCCGACTACGCGTTTCTATGCAGTATTTCTTACCGCCAGGTCATGGCAGCCCATAAGCTGATCGCGGACCAGGAGGGGAATCTCGTCTTCCTTTCCAAGGAAAATGACTCCAACGGGTGTACGGGGACCGTCGATATCAGCTATCCATCCGCCCCCATGTTCCTGCTCCTTAATCCGGAATACGTGAAGGCTATGCTGCGGCCGGTCTTCCGTTTTGCCGGCTGTCCGGTGTGGGAGTACGACTTTGCGCCGCATGATGTGGGCCGGTATCCGTACGCGGCAGGCCAGGTCTATGGACTTGGAAAAGAAGGGGAGAACCGGGAATTCTGCTATGATAACGGCGCCATTTTCCCGTTTTACTATGAGTATCCCGCGGGGCTGTCCGTCTACGACGTGAGGGACCAGATGCCGGTGGAGGAATCCGGCAATATGATGATTTTGACGGCGGCGGTGTGTGAACTGGAACGCTCGGGGGCCTTTGCCGCGCCGTATTACGAGGTGCTGAAAACATGGGCCGGATATCTGCTCGCATACGGTGAAGATCCGGGAGAACAGCTCTGTACCGATGATTTTGCCGGCCATCTGGCTCACAATGTAAATCTGTCGGCCAAGGCGGTTATGGGAATCGAGGCATTCAGCAGAATCGCCGCCTGTCTCGGAGAGGAAGAGGAGGCAAAGCGGTACCATGAGGAAGCCGTGAGGATGGCACAGAGCTGGGAGACCCGCAGTGCCGCCGGCGATCACTACCGTCTGACCTTTGACTGTGAAGAGTCCTGGAGCCTGAAATACAATCTGGTGTGGGACCATTTCTTTGGAAGCGGTCTCTTCAGACCGGAGGTATTTGAGACAGAGACGGCGTTTTATCTGAAGAAGATCAGCGCCTTCGGCGTGCCGTTAGACAGCCGGAAGACGTATACGAAGAGCGACTGGATTCTCTGGTGCGCCTCGTTTGCACCCGATCGGGAGGCATTTTACCGTCTGACGGCTCCGGTAGCGGAGTATGCGAGGTCCACAGAAGACCGGGTACCGTTTTCCGACTGGTACGATGCGGAGAGCGGGAGATACTGTCATTTTATAGGAAGAAGCGTTCAGGGCGGCTTGTATATGCCGATGCTGATAGAGAAGAGGAAGAAAAAACAGGAGGCTTAAAGCATGAAAAAAGCGGTAATTAAGATTGACAAGGATTATAAAATCGGCCCGGTTGACAACCGGATCTACGGTAATTTCATTGAGCACATTGGCAGAGCGGTCTATGGCGGAATCTATGATCCGGGCCATCCGCTGGCAGATGATATGGGATTTCGAAAGGATGTGATCGCACTCACAAAGGAACTGAAGGTTCCCATTGTGCGGTATCCGGGCGGCAACTTCGTCTCCGGCTACAACTGGGAGGACGGAATCGGGCCGAAGGAGCTGCGGCCGAGAAGAACGGAGCTGGCATGGTTTGCCATCGAGGACAACCAGGTGGGGACGGATGAGTTCTGTGAGTGGAGCCGCCGTGCAGACACGGATGTGATGATGGCCGTGAACCTGGGGACGAGAGGCGCGGACGCCGCCCGCAACCTGGTGGAATACTGCAACTTCCCGGGAGGCACCTACTGGAGCGATCTGCGAATCAAAAACGGTTATCGCGATCCCCACGGTGTGAAGCTCTGGAATCTGGGAAATGAAATGGACGGCCCGTGGCAGATCGGCCACAAAACGGCAGAAGAGTACGGGCGCGCGGCCTGCGAGACAGCCAAGGTCATGAAATGGGTGGACCCGTCAATTGAGCTGGTGGCCTGCGGAAGCTCCAACTCAGGTATGAACACGTGCTATGAGTGGGAGGCCACAGTGCTGGATCATACCTATGACTTTGTGGATTACGTTTCCATGCATCAGTACTACGGAAATGAGAAAAACGATACGCCCAGCTTCCTGGCCAATACCATGGATATGGACCGTTATATCAACCACATCGTCTCTGTCTGCGATTACATACAGGCGAAGAAGCGCTCCAAAAAGGTTCTGAACATCTCCTTTGACGAGTGGAATGTCTGGTATCACGCATTTGCGGATAATGCCAAAGCGGAGAAATGGAGAGAGAAACCGGCGTACAATGAGGATCAGTATAACTTCGAGGATGCCCTTTTAGTGGGCGGCATGATGATTACGCTCCTAAAGCACGCCGACAGGGTAAAGGTGGCCTGCATGGCTCAGCTGGTCAATGTCATCGCGCCGATCATGACGGAAAACGGCGGAAGGATCTGGAAACAGACCATCTACTACCCATACCTTCACGCTTCTCTCTACGGCAGAGGAACAGCCTTAAATGTGCTGGTGGACGCTCCTAAGTACGACTGTAAGGAGTACACCGATGTGCCGGCTCTCGAGAGCATCGCAGTGGAGAGCGGGGACGGAGCGTATGTAACCATATTCGCCATGAACCGCGGCGAGGATGACCTGGAAGTGACCTGCTGTCTGCGGGATTATCCGGGCTGCCGTGTGGAAGAGTTCATCACCATGGCGGGATACGATTTGAAGCAGTATAATACGGCGGACCAGCCGGACCGCGTGATTCCGCAGTCCTCCAGTGCCTATGAGATGGAGGGAGACTGCCTTACGGTTACGTTCTCGTCTTATTCCTGGAATGTTGTGAGGGTGAGAGTGGGGAAATAGATTTATCAGGAGATAGTAATTCGCTAATCTGCCCTTGTGTTTCCACATGGAACAGGATATAATTTTTATATCGCATGTGGTGTGTAAGGAGGATTTCAATGCAGAAAAAGCCTTTGCCTGTAGGAATTGATGATTTCGAAAAGTTAATTAGAAATAATTACTACTATGTAGATAAAACTCTTTTTATCAAGGAACTGCTTGATAAAAAGGGGGAGGTAAATTTGTTTACCCGGCCGAGAAGGTTTGGCAAGACCTTAAATCAAAGCATGATCCGCTTCTTTTTTGAGAATACCGGAAGCCTGGAAGGAAATGAAGCGAATCAGGCCCTTTTCAAGGATCTGCAGATCATGAAGCAGGGAGATCGTTATACGCAGGAGATGAGCAGTTATCCGGTTATCAGTCTGTCTCTTAAATCCTCTAAGCAGCCGGATTGGGAATTGGCCTATGGCTGTTTGAAGGAGGAGATAGGAAGAGAATACTTAAGACACCGGATTGTGCTTGATTCTTTGAAGGTACCAGAGCAGAAAAGAAGATATGAGGATATTATGAATCTGAGTGGAAGCCAGCAGGACTTTGCCACATCGATTCGCTTTCTTTCCGAGTGTCTGTATCAACACTGGGGGAGAAAAGTCATCATTCTGATTGATGAGTATGATGTACCGCTTGAAAATGCCTGGTTTTCAGGATTTTATGATAATATGATAGGATTTATCCGATCGGTGTTTGAATCTGCGCTTAAGACGAATCCCTGTCTGGAATTTTCTGTTGTTACAGGCTGTTTGAGAATTACAAAGGAATCTATATTTACTGGACTGAATAATTTGAAAATGATTTCTATATTAAGCCGTTCCTATGATGAGTACTTTGGTTTTACTCAGAAGGAAGTTGACCGAATGCTGCAGTATTATAATCTTGATACGAAAAGGGATCAGATTAAACAGTGGTATGACGGGTATATGTTCGGTGATACAGAAGTCTATAATCCCTGGAGTGTGGCAAACTATGTGGATGCACTGACTGTTTTTACCGATGAACTGCCGACGCCATACTGGGCCAATACAAGCTCCAACAGCATTGTTCGCAGTCTGGTAGAACGGGCGGATATCTCTGTAAAGGAAGAACTGGAGATTCTGTTAGCCGGCGGAACGATAGAAAAACCTGTCCACGAAGAAATTACGTATGACAGCGTATACGATTCAGAGGATAACTTATGGAATTTTCTGTTTTTTACGGGGTATTTAAAACAGATATCCAGGAAGATGGAGAATGAAACCCAATACCTGACAATGGCGGTTCCAAATCTGGAAGTTAAGTATATTTTTAATAATACAATCACCAAATGGTTTCGCGATCAGATAAAAGTAAAAGATTTATCGCAAATGTATGCGGCCATGCTGGAAGGGGATGCCGATCAGTTTCAGGCAGAGCTATCCGGACTGCTTCAGGAGAGCATCAGCTATATGGATACCCAGGAAGCTTTCTATCATGGTTTCATGATGGGTGTATTAAATAATCTAAGGGATTATCTGGTAAAGTCGAACCGTGAGAGTGGAAATGGGCGGCTGGATATACTGGTACGCAGTCACAATGTGTCAAAAACGCCAGTCATCATGGAACTGAAAGTATCCGAGACCTATAAAGGCATGGAAAATGCCTGTGACACAGCAATGCAGCAGATTGAAGAAAAAAAGTATGATTCCAGCCTGCCTGAGGAGGGATACACCGATGTTCTGCTCTATGGCATTGCATTCTTCAGGAAGCAGTGCAGAATTAAGGTACATCGCAAACGATTTTAAAAAGTACCAGTTCAGACGGCGGGAAAATTATGATTGCGTAAAGACATATGGAACTGCAGTTTCGCTTTGTAGAGGAAACTGCAGTTCCTGTTTTTTTAACAGTAAATTCTCCCAATCTGCGCTCTAATTTAAAGCGTACTTCCGGCTTTCTGCTTGACGCACAGTGGAAAAAAAGATATACTTTCATTAACGTTAATGGAAAGGAAGTACATCATGAAAAGAACCATATTTGGAGCAGCAGAAGGAGCGCAAGAAGTCAGCCTTTTTACACTGAAAAACAGAAACGGCATGGAGATCACCATGTCGGATTTAGGAGCTGTGCTGACCAGAGTTATCGTGCCGGACCAGGAGGGCCATCCGCGCGACGTAGTATTGGGATATGAGAGCCCGGAGGAGTACCGGAAGAATACGAATACATATTTCGGCTCAACAGTAGGGAGAAATGGTAACAGGCTGGAAGGCGCCGCAGTCACCCTGGAAGGGAAAGTCTATCATATGACGCCCAACGAAGGGGAGAACAATCTTCACAGCGGCCCTGACGGATATCAGATCCGTATGTGGGACGTGAAGGAGACGGCAGAGGACAGGAATGAGGTTACGTTTGTCCTGGAGAGCCCCGACGGTGACCAGGGCTTCCCGGGTAACTTAAAGCTGGAGGTCACCTATGCGCTGACCGATGAGAATGAGATCCGCATCACCTATAAAGGCGTGTCGGATGCAGAGACTGTCTTTAACCCGACGAATCACAGCTATTTTAATTTAGGCGGCCACGAAAGCGGCACGATTTTGAACCATGTGCTGACTCTGATGGCAGATTCCTATACGCCGGTCAGAGATTCCGCCTCGATTCCCACCGGTGAGAAGGCGGATGTGACGGGGACTCCCATGGATTTCCGACAGGGGAAAGCGATTGGCCTCGATATCGATGCAGATTTCCAACAGCTACAGTATACAGGAGGATATGATCACAATTTCGTAATCAATCAGAATGCCGTCTCAGACGACACCACCACAGGTCTTTATAGAGCCGCCGTCGCTGTCTGTTCTGAGAGTGGGATTACCATGGAAGTGGATACGGACAGACCGGGTGTCCAGCTGTACGCAGGGAATTTCCTGAAAGAAGAGCCTGGAAAGGGCGGCGTGAAGTACGGAAAGAGATGCGGATTCTGCCTTGAGACACAGTATTTTCCCAATGCAGCCAATGAACCGGCTTTTGCATCTCCCATCATAAAGGCCAATGAGCCGTGCGTGACGGAGACGGTATACCGCTTTAAAAGCCAGGGGCTGGAACAGGGCGGAGAAGGCAGATGAAGAAGAGAAGATCGGCCGTCACGTTAAAGGATATTGCTGCGAAGACCGGTTACAGCGTCAATACGGTTTCTAGGGCGCTGAGGGATAAAGACGATATCGCAGCCCCGACAAGAGAGATGATTCAGAAGACTGCGCAGGAAATGGGACATGTAAGCAACACGCTGGCGGCTTCCCTGCGTCTGGGATATACGAATACCATCGCGGTGATTTTAGGAGACATCTCCAATCCTCATTTTTCCATTATGATGAAGGAGATCGAGGGCCATGCGTGGAAAGCCGGATACACCTCCATTCTGTTTAACACCAATGAAAATGAGGAGCTGGAGCTGGCGGCAATTCAGTCCGCCCTCAACAAAAATGTGGACGGTATTATCATCTGTCCGGCGCAGAAGACACCGGACAACTTAACTTATTTAAAAGAGTCGGGCGTTCCCTTTGTGCTGATCGGGCGCCGTGACGAGGCATACAGCTACGTGGTCTGCAACGATGAACTGGGCGGGTATCAGGCGACGAAGGAATTACTCTCGGCCGGCCACCGGGATATTCTGCTCCTTCATGGGGCCACCTATATATCCAGTGCCAGGGAGCGTCTGGAGGGCTACTGCCGGGCGTTTCGCGAGGCGGGGGTTCCCGTGAATGAGCGGCTGATCCGCCAGGTTCCGGTGGTTTCCGACGGATGCGAGGCTGTTTTGACGGACCTGGAGAACGAGGGACAGGAGTATACTGCGATCTTTGCCTTTAGCGACATGCTGGCCTGGGAGGCCTGGTGCGGTCTGTTAAAACGCGGCAAAATGGTGCCAAAAGACTGTTCCATCATTGGCTTCGACCATATTGAGTCGCGGTTAAAGCTGCCCCTGGGCCTGACCTCTGTCAGCTCCTATAAGGGCAGGATGTCCGCCATGGCCGCACAGATTCTGGTGGAACAGATACAGGGAAGTGCAGAGATCAGGCAGGCGGTGATCGATACAGCGATTGCGGCTGGCGAGACGGTCAGAAATAGAAACGAGTATAATTAGACGAGGACAAATAAATGGGGATTATGCATTCGGAATACAGAGACAGAATCAATCATTGGATCAGGACCCTGAAGGAAGATTTTTATACCCCGGCAGGTACGCTTGACTGGGAAGTATTTAAGACGATGGAGCAGCTGAGCTTCGAGGAAGCCGGCGAAAGAACGTATGAGAGGGTGGAACCCGGCTATACCTGGGGCGATACCTACGAATATGCGTGGTTCCGCACGAAACTCACGCTGCCGGAAGAGACTGCCGGAAAGAGAATTGTACTGAATTTATGTCCGGGCGGAGAATCTACGGTGTTTGTGAATGGCTCGGCGTTTGGCACGTACCGGGCTGACTGGGTGAAACAGCCCCACCATTTTCTGGTGGATAATACATTGACCTGGGAGGCGATACCGGGAGACGTATTTGAGATCTGCATGGAGACATACGCCGGCCATTTCTACGCAGAAGCCCAGGACAGCGGATGTTCCACCGGTCCGGTTCTTCCCGGACTTTACAGGGACGAGCTGGCTGAGGGAGCCAGAAGGACGCTGGGAGAAGGAACCTATGGAATCTGGGATGAAGACGCATACCAGCTTTTTATGGATGTGGAGACACTTTCCAGCCTGCTTAAGACCCTGGATGAGGATTCCCTGCGGGCGGCCAGAGTCGCGGAGGCGCTGGAACAATTCACACTGCTTGTGGATTTTGAGCAGGAGAAGGAGGCCAGGAGCCGGGATTACCGGAAAGCCCGCGCCATGCTGGAGCCGGTGCTTTCCGCTGTCAATGGTTCCACGATGCCGGTATTTTCCGCGATTGGAAACGCCCACCTCGATCTGGCATGGCTGTGGCCCATGGCGGAGACCTACCGGAAGACGGCCAGGACATTTGCGGCACAGCTGCGTCTGATGGAGGAGTATAAAGACTACAAATTTATCCAGAGCCAGCCGGCGTGTTATGAGATGTGCCGGAAATACTACCCGGAGCTGTTTGAGGAGATCCGAAAAGCGGTGAAAAACGGCCAATGGATCGCTGAAGGAGCCATGTGGGTGGAGCCGGATACGAATATGGCGGGCGGTGAGGCGCTGATCCGACAGCTTCTGTACGGCAAGGCATACTATAAAGAAATGTTTGACGTGGACAGCAAGATGCTCTGGCTGCCGGATACCTTTGGCTACACTGCGGCGCTTCCTCAGATTCTGAGAAAATGCGGCGTCGATTATCTGGTCACGCAGAAGATCTTCTGGTCCTACAACGAAGGCGAGCAGTTCCCCTACCACTATTTTTCATGGAGAGGAATGGACGGAAGTGAGATAGAAGCCTTCCTTCCTACCAACTACACGTATTATACGTCCCCGGAAGAGATGAACACCGTGTGGAAGAAGCGGGTTCAGAAGCGGGATCTGGATACGTTCCTGATTCCGTTCGGCTACGGAGACGGGGGCGGCGGTCCCACCAGAGATCACATCGAGTTCATAGAGCGTCAGAAGGATTTAGAGGGCGGTGTCCGCATCGAGATGGAGAACCCGGTCGATTACTTTGAACGCATGGAGAGCCGGGGCGGCCCGGCCAATACGTATGTGGGAGAACTGTATTTTACGGCCCACCGCGGCACCTACACTTCACAGGCCGCTATCAAGAAATGGAACCGGAGAGCAGAACTCACCATGAGAGACTTAGAACTGTGGGCGTCCGCCGCCGCCTCCATGGCAGCAGGGCACGGCACAGAGCGCATTTCCGGGAACAATACGGAAAATGCCGCGGGCAGCGCTTACCAGTACCCCGCAGAGCAGGCGGAACGCTTATGGAAGGAAACACTGCTGAACCAGTTCCATGATATTCTCCCCGGCTCCAGTATCCACCGGGTATACGAGGAAGCGGAGCGGTCTCTTGGCCGCGTCTGTGAGGAAGCGGAAAAACTCTGTGGAGAAGCGGTTTCAAGTCTGATAAAAGAGGGCGATGGAATTACCGTGTTTAACTCCCTTTCCTTCCCGCGCATCTGCCTGATTGATGTTCCGGAGAAGTACGAAAAAGGCTGCAGGACTCTGGAGGGAGAGGCAGTCCCTGTGTATACCGATGGAAAAACAGTTACCGCCAGAGTGGCAGTCCCCCCGATGGGGGCGGTTACGGTTATTCCGTGCGAAAATGAAGAGACGATACCTGGGGCGGTGAAAGAGGCAGCACCCGCGGCGGTGAAAGAGACCGGATCCGTTCCGGCCCCATCCTCAACTCTGGCCGTAGTCATACCACAGGGGGACGGCTTCGTGATGGAAAATGACCGGCTCCGGGTAACCGTTGCCTCCAACGCGGAGATCACCTCCTATGTGCTGAAGGAGAGCGGAAGAGAATTTGCCAGGACACCGATGAACCATTTCCGCCTGTTTAAAGACGTGCCGAGAAAATTCGACGCCTGGGATATCGATTCCAATTATGCGGAACAGGAAATCGGGGGTGCCTTCGATGTACACGTAGAGATTGTCTGCGCCGCAGGCGCCAGAGCAGTCCTGAGGGCGGCAGGAAAGATTGGCAGTTCTTCGTTCAGCCAGGATATCACTCTGGCTGTGGGAGAAAGCAGAATAGAATTTGCGACGGAAGTTGACTGGCGCGAACTGCACAGGCTGTTGAAGGTCAGCTTTCCTACCGTATTATACGGAGAGTATGGGATCAATGAGATGCAGTTTGGCTATGTGGAGCGCCCGATGCACCGGTCCAGGGCGTATGATAAAGACCGGTTCGAGGTGTGCAACCACCGGTACAGCGCCGTGTGCGACGGCGGCAATGGCTTCGCTGTCTTAAATGACTGTAAGTACGGAATCAGTATGGAGGACGGAGCACTGGAGCTGACGCTTCTCCGCGCGGGAGCCTGCCCGGATATGCGGGCGGATAACCGGATTCATACCTTTACGTATGGAGCGGCAGCATGGAATGGAAGCTTCCAGGAGAGCGATGTGGTCAGACAGGGGTATGAGATGAATGTAGCACCTCTTGTCGTAAACGGAAGAACAGATACCTTCTCATTGGCAGAGACAGGATCAGACCACGTGGTGATCGAGGCCGTGAAGCTGGCAGAGGACGGAAGCGGAGATGTAGTTTTCCGGCTTTATGAATGCAGGAAACGGATGGATTTGGCAGCTGTAAAGATCAATCTTCCGGTGAAATCCGCATGGCTGTGCGATATGCTGGAGAATAAGGAAGAGGAAGCCGCCGTGACGGACGGCGTCATCAATCTGGACTTCAAGGCATTTGAGATAAAAACAGTGAGAATTGCTTTAAAATAACGGAGACCTTGAGATCGGGGCCGGAATGCAGCAAGATGCATTCTGGCCCCGATGATTGTTTTCCGGCGGCCTGTATGATATAATTTCTCAATAAAGCGGTAGGAGGCATCTTATGACGATTCAACAGCTCCAGTACGTATTGGAAATCAGCAGGACAGGTTCCGTATCGAAGGCGGCAAAGACGCTCTACCTTTCCCAGCCCAACTTAAGCAACGCCATTAAGAACCTGGAAAATGAGCTTGGAATTACCATATTTGAACGGACACCCATGGGGATGCAGCTGACGGCCAGCGGGATGAAGCTGGCGAAAAAGGCCACCTCCATCATGGCGGATATTCAGGAGATTACCAGCGGGATAAGCGCGGAAGAGGACTGTCTGTTCCGGCTCGTATACCCCCGTTACGTGCCTGCCTTCGAGGCCTTCTGGGATTTGTGCACCGATTACCAGGAGATGGCTCATCTTCATTTTTCCTGTTATATCGGCGACGGTGAGAAGCAGGTGGAGGCGCTCTACAGAAACCTCTGTGACCTGGTAATCTATCTGGAGACAGGATCCTCCAGCTTTGCAAGGCTCTGTTCCGATCTTCACGTGAAATTTGTAAAGCTGAAGGATGTGTGCTTCTATGTGCAGCTGGCTGAAAACCATCCGCTGCTCCAGAAGCCGCATTTTGATATCGAAGAGCTGAAAAACTATCCCTATGTGGCGTTTTCGGATATCTATGAGAGAGATGCCAACTGGATGCCCTGGCAGGATATTGTTAATCCGAACCGGCTGATCTGCGTCCAGTCCACATCCTCCCGGGTATCGCTGGTCTCCAATTCCCTGGCGTTCAGCATCGTGCTGCCTCATTCGGAGGAGTATAACCGCGCCCATCACGTAGTCAGCATACCCTTTGACAACCGCCAGCTGGAACTGGGATACCTCTATCCCATGGACCGTGGTTTGAGCGATTATGCCAAAGAGTATCTGGAGTATTTTAAGAAGAGAATCAATTTTTAATTATGAAAACGTTTATAAAACACTTATAAAATCACTCATAAAAACGCTGTGCAGAGACTGTCTGCCGGCGTTTTTATTTTACTTTCTAGGAAACTTCGCAAATCGGCCAAGATAGTGTATAATGGACTTGAAATAAAAAATCACATAACAAAAGAGCGAATGTAGTGATTCGCCACGACGTTGATTATGTAGTTTTTTGT
>NZ_JACOPC010000016.1:0-140017 GCF_014288035.1 Hungatella sp. L36 | reverse complement strand
ACAAAAAACTACATAATCAACGTCGTGGCGAATCACTACATTCGCTCTTTTGTTATGTGATTTTTTATTTCAAGTCCATTATACACTATCTTGGCCGATTTGCGAAGTTTCCTAGAAAGTAAAAAAAGCTGTAGAATTTCTACAGTTCGAAATTCTACAGCTTATATTTTTTCATCACTTAAAGCTTTGCGGGCTGCCCGTAGGCCTGCTTCCGTATTACCCTGCTGCTCTCATCCAGCTTTCCGGTATACCGCTCATAGTCGCTCAAAAGAATGGCAATGTAGATCATATCCACCACCATGAGCTGCGAGGCCCTGGAAAAGATGGCGTCGCCGTACAGAAACTGCCGGTTGCTGGTGCACAGGACCAGATCGGAATACTGTTCCAGTAAGGTATGTTCAAAATTGGTGATGGCGATCGTCTTCGCTCCGGCCTTTCCGGCCATCTCCATGGCGTCCACCGTACTTCTGGAAAATCCCGAGTAAGATATGCCGATCGCCACGTCCCCCTCCGAGAGGCTGGCCGCGCTGACGCTCTGCATATACACATCTCCGTAAGCGATGCAGTGGATTCCCAGGTACATCAGCTTCGTGATCAGATCCTGCGCCGTACAGGAGGAATTCTCCACGTAATAGACGGCGATTTTATTCGCCCCGGTAATCGCTTTTACCACGTCTTCCAGGATATCCGGCGTTATGCTTCTTATGGTCTTCTCGATCTGTCCGATGGTGGTTCCGATAATTTTTGCCGGGACATCGCGGATGGTGTCGCGTTCGGAAAATGGAAAACCGTACAGAAAACGGCTGCCCTCCTCCTGCTCACTCCCCGCCAGTTCATACCGGAAATCCTTAAATCCCTGGTAGCCCAGCGCCTTCACAAACCGCATGACGGTGGGCTGGCTGACTCCTGCCCCTTCAGCGATCTTTTCCAGCGTTAAATCCTTTAAGTTCTCCCCGCATTTTAGCAGATAATCCGCCGTCTTCTTCTCAGATCTGCGCAGCACCGGATAGGACCGGGTAATCTCCTGTTTCAGTCTCTGGTTCATTGACGCCTCCCATTATGTAGAAATACTACAATTTTACGTCAATTATATGAAGTTCCGAACAGGCCAACAAGACAGGTTATGTAAAATTTTCCTATAATTACTGCATTTTCACCGTCTCGCAGAACTCCTGCAGCGTCCGGTGCAGCTGGCCCTCCGCCGTCTCGTCACAGAGCACAACAATCTTATCGCCGGCAAGCAGCTTCGTATCGCCTCTCGGCACGAATTCCGCCTCGCCCCTCATCAGGGAGACGACGAGACACGTCTTCGGCCACGCGATCTCCGATACCTTCATGCCCTCCGCCGCGCTTCCATGGAAGATCATGCCTTCCACCAGCACCTTTTCTCCGGTCAGAACCGCCTTCTTATCCGGATTCTGCTTCGCCAGCAGACGGTGAAGCAGCTGGTCGTAAACCGGCGCACACCGCATGATATCCGGCACCAGATATGCAGCCAGGGACACCATGGACAGCGTGAGCAGATGGGAGAAGGAGCCCGTCATCTCACTGATTAAGATAATTCCCGTAATCGGCGCACGGACAATGGCGGAGAAGTAACCGGCCATACCCAGGATGATGAAGTTGCCTAAAAGCCCGTCTAAAGAACCGCTCACCATTCCCACCGCGTTGAAGTAGATGCCTCCGATCACGGCTCCCATGACGAGAAGGGGCAGGAAGATACCGCCCGGCGCTCCGGAACCGAAGCTCACCATGGAAAATACGAATTTCAGCACAAACAGCAGACACAGGGAGCCCATCACCATTTCTCCGGAGGAGAGCACCTCCACCAGGGAATGGCCGCCGCCCAGGACGGACGGATAAAGGAATCCGAACACCCCGGCCAGCATAAATGGGATCAGCAGCCGCATCGTCTGTCCCGGAAGCTTCTGATACAGGTCCTGGGATTTGGACAGGCAAGTGTTATAGACCACGCCCATCAGCCCGATGATGACTCCCAGAATAAGCACATGGCCGTATGTACCTAACGGCATCATATGAGTAATATGAAAAGTAAAGACCGGTTTCAAGCCGAATACATTTCTGGAAACAAAGTCTGACGTAATCGATGCCGCCATGGATGACAGAAGGATCTCCGGTGAAAAATGCTTATGTATCTCCTCTAAGGAGAACAGCACTCCCGCAATCGGCGCGTTGAATGCGGCAGATAAACCGGCGCTCGCACCGCAGGTCATGAGAAGCTTTTCCTCCGTCTTCACCCGCTTCGTAATCCTGGAAAACCCCTTGGCCGCCATAGCGCCCAGCTGGATGCTGGGGCCCTCGCGTCCGAGAGACAGGCCGCATCCCAGACCGATTAAGCCGCCTGCCAGCTTAGCCAGCAGGACCCGCCACCAGCATTCGTCGATCTCGCCCATGATCTCGCCTTCCACCTGGGGAATACCGCTGCCCGATATAAGCGAATCCCATTTCAGAAGCATCGCTACAATTATGGCCGCCACAGCAAGCACCACAAACCACACCGGCACAAACCACGTGTGAGTCCTTCCATAATTCAAAACGGAATTCAGGAGTATTTCCGCATATCCCAGCAGGTAACGGAATGCCACCACCACGACTCCTGAAATAGCGCCCACGGCGACCCCTTCCAGTATCAGTGCATAACGAAAACTCCGGTAACGGTTAATCGTATTGGTAACCGTATTCTCCGACCGCATCTTACGTCCCCCCTCTTTACTCTCTTTTAACATTCCAATCCTTTCGTTAAAAACGTGTTAATTTTTCTATTGACAGTATTTGATTATAACGCGGTGATCTTCAGATAGCAAGGAAATTGTTCACAATTTGGCCACATATTCCCTCAAAAAAAGTATTATGATATGGATATGAAAAAGAAAGCGGTGAGATTTATGAAGCAACACACACATCGATGGACCGGGCTGCTCCTTGCCGCATGCCTCCTCTCCATCCTTCTCTCTCTTCCGGCCTTTGCCAAAGAGAAAGAAAAGATCGATAAGATTCCCCTCAGTTTTTCATCCTCCATAACAGCGGGGAAAACGGGCGGAGAAGTATACGTCACGGTCGATGATCCCTACTACGCATCACACTGCCGGATCGTCAACACGAAGATTGTCAATCAGCCGGATTCGGCGTGGACAGCCGGAGTATCGCCGGAAATCATGATTTCCCTCCGCGCGGAAAGCGGATATTATTTTTCTTCTGCACAGGGAGAGGCGTTCCGTTTAACCGGAGCCGGAGCCGTATTCGACCGAGCGGAATTTCTCGAATCCCAGTCTGTTCTGCATGTGACGGTCCGTTTAAATGCGCTCTCCGACCCGGAAGCGTCGGTCGTTCTAACCGGACTTTCCTGGGATAAAGGGGCCTTCACCGCACTCTGGAACGACGACAGCAACGCCCGCTATTATCAGGTTCAGCTGTTAAAAGACGGTCAGCCTGTGGGCGCCATGGTGACCACCTACACCAATTACTGCCGTTTATCCGATAAGATAGCGGGAAAAGGCAGCTACAGCTTCAGCGTCCGTTTCGTTGACAACGCCTTAAACAGAAGTGAATGGATCACCTCCGAGACCTGGGAGATCAGCGCTTCCGAGGCAGCCGTGCTGGAGAACGGAACGAAAAGCACGTACGGTCCCGGTACCGTCTCCTCCCCCGGCAGAGCCGTGGGAGAATGGAATTCCAACGACACGGGATGGTGGTTTGAGCACCCGGACGGAACGTGGACCACGGACGGATGGGAATCCATCGGCGGGGAGTGGTACTATTTCGATCACTCCGGATATCGGAAGAGCGGTTGGATTCCATGGCAGGGCACCTGGTATTACTGCGGCGAAGACGGGATCATGCTGAAGAACGCGGAGACCCCCGACGGATATGAAGTCGGCAGCACCGGCGCGTTAAAAGACAAATAAAAACCCCGGTTTTATCTTCTTTTCCCAGGAGACTGATCTCAGGGATTCAGGAGATAAAACCGGGGCTTGTCATTTGCCCGCCCGTCATTTTTGCTTATTGAGTGTTCTGCGCTCATGCTGCTTTTCCGATTAACGATTCCGGGGAAAATGCCGTGCTGTGGCATACGATTTCCACCGATTTTCCAAGGCCCACGTTCATAACGCCCATCAGTGATTTTCCATCGATTACAAGATGATTGTAACAGATGTCAACATCGAAATCACAGGATTCAGCTTTGTTTACGAACGCAACCATTTCTTCTACGGTTGAAAATGTATAAAACATGTTTTTCATTTGGAGCACCTCCCTCTCTGTTTGATGATCTTATTTTACTCCTTATTTCGACAGAATAAAATAAAATATTTTTACGAAATGTTGTAATATTTTATGTTCTTTTCTAATCTTTCCCGGTTTTGGACTTTCCATACATAAAAAAATGAGAAATTCTTTCATTTTTTTACGAGAAAGGACTACACAAAAAATGATTTATCGTGTATAATGTAGAAGTTCGGGTTTCGGCGGGCACATATGGCCGGAAGAACTGAATGCTCTGGAGACGTATCGAAGTGGTTGTAACGAGCCGCACTCGAAATGCGGTTGTCGGGTAACCGGCACGTGGGTTCGAATCCCACCGTCTCCGTTTTCTAAAAGAACACCAGAAATCATCTTTGATGGCCTCTGGTGTTCTTTTTATTTATTTCTGAATAAATTCTTCAATAAACTTAGAGGCCACAGCTCCATCCGAAGCGGCTGTAACGATCTGGCGCAGCGGTTTTGTTCTCACATCGCCGACTGCAAATACACCCGGTACGTTCGTCCTGGTCGTCTCGTCCGCGATGATATATCCCTGTTCATTTCTCTCCACCTGTCCTTCAAAAACTGCGGTGTCAGGCACTCGGCCAATCGCTACGAAGACGCCGTCGCAGGCGATCTCCCTCTCTTCCCCCGTCTTCACATCGGCCAGACGAACTCCCGTCACCTTCTTCTCGTGGAGAATCTCTTCAATACGGCTGTTCCACAAAAACTCGACCGGGCTGTCCTTCAGCGCATTCTGGTATACCATGGAGGCGCGCAGTGCGTCTCTCCGGTGAACGAGATATACTTTCTTACAGATCTTTGCCAGAAATAACGCATCCTCCGCCGCACTGTTGCCGCCGCCGGATACCACGACAGTCTTGTCCTTATACCGCATTCCATCGCATACCGCGCAGTATGCCACTCCGCGGCCGCGCAGCTTCTTCTCTTCCGGCAGTCCCAGTTCTCTCGGTGAAGCGCCGGTGGCGATCACCACTGTCTTTGTGAGAAGCTCACCGCCTGTAGTCGTGATCTTCTTCGGCTCGGCCTTAAGATCCACACGGATCACCTCGTCAAACGCAGTCTCCGCTCCGAAACGGTCGGCGCCCTTTTTCATCTTTTCTCCCAGCTCGAAGCCATCGATTCCGTCTTCAAATCCAGGATAATTATCTACCTGGCCGGTAGTCGCCATCTGACCGCCCGGCGACAGCTTTTCCAGCACCAGAACCGACATGCCGCTTCTTGCGCAGTAAAGCGCCGCACTGTAGCCGCCGGGACCTCCGCCAATGATGACAACGTCATATATTTTATCGTTCATATCGTATTCTCCTCTTGTGAACAGTTATCGTTTCGTTTTAAACCGCGCCGTTCTCTTTCAGCCAGTCCTCAATCTCTGTCATGGAACCCGGATTGATAAGAGGCTCGCTCGCCTTGCCGCCCTGATATACGATCAGTGTCGGGATCGTCTCGATCTCGTGCTTCTCCTCCAGTTCCGGACTCTCATCGATATCAACCTTGCCCACCAGAAGCTTTCCTTCATACTGTGCCGCCAGACGGTCCACCACCGGCCCCAGTCTGCGGCAGTAACCGCACCACGGCGCCCAGAAATCCAGAACCACCGGTTTTTCCGCCTGAAGTACCTCTTTGTCAAAATTATCTTTATTAATTGTCATGATATCCATCGTTGCTGCTCCTTTCCCTCTGCTGTAACTACTGTTATTTTCTCAGATACAGTTCATACTGTAATTATATTGGTTACAGTATGAACTGTCAAGGGGTTTTTCATAATTATTATCAATTTTCTATTTATTATTTTCCATCGTGGCAGCCGCGTTCTCTTGCCACCCCCCTCTCCGCTTGCTATAATTATGGTATCCAATTTCTGAATAACATCATCGAATCAACACACACTGATAAATTGAAAGGAGCCTTCATCCATCATCGGCAAAGCTGTCTCACGGATGGAACAGGGCAGAAAGGCGGTATCCATGTCAGTCATTAAAATAACCGGTGCGTATGAGGGCAGCCTCAAACACATTTCCCTGGAAATACCGAAAAACAAGCTTGTCGTATTCACCGGTGTCTCCGGCTCCGGCAAGTCCACACTGCTCATCGACGTCCTGTTTCAGGAATGTCAGAGACAGTACCTGGAAGCCATGTCATTACAGGGCATTCAGAAGCCGAAGGTGGAACGCATACAGGGCGTGTCGCCTGCGATTGTAATTTCCCAGACAGACAGTAATAAAAATCCGCGCTCCACCGCCGGAACTGTGACGGATGTCTACACCGATCTGCGCATTATCTACGAAAAGCTGGGAATCCGGACGTGTCCCTTCTGCGGGGAGACCATCTCAGCCGCCGACTGTAAGGAGACGACAGAAAAGATCGGACAGGATTTCCACGTCTATATGGACTGCTGCCAATGCGGCAGGCGGATGGACAAAATTACCCGCACCTTCTTCTCCTTCAATACGAAAGAAGGAGCCTGTCCCACCTGCGAGGGGCTGGGGCGGATTCACGCCATCAAAAAGGCGGCCGCCGTCGACGAATCGCTGTCTCTGGAGCAGGGGGCGGTACGCTGCTGGGAAAAGCAGTATGGAGTCTACCAGACCTCCATCCTCTACCGCGCGTTTCAATATTATGGACTTCCCGATGGCTCCAATATTCCGGTCAATCAGATGCATGAGCTCCAAAAGGCGCTTTTATATGAAGGAGTTGAAAGTCCCCTGATCAAACAGGCCTATCCTGATCTCAAACCGCCCAGGACGACAGCTGCCGGAAAGTTTGAAGGAGTCTTCCCTATTCTTCTCCGGCGTCTGTCCGAAAAGAATGGAGATGCCGGAATTCTGGACCCATACTTCGACGTAATCGAATGCCCGGACTGCGAAGGAGAGCGGCTGTGCGAACTGAGCCGCAATGTAACGGTTCACAACCTGCGTCTGCCTCAGCTGTCCTCCTTTTCCTTTGAGCGGCTGTATCGTTGGATCGGCGAACTCCGGGCGTCTCTGACAGAACGCTGTCTGGAACTGGTAAACGCTTATCTGCTGGATATTGAGACTAAATTAAACCGTTTTATCCGGGTGGGGCTGGGCTATCTCACGCTGGACCGCCAGGTCATCACCTTGTCAGGCGGAGAACTGCAGCGGCTGCGTCTCGCCGCCACGCTGGATTCCGATTTATCCGGAATCATCTATATTCTGGATGAACCGACCGCCGGACTTCATCCGAAGGATACTGCCGGAATGATGGCCGTTCTGAAGAATCTTAGGGATTTGGGCAACACCGTCCTCATCATCGAGCACGACGTCGATGTCATGGCGTCTGCGGACTACATCATCGACATGGGCCCCGGAGCCGGAATACACGGCGGGGAGGTTATTGCCGCCGGGACTCTGAAAGAAATCATGGAGCAGCCCCATTCAGTGACAGGTTCTTACCTCGCCGCTCCCCACCCCGGCCGGACTACGTTTCGAAGCCCCAAAGGCACGATATCGGTTTCCAATGCGGAAAAATACAATCTTCAGCATATTTCCGTCGACATTCCGACCGAGTGCCTCGTTTCCGTCACAGGTCCCTCTGGTTCTGGAAAATCCACACTGATCTTTGAAGTACTGGCAAAGGGAAATCAAAGTACAGAACAAAACCGCGTGTCAGGGCTGGAGCGTTTCGACCGGATTGTGGAGATTGGACAATCCTCTGTCACCAGAATGAAGCGCTCCAATGTGGCGACCTTTTCCGGTGTCTACTCGGAGATCCGTTCCGTTTTCGCCCGGACTGACGGCGCAGCATCCGCAGGACTGACGGCCAGGCATTTCTCCTTCAATACGTCAGGCGGCAGATGTGAAAACTGCGAAGGCCTGGGTTATGTCGATAATTCCATGCTGTTTTTCGCCAACACCACCGTCGTCTGCCCGGTCTGCGGCGGTAACCGGTTCCGTCCGGAAGTCCTGGCCGTAACGTATAAAGGCCTGTCCGTCAAAGACGTGCTGGATCTCTCCGTAACAGAGGCACTCTCCGTATTTTGTGACTGCCCGAAGATTACCGGAATCCTGGAACTTCTTCAGGAGGTGGGTCTGGGCTACCTCCAGCTGGGCCAGTCTCTCACCACGCTGTCGGGCGGCGAGGGACAGCGGCTGAAGCTCGCAAGAGAGCTGACCGAGTGCCGTTTAAACGGGCGGAACCTCTATCTGCTGGATGAGCCCACAACCGGCCTTCATCCAAGGGATATCGAACATTTCCTCATACTCCTGGACCGCCTTGCTGATGCCGGAAACACCGTGGTCGTCGTGGAACACAACCAGCAGCTGATTGAAAACAGCGACTGGGTCATTGATCTCGGCCCCGATGGCGGAGATTCCGGCGGACGTGTCATGTTTGAGGGAACACCGGAGGAGATGAGGCTGCGCGGAAAAAGTATTACAGCGAAGTATCTGCACCGGGATCTCCCCCTGCATAACGGTCATTGGTAATGAATCTCTTTACCGATGTTGAAATGCGTGCTCCTGTTCGTTATAATGGTTCATGAACTTTAACGAAAGGAGAACGAGCCGCCATGCCCCTAGTAGCAAAAGAATGTGATGAGAACCTGTTAGAAATCGTTCACGGCTTTCAGAAATGCAGAAATGCATTTACTGCCATTGGCGATGAAACAAGACAGCTGATCCTGCTGGTGCTGTTGGAAAGCGATCTGTCCGGAATCCGGGTCGGTGAAATTGCACAGAAAGCACATCTTACAAGACCCTCCGTTTCCCACCATCTGCAAATATTAAAGGAATCCGGGATTGTTGCAATGCGGAAAGAGGGCACGAAGAACTACTACTATTTAAGTGTAGACGGAACGCAGTGGAAAGAGATTGCTGATTTGATCAACCTCATTTATGCGAGCATACGTCATATCAGTTCGCAGCCATAAAAAAACAAAGCGAAAGGTGATTACTATGATCTTATATTTTTCAGGGACAGGAAACAGCGAATACGCTGCAAAGAGAATTGGCAGAGAGCTCCGGGACGAGGTCCTCAATTTGTTTGAAAGAATTCGGAACCACGATTATTCAGAAATACACTCAGACAGCCCGTGGGTCGTCGTCGTCCCTACTTATGCTTGGCGGATTCCGCGCATCGTACAGGAGTGGCTGGAAAACGCGGCGCTGACCGGGAACAGGGACATTTATTTTGTGATGACCTGCGGCGGCAGTATCGGGAATGCAGGCAGATACTTAGAAAAGCTTTGTGCTGCGCGGAAATTTCACTATCTGGGATGCGCCCAGATCAAGATGCCGGAAAACTACATTGCGATGTTTTCCACACCGACACAGGAGGAGGCAATGGACCTCCTCCAGCAGTCTGAAGCTGTGATTGACAAAACCGCCCTTACGATGAAGAGAGGCGAGCCCATTCCACAGCCTGCCTTAACCGCTCAGGATAAGATAAGCAGCGGGATTATAAATGATATTTTTTATCCGGCGTTTGTTCATGCAAAGAAGTTTTCCGCTGCTGATACATGCATATCCTGCGGAAAATGCGTCAAAGTCTGTACGCTGAACAACATCCGGCTTGAAGCGGGAAAACCGGTATGGGGAAAGAACTGTACGCACTGCATGGCCTGTATCTGCCGCTGTCCGGCCGAGGCCATAGAATATGGGAAACACAGTAAAGGAATGCCGCGGTACGTTTGTCCAAAGACGATGTAGGCGGCACTCCTCTTCCTCTTCCTCTTCCTCTTACTCCATTGTCTCATCATTTTCACCAAAGGTCTCCACGCGAAACACTACGGGGCGTATTCCATCCGTGCAGCAGACGATGGTCTGTCCGTCTTTCCGGTTCCACGGCTTATACGTCCCGCCTGCTGCTACGCTTGTGACACTGTGGTAAATGTCAATCCACGCCCAGGGACAGAATCCCTCGGGCATCTGCGCGCCTCCCTCAAAGACAAAGCTGTCTCCCACGTTCAGCAGGGCACAGGGCCCTGCTTCCCTGCCTTCCGTTAAGTATTCATCGGCAAAATCCGGATAAAATTCTTTTCGAAGAACCGTTATTTTTACTCTTTTCATCTTGCACCTCTGTCTGCTGTAATCGTAAATTCTCCGGGTACATCAGGATTGTCCCAGGCCGGATGTTCATCAAATCTTTTCAGGATAAACTTGTTGTTTATGGCGGCGTTAATAATCTCGCTGATGGTATATTTCCTGTAGCTGCACCGCGGCATCTGCTGTCTGACGCTGTCTTCGTAAAAACGTGCGTGAGCCATCTCTCCCTCAAAAACAGCAGTTGAGAAGTAGCTCATGGATGGCTGTTCCAGATTCAGGATATCCGCAATCTTGGTAAATGGGTGGAAATCGCTGCATATCATCGTTCCGCCCGGCTTCAGCAGCGCGTACATAACCTGCATAAATGCGTCGATATCATGGAAATAATGCAGCACGCCGCCCTCCATAAAAACCACATCAAAGCAGCCTCCGTATTTTTCCATATCGATCTCCAGCACATCGCATACCTCATACTCCAGATGCACTTCTGCGGCTTCTGCCAGCTCCATCGCATACCGCCTGTTATCCTGTGAGATATCGAATACGGTCACTTCCGCTCCCAGCACAGCCAGAGGAACCGCCTTCTTTCCGCAGGAACCGCAGATATTGGCAATCTTTCTGCCTTCATACGTATCAAAATACGCAGAATACTTTTTCAGCATGGCAGCCGGATTCTCTATGATTTTCTCTGCCTTCTTAGAAGGAGGCCCCTCTTCCTTAAGCCAAAACTCGTAAGCGTTATATTCCCACGCGCGTTTGTTTCCGGAGCTGTAATCCATCATAAATCCGCCCTCCCTATTCTGATTTTCCTTCATCTGCGGTTCCATTTCTTCTATAATAATCTATATCATATCAGATAACCGTCCATTTTACTACATCCCGATCATATCAAACGCTTCAAACGATATCACCAGATCGTAATCCTCTTTTGGATTCCTGTATTTTATCTGCACGGACTTTTTCGTCTGGCTGTAATACCAGCCGGATTCCGCCTCCTCATATTTTCTCCGATGGAGGTAATGCGGAAGCTGCGTGCCGGCCAACGTGATCCAGAACGGCGCCTTCTCACGGTGTATAAAATCTATGGACATGGTTTCCACCGCGGTCTGGTAAAGCCCTTCCTGCCGGAAGGAAAGCGTCGTCTGCACGCCTCCCGTCAGCGCAATCCGGGTCTTTAAATACTGGCCGCGCTCATAATCCCTGGAAATCCCATCGTCCTCATACAGGGTAAATTCACAGTCTCTGTCTGCCGAGCAGAGAATCGTAATACCTGTGGCCGTCTCGGCAGCCAGATTCTTCATCTGATTTTCTGCCATCGGGATGACTGCGCCGCCCCGTACAAACAGCGGGATGCTCTCTATCGTGACCGGAATCTCAATCGTCTGGCCGCCCTCGTACACCTCCCTCGTATAGTAATCGTAGAACCGCTCCCCTTCCGGCAGATAGACGCTTCGCACACTGGCACCTTTTTCCACCACATTGGCTACCAGAAGAGAATCTCCCACCATAAAATCCACGCCTTCGTCGTAACACGCCGCGTCCTGCTGGAAAGCGCTACACATCGGCTCCATAATCGGAAGCCCGGTCTCATGAGCCCGCTCCATCAGAGAATAAAGATAGGGAATCATGCGGTACCGCAGCTTGACCGCTTCCCGGATCAGCCCGGTGTACTGGCCGTACATCCATGGCTCCGTCACGGTATTGTCCTTATTTACCGAATGCACGGAGAACCTGGGCTGGAAGATGCCGTTCTGCACCCAGCGGACCATCAGCTCCGCCTCCGGCGCCGGACCATAGAAACCGCAGATATCACAGCCCTGATTGGCCACACCGGACAGACTCATGCCAAGGATGGTGGCGATATTGTATTTTAGGGAATCCCAGCACGTCAGGTTGTCTCCCGCCCACGTCTGCGCGTACCGCTGGATTCCCGCATGGCCGGAGCGGCACACGATAAATGGCCTGACATTCTCAAAGGTTTCCTCCACCGCCTCTGCGGTCACGTGGCACATCAGGTTGGACATGGCTGCCTTAATATAACCGATCGTCGTCCCTTTACCCTCAAAGTCACAGCGGCAGTCCTTGTCCACCAGGCTGTCATACTCGCAGTTGTCATTCCAGACGGAGCTGGTCCCCTTCTCGAGAACTGCTTTCTTTAAAAGCGCCTTCCACTCCGCCCTGGCCTGCGGCTTTGTGAAATCCACAAACACTCCTTTTCCGCCCCACCACGTTCCGACACCGGCTTCGTCCGTCACACTGTCCTTCACGAACATATCTTTTTCCTTCATTTTCTCCAAATCCGGATGGGAAAGGAGAATTCCCGGCTTTACATTGGGGGAAACGGTGATCCCCCGCTTCTTCATCTCTGCAAAGAAGCGTTCCGGAACCTTGAATCGCGCTTTATTCCAGGTAAATACACACCGCTTTAAGCCCTCCGCCGTCTCCTGCGAGGTATAACCGGAGGACAGCTGGAAGCCGTCTACAGGAATATCTTCTTCCCGGGTGGTGTCGATAAACTCCAGAATCGCGTCGTCACAGTTTTCCGGCAGCTCCGGGTAGTACATCGAAGATCCTAAATAACCGAGAGCCGTTCTCGGGAGCATGGCCGATTTCCCCGTCAGGTCCGTGTACCGCTCCACCACCTGCCGTATGGATGGTCCCTCAATAAAGAACAGATCGATATCTCCGGCGTCGGTGCGGTAGCGGCTGTGCATCTTCCAGTAGTTGCTCTTCTCCCGCCCCATATCGAAATCACACTCTGCGGTATTGTGATAGAAATATCCGGAAGCCTTCCTCGTGCTCCGGTTCAGCTTGATATAAAATGGAATGTGCTTATATAGAGAATCTGTCTCCTTCGGATTGTAGCCCATGGCATCCTTGGGGCTCATGCACAGATACTTCTGCGCCTTATTCCAATCCCCGCTTTTCTCGCCAAATCCGTAGAAGCAATCGTCCGGTGAGATCTCGCTGGTGTGGATTCTTCTGTGGTTGGAGTCCTCCTGATAGCCTAAATCCACGATATCGCCATGGAGAAGCGCTCCTTCCTTATCATAGATGCAGAGTCGAAACGGTTCCTTTTCCACTACTACCCGGAGATTTCTGCCCTGGATAACCGCCTCTTTATCTCCATCCGTTAGCACCGCCTCCGCCGGACTCACCCGTTTCCGGCAGTGTTTCATCAGGCCGTCCATCCGGTCAGCCCACGCCGTCATGACAAGACTGTAGGACTCCTCTGCAAAATCCCCGTCAAATCCGGCCCGGATCCTCACGATCGAATCCGTCAAAAACAGAATGCGCAGTTCCACACAGTTTGTCCGGATCGAGAACCCGTGCTCCCGTTTGCTCACCTCATACGCTCTCGTACATACCTTCATTCACTCACTCTCCTCTTCTCCTGTGCGCCTCTTCCGCCAAAAACGGGCCATGCCTTCCGCTATTTGCTGCGCCACAGGTCGTCTGAGTCAATCATACGGAAATGGAAAAGAAAAAGCTAGACGAATCCTGCATGATTTCTATCAAAACTTTGCGTATTTTTCTCAATAAAGGATTTTACAGTATATTTATAAATATATAAAATGCTTCCTGCCGGGTGTAATCCGACAGGAAGCAAACGTACTTTCCCGATTTATCTTATTCCTGTTTTCTCTTATTTCCTATTTTATCTTACTTCCTATTTTATCATACAGCATTTCAAAATCTTCTACCGCCATAGGCTTCGCATAGAAAAATCCCTGGGCCATCTTACAGCCGATTCCCTTTAGGAACCGGGCCTGGGCCTCATTTTCCACACCCTCGCACAGCACCTCCACATTTAAATCCCTGGACAGATTTACGATGCTGCTGATGATGCTTTTATTGGCGTATGTAATCTCACTTCTCCCCAGAAAGCCGCGGTCCAGCTTGATGATATCGAAGTAGATATCCTTTAACACATTGAGACTGGAAAATCCTGATCCGAAATCATCCAGCAGGATCGGGTATCCGTACTCGCGGAACCGGTTGACCGCATCACTGATCTCCATTAGATTCTCCACAAAGATACTCTCCGTGATCTCGAGCCCCAGATCCTTGGGATCGACGCCATATCCCGTGACCAGCCGGTGAAAATCATCGACGAAGCCCGCGTTCTTAAACTCTTCCCTGGAGATGTTCACGGATACGGAAAAACTGGAAAGCCCCCGCCGCTTCCTCTCCGCCATATAGCGGCACACCTTGTCGTAGATCAGAAAATCCAGCCTGGTGATATCGCCCACCGTCTCCATGAGCGGGATAAATTCCCCTGGCATAATCTCTTCCCCCGTGCTCCGCATTCTGGCCAGCGCCTCCGCTCCCGTAATCTCCCCCGTCCTGATATCAAAGAGCGGCTGCAGGACAAAATAAAATCCATCATCTGAAAAGGCCTGCATGATTTGCTCCGACAGCCTCCGGCGCCTCACATGATTTTTCTCCATCTCCTCCGTAAATATAGCACATCGCGATACAAACGTCGGTTTTAAAGACTTTCTCACCTGCTCCGCCCTGCTGATATAGGGATGGATGCTCTTCGCTCTGTTAGGGATCTCGCAGATTCCACAGACGAAGCCCGGAAAGCACTTGGGATGCGCCTCCCACTCCCGTGCAAGAAACGCCTCGGTTTCCCGGTGAAACTTTTCCGCCATATCCTCGGCGCTGACACCCTCGGGTATGGTAAACAGCGCCACAAAATTGTCAGCGTACACGCGGCTCCCGCAGAGATAAAAATCACTCTTTCTCAGATGATCCGCAAATGCCAGGAGCATCCGGTTGCCTTCCTGCTCCCCGTAAATGCTGTTGAGCGCCTTAAATCCCAGAATATCGGCGTACAGCACGCCAAAATGGCGGTGCTCCCTGTCCTTTTCTATGATTTCCATTGATTTTTTCAAAAATGTATCGTAATCCGGCAGCTTCGTGACCTTGTCGTACTGCTTCATCTCCTGAATCATGTAGCTCAGGTTGCTGTCTTCCTGTATTTTTAAGATAAACTCGGCGTCAGCCTTCTCCTCCTGGTACTCCCAGAATTCCTTCACGTGCTCCATAAAGTTTCTCTCGTATTCCTCAGAGTAGAAATGTCCCTGCCATCCTCCTGTATTTTCCGCATAAAGCTGTGCCCTGAGCGCTTTCTTGTACATCTCATCGAGGCCGCTTCCCTCATCTGCCTCCCGAAACGCGCCTATGGTCATGGAGTTGAAGATCCTCTCTCTCCGCGCGGCGGTCAGAAGGCGGTCGAACAGGGCTTCCAGGGTTCTCTGCTCACAGGAAGCCAGAAAGACAACTCTTCCTTCGCCAATACTGCCTGCGGCCCCGTCCGCCAGACACGGTTCCCGCTCCAGTAAATTTAAGATCCATCCCCTGGCGTTCTGGCTCCGGCGTTTGATTGCAACTGAGTATTTTACAACACAAAGGCTGTAATGTGCAGCTCCTGCGCTTTTCTTCAGTAACTCTTCCAGCGTATACTTTAGTTCCGCGTTTTCCAATACCCTCACAGCTGCATCTCCTCCACCTCTGTCTGACTCGCGGACTACCCAAAATACTGCCCGTCTCAGACATTTTCATAGTTTAAGTTTACCGCGATTCAAATCGGTTGTCAAACTTTACAACGGAACGATTTCCCCGCATTCTGCGCAGAAATACAGGAGGCAGCCCGCCTGGACCGCCTCCCGTATCAACACTTTCTATTCATTATTTCACTGCGTGGGCTGGCTGATAATCTTCCACAGACTGGATCACTTCCCGCTTGATCGTTCCCGACAGGAAGAACGACATCTTCGCACACGCCGGGCCGATCAGTTCATAGAGCACGGAGGAGGACAGGATGATGGTCAGGAGCAGACTTCCGATCTCCGCCGGAAGCATTCTCTGTCCAAGGAACGCAAGACCGATGGCAACGCCGGCCTGTGGAATCAGCGCCAGGCCGATATAGCGTTTCATGGTTACAGGCATTCCTGTCATGGAGCATCCAATGTAAGCACCCGCGTATTTTCCAACGATACGGATAAAGAAATAGCTGACTCCTATGATTCCTGCCGTCCGGAGCGCCGTCACATTTAAGTTCATACCGGAAATGATAAAGAACATGGACATGACCGGCGGCGTAAAATGGTTCACCTGCTTAAACAGCTTCTTATCATTGGTCACGTTCATATATGTCGCACCAAATACCATGCAGGACAGAAGGGGAGATAGCTGGAAGAATGCACAGATGCCCGAGATCCCCAGCAGCATCGCCACCGCCAGAATCAGGCGGTTATCCTTGCTTCTGGCCGGTGTCAGCAGCTTCGACAGCACAACTCCGCATAAAAATCCGAGAACCAGTGCCATGAGATTCCAGAAGATGGGAACCATCACATCCGTAAATGAGATATGGCCGCTGGTTCTCGCATTAACCACCGCCACAACGGCACTGAAGGTCAGAAGGCATACCACATCATCCAGAGCCACCACCTGCAGAAGGACATTGACAAAATCGCCTCTCGCATGGTACTGATGGATGGTCATCATCGTACTGGCCGGAGCGGTAGCCGTGGCTATGGCCCCCAGAATCAGCGCGAAGTTCCATGACATTCCGAATATCATTCTCATGCTGATCGTCACGAGAATTCCGGCCGCCAGCGCCTCGAAGATCGTGATGATAATCACCCTGATCCCTGCTTCCTTAATGACTTCCTTCTTAAAAAATTTCCCAACGCCGAAGGCGATAAACGCCAGCGCGATATCACTCATAAATCCCATATGTCCCAGAATATCCGACGGCACCATCTTTAAGCAGCACGGACCGATCAAAACTCCCGCTATAATATAGCCGCTGACGTTCGGCAGCTTCAGCCGTTTCGTAATCCTGGTGACAATAAACCCCGCGAACAGTATGATAGACAGCGAACAGAGCACTGCTGTAGATTCATCCATTTGACTGTATAAAAGTTCCATAAAAACATCCCCTTTTTCCCCATTATTGTTGATACTATATGATTTTTCTCCTTTCTATGGTACAATTATAGCAGTCATATGTATAATAGCAAATTATGGTATCTATTGTATCTATAAATTTTTATGATAGGGGTGTGATGTTCATGATGGATTCCAAACTGGAAACCCTGATAAAGGTCAATGAAACACGCAGTTTTACAAAGGCGGCCGAGCTGCTTTCCCTGACGCAGCCGGCGGTCAGCCAGCATATCCGCCAGTTGGAACAGGATCTGGGCGCAACGCTCTTCATTCGGGGGGAAGGCCCCCTAAAACTGACGCAGGAAGGGGAAATTGCGATAAAGTACGCCAAAAGAATTCAGACGCTCTACCAGAATCTGGAGCAGAGTCTGGGCGATCAGAAGCGTCACATCACCAGGCTGTCCGTCGGAATCACCCACACCTCGGAGAGCAATATCATGGTGGAGGTCCTGGCACGTTACAGCAGCCTGAACGCAGGCTGCCGCATAACGATTATTTCTGACACCATAAATAATCTTTATAATAAGTTGAAAACTTACGAGCTGGACCTGGCAATTGTCGAGGGAAAGATCGTGGATAACAACTTTAATTCCGTCATGCTGGACACGGATTCCCTGATCCTGGCGGTATCCAACCACAATCCGCTCTCAAAGAAAAGCATTGTGACACTGGAAGAGCTGAAAAAACAGCGCCTGATTCTCCGCCTGCCGGATTCTGCCACAAGAAACTTATTTATCTCCCACCTGGAGAGCAATAACGTCTCTATCGATGAGTTAAATGTGACTCTTGAGGTAGATAACGTGGCCACGATCAAGGATTTGGTGCGAAGAGACTTCGGAGTATCGATTCTGGCGAAGAGCGCATTTGCCTCGGAACTGCGGAAGGGAAAGATGACCGGACTACCCATCGAGAACCTGAGCATGACGCGGGAGATCAATATGGTTTACCATAAGGATTTTGAGCATACGGATCTATTGCAGGAGATTACTAAGATTTACTATGAGTACTCCAGAAGTAAGTATACTTGAAATTGTGTTTTATCCGGCGGGATCATTGAAAGCTACGCCGCCGCAGAGTTGAGCCGGGGAAGGGCGGGCCGGCTGCTACTGCTGTTTGTTTACAATATAGATTCCGATGCAGACCAGGACCAGTGCTCCTATAGCGGTCAGCCCAAAGGCCTGTTGTCCTTCGCCCAGAAACAGGGCTGAAAGGATTACTCCGAAGACCGGGTTCATGAAGCCGAAGACGGCGACTTTGGAGACGGGATTCAGTTTCAGCAGGATTCCCCAGAGGGAATACGCTACTGCCGAGACGGCTGCCAGGTAGAAAAGCATGGAAATGGAAGGCGCTGTCCACACACTCACGCTTCCGCCGGTGAGATATCCACAGAGAATCATGATAATTCCACCGAGCAGGAACTGCCAGCCACTGAGCATAACCGGATTGTCCTCCCGGGAATAGATTTTTATCAGGACGGAGGAGACCGCATAGGCGATGGTCGAAAGCAGGATGAAGCCTTCTCCGGTCAGGGACAGGCTCATGTCCAGTCCGCTCTGGTTGATGTTGATTAAAACGACACCGGCAAAGCCGGCGATGCAGCCGATGATCTTGTGTTTGTCCAGCTTTTCCTGGCGGAAAATAAGGCTGGCTATGAGAATGGCTACAAATACGTTGGAGGCCTCAATAATAGAGGCCTTCACCCCTGTCGTGTGGGCCAGGCCGACGTAGAAAAAGAGATACTGGATGACGGTCTGAAAAAGGGACAGCTTTGCGATCCGGATCCAGGAGGTCTTCCGGGGGATTAGAGGACGGCGGTTCATCAGGCTGCCGAGGAGAATCGTCAGCAGGCCTGCAAGGGTAAAACGGCAGCCGGCAAATAAAAGCTGGCTGGAGATGTCATTGCCATCAATCTGAAATAGCTGATATCCTATTTTTATACATGGAAAAGCGCTGCCCCACAGCGCGCAGCAAACCATCGCTGTGAGGCAGACGCCCATCGTAGTCGTTAGAAACGCACTTTTCCGGTTCATCTTACAGTTCAATTCCTTTTAACTTGATGTAATCCTTAATGAGCTTCGCGGTCTGCTCCAAATCGAATTTGCTGGTATTGATGATCAGATCGTAATTGGTCCAGTCCTCCCAGCGGCCGCCTGTATAGTAACGGTAATACTCCTTGCGCTCTCTGTTAATCTTCTTCACACGTCTTGCAGCCTCTTTTTCGTCCACCTTATCTACTTCCATGGTACGCTTGATCAGGGCCGGGACATCGGCATAAACGAAGATTTTTACGAGGCCTGGCACGTCCACGTCCTCGCGGCTTAAGATGTAATCAGCACAGCGTCCGGCAATGATGCAGGACTCCTGGTCTGCCAGTTCCCGGATAACCTCAGACTGGAAACGGAACAGATTCTCGGGTTTCACGATATCGCCGTCTGTAGACGGCTTCCCCAGCTGCGGCTTCATCCCGCTTACAATCTTATAAAGCAGGTTATTGCCCGCCTTTTCATCGGCCAGACGAAAAAACACCTCTCCGACTGCACTCTGCTCCGATGTCATGGTCAGAATTTCCTCATCGTAAAAATGTATTCCCAGCTCTTCCGCCAGCGCTTTGCCTACGATCCGGCCGCCGCTGCCGTACTGCCGGCCAATGGTAATGACCAGATTCTGTTTTTCCTTCATGATACCTTCCCCCCTTATTGTTCTTCCATTACCGTATCAAAACAGATGGCTCCGTACGGACGGATGCTCATGCGGTAAGCATTGCCTTCTCCGAGGGCCTTCTCGATGTATGCCACGTACTCTTCCACCAGATCGTTTGGCAGCATAGCCATGATAACACCTGCGAATCCGCCCCCGTGAACACGGCACGCGCCGCGCTGTTTCCCGGCGATGAATAACTCCGTAAGCGCCAGTGCGACAGTGATCCCCTGCTCCTGATAGGCGCTGTTGGTAAAGCAGTTCTGAAGCCATTTCCAGGAGGAATTGCCGGAAGCCGTGATATTGTTTAAGAAATCGGAAAAACGGCCTTCCTTTAATGCCTTTACTTCCGCCTCCACGCGCTTGTTTTCCTCAAAGAAATGAAGGGCGCGCAGCACAGAACGGTCTCCCGCATACTCTCTCACTTCCGCAAGGTGTCCAATTACCTCTTCTTCCGTAATCTCGGCGCAGACCTCTTTTCCAAAGAATTCGGCCACTTTCTTCATCTCGATCGGCACAGAAGAATAATCCGCGCTTAAATCTGCATGGCCCTTTCCGGTATTGACGATAATCAGGCTGTGATTCTGGGAGCTGAAATCAAAATCGATCTTCTCTACAACCGGAGAAGCCGGCTCCAGAAAATCGATGGTGATGAGACCGCCGACCGCGCAGGCCATCTGATCCAGCAGTCCGGAGGCCTTGTCCCAGTATACGTTTTCAGAATATTTTCCAATGTGGGCGTAGGCTACGGTATCCATACGGCCTTCATTAAAGAATGTATTTAAAATAGAACATAAAAGCATCTCGAAGGACGCGGAGGAGCTGACGCCGGCCGCGCTGATGACATTACTCGTAATATAGGCATTAAAACCGCCGACCTCATAGCCGGATTCCTTAAAGCCCTGAAGAAGTCCCTTCACCAGGTCAATCGTTCCCGCTTTCTTATCGCTGGGGGATAAATCATTCAGATCAATGATAAAGCTCTGATTAAATGTTTCGCTGATAATATGTACCTTGCTGCTGTTGTTCTTCGCAGCCACGCCGACACAGTCTAAGTTAATGCTTCCTGCAAGGACTTTTCCATGGTTATGATCCGTATGATTGCCGCTGATTTCCGTACGTCCCGGGGAGCTGAACAGGGTCACGTCTTCTTCCGCAAATTTTTTCTGAAAACTTTTCACAAGATTCTGATACCGTTCTATATTGGCATCCACCGCCGCTTCGCCGTACAGTGCGGTCATAAGCTTCCTGGATTTTTCAGATTCGAGCATTTGGATTGTATCGCATACTTTCATGTCACATGATCTCCTTTTTTCCATACATTTTCAAAATATCAGAATACCTCCGACACCTGCGCCGCGGGAATCTGCTCTTTGACAAAAGTATATCATAACTTACGAGTCTTCTACAATATAATATTTATCGAAATCCTATAATTTCATTTGACGTCGCTGCAATTCCCGGCGGAGACTTTCCGTGGGGTCGTGAATTGCAGCTTGACACCCGCCCTGCCGCTTCCTTATAATGAGGAAGAACGAAAAAGGCAAGGAGGACTTTTCATGTACTGGAACGAAAAACCGTACCATTCCCTGGATTATGAGATGAAACGTGCCTATGGTCATAAAATATATAAACTGGCATTAGACGGCGGCATGACCTGTCCGAACCGCGACGGCACCCTGGGTACGGACGGCTGTATCTTCTGCAGCGGCGGCGGCTCCGGAGAATTTGCCGAATCTCTGTCCGCCCACGTATCCGTCACGGAACAGATCGAAGCGGCTAAGGCCCGGGTAGAAAAAAAGATGGAAAAAGCCCGGCCCGGAGCTTCACCGGAATATCCCAAAGGCCGTTACATTGCCTATTTCCAGTCCTATACAAACACGTACGCGCCGACTTCGCACTTAAGGGCGCTGTTTACTGAGGCCATCACCCATCCGGACATCGCTGTCCTGTCCATTGCCACACGCCCCGACTGCCTTCCGCCCGAAGTAATCGCGCTTCTGTCAGAGTTAAACCGCATAAAACCGGTCTGGGTGGAACTGGGCCTGCAGACGATTCACGAGGAAACAGCGCGCTTCATTCGCCGCGGCTACCCGCTATCTGTCTTCGAAGACGCTTATCAAAGACTCCATGACGCCGGTCTGACCGTGATAGCCCACGTAATTCTCGGCCTTCCCGGAGAGACGCCCGCCATGATACAGGATACGGTCAGCTATCTCGGCCGCTTGGGGGAACACGGTATTGACGGTATCAAACTGCAGCTCCTGCATGTGCTGGAAGGAACCGACCTTGCCGTCTTATACCGCGCAGGTGGTTTTCAGACATTTTCGCTGGAGGAGTACCTCGATCTCGTAATCGACTGTATCGCTCTTCTCCCGCCGGAGACGGTGATCCACCGGATCAGCGGCGACGGTCCCAAAAAACTTCTCATAGCCCCCGTGTGGAGCGGAAACAAACGGCTTGTGCTGAACTCCATGGCAAAGCGCTTCAAAGAACGCGGCGTGTGTCAGGGGGACCGGTATTTGAAGGGACAGACGGATTGAGCAATTTCCTTCCTCCATTCATACACAGAAAAAATGGCGGTCTTTTTATACCAGAGCCGCCATTCTCTCAAACCCATACTCATGCAGGACCAGGTCATCATCAATCACCTCGTCATACACTCCCTCTGCCTTTTTGAAACCATTCTTCACATAGAGATTAATCGCCGGTTCATTGATATCCACAACAAACAGCCTTAAGTATTCAGCCCCCAGTTCTCCCGCCCTGGCAGCCGCCATGTTAAGTGCAATACTGCCAATTCCCCTTCTCAGGTAATCGACGTTCACTCCAAACCGGTCAATGTACAGGGCCTTCCCCTGCTCATCGCTCCATCTCACACAGTCAGCACCAGAGGCTGAGCTGCACAGGGCAAATGCGGAAACAATATTCTCTTCTTCCGTGAGAACGTAAAGGCGATTCCTTTCAATATCTTCGGAGAAAAACTCACAAGGATATATTTCGTCCCAGATCGGGACTCCATTTTCATCCATATTTCGGATTATTTCTTTATATACAGCTTTAAGCTGCGGTAAATCAGCCATTTCTGCCAACCGTAATTTCATGTCAATACCCCACCACGCCATTTTCATCTATGGTCACACCGAACGAAATCTCCTGCATGTACTGATAAAACTCTGCCTTTTTTCCCGGATCGGTCAGTTCCTTTGTAAATCCGGCCCCGGAAGTGCCTGGGACCAGGGATAAATTCACCTGATTCTGTTCCAAATCCACATCTGCGCGCAAAAGCGCGGTCTTCGGAATGCTGCTTCCAAAGATAAAATTGCCGAGACTGTATACAATCGGCTTTCCCTGATAGTATTCAATCCCCTGCAGTACATGAGGATGGCTTCCAATGACGAGATCAGCTCCCGCATCGATCAGCTGTCTGCCAAGAGTCCGCTGGTATTCCTGCGGCTTTTCGTCCCGTTCGATTCCCCAGTGCATGTACACCACCAGATAATCACAGTATTCCCCGGCCGCTTCGATCTCTTTTATGAGTATGGATGGATCGTATCCGCTCACCATTCCCGGCTTTTTGCTGTTAGCCACCCAGGAAGTATCGGGATACACCCTTGAGGCTGCCAGGAAACCGATGGTTCTGCCGCGCACCTCGATGGTCTCCAGCTGCTTTGCACGGTCCATGTTGGCACCGGCTCCTACATAGGGGATTCCCGCATTCTCCAGAGTCGTACACGTATCCACCAGTGCATCGGTTCCATAATCCAGTGTGTGATTATTGGCAATCGTCACGATATCGATCCCCAGCTCATGCATCATGGAGACCCGCTCCGGCGGTACCCGAAATGTAAACTGTTTATCCGGAGCCGGCGTTCCTCTGTCGCTGAACGGGAACTCCTGATTCGCCATATAGATGTCCGCCCTGCTAATTTCGTCCCGATATGCCTCATCCAGCACTCCATGTATGCCCCCTGCATTATCATAAGCGGTCAATACATGACTGGAAAAATATATATCCCCGCTAAAAAGCAGATGAACGACAGGATCCTCCGGTTCTGTCTCCGCCACTGCGGCCGTACTTGCCGCTTCCGTATCCGATACTTCCAGCTTTAACACTTCCTCCGTGGCCGCCTCCGGAGCCGAAGCCGCCGTCTGCTCCCCTTCCTGCGCCGCTGGAGCCGCCGCTGTCTCCTGACCGAAGGCAAGAGTCTCCCTTATGCCGCCTCTCTGTCCATCCACCGCAATCCATACAAGGAGTGCCGCAAGGAGAAATACCGGAAGGATAATCAGCAGCTTCATTAATAAATTCGTCCTTTTCATCCCTTCCTCCTTAATTCATTATCGAATGATTCATGATAGATGCCTGATTCATAACCTTTTCTGCAAATATTTCCGTTTCTTCCTTAATTTTCCCATCGTAAACCCGTTTTCCACTACAAAAGTACGTTTCTTTCATAACCTTTAAGTCATGATACTTCAAAAATACTTTATAAATTTCTGATGCACCTTCCAGAATTCCTGCTGTGGTGAAGACGGCTACACACTTTACCTGCTGTGGAGACAGGCTCTTTATATACTCTTTCAGTGTCCTGGGAATCTTTCCCCAATAGACCGCACCTCCCAAAAATAAGATATCCGTAACTCCTTCCAGCGGAACTTCGATGGATTCCGCCTGGCAGCCCGCCACCGGTGCAATGGCTTCCGCGATTACTTTCGTATTCCCTGTTCTGGAATAATAACGCACTGCTGTCTTCATGCTTCCCGCTCCAATCTCTTGATAGTCTTTACTAATATTACACTGAGACTGTGTATTTGTCAAATTATGCCAGCAGTGGCCGCGCTTATGCTTTATATGCGCATGACCGTTCACACCTCCATCACAAAGAAAGGCCTTCGCGGCTATCCGATTTCAGGACAGCCATGAAGGCCTGATTCACATTACCCAATATACTTGCATTACGATTTTACTATTACTATTTTATCATTACTGTTTCATTATACTTCGTTCTATATTCCTGCTCCAACGCACATGTCTGGAGGCCATACCGCCTACAATGCAACGATAATCCCGCCGTCACTGGCATATACCGTTGCCACTCCGGCCGTCTCTGTAATGATAACATCCTTAAATGTCGCCTGGCGGCACATCTCGTTCTTCACCACCTCTGCGCGCTCGGGATTGTTGCAGTGGGCGATAATAAGTACCTTGTCTTTCGTCTCTCCTGCTTCCCGGATCGCGATATCGGCCATGCGCGTAAGGGCTTTATTGATCCCCCTCGCCTGATCCAGCTTGACGATCACACCGGAATCAGCTCCCATAACCGGCTTAATGTTCAATGCGGTAGCAAAAAATGCCTGAAGGCCGGTCAGACGGCCGTTCTTGCGCAGCGTGTCCAGACTCTCCAGTACGAAATATGTTCTCATATTCTTAATAAAGCTGCGTGTCTTCTCCTCAATCTCCTCAAACGGAAGAGATGCCTGACAGAGCGACTGGATATAGAGGGCGATGTTTAACTCCCCGGAAGAGGCGGAATCGGAACTGAAGACTGCGATGTTTTTCCCATCCTGGCCATGTTCCTCCTCATAGAGCTTCTTCGCCAGTACGGCGCTGTTGTACGTTCCGCTTAAATGCTCGGACAGTGTAATAACAAATATCTGCTCCGCGTCGCATTCAAATGCCTCCTTAAACCTCTCAGGCGACGGACATGCGGTCTGCGGGCACTCACTGCTGCTTCTTACCAGCTCCAGAAACTTCTTCTGGTCAAAGGTCTCATCATCTATTACCTGGGTATGCTCTACCTGCAAAGTAAGGGGAATAATCTGAAAATGCGGATCTTTCTTTAAGTCAGCCGTTAAATCCAGACAGCTGTCCCCGATAATCTTATAGCTCATATTCTATTTCCTCCTGACATATAACTTGTCATGTAGTATTCATTACTATATATTATAGGGAAGCCACGGTGGAATGTCAATAGAATATTACTCCTGAACTTCCGCATTTTGCATCTGTTCCCGGAGTTCCGGGCCATTCGTCCCGTTTTCGGCCATAAGAAAGCCGGTAATCTCATTCAGGCTCTCAAAATCTGTAAAATCCACCTTCCTGCCAAATGTCTCAATCAGCCCCTGTGTCTCGGAATTCCGCTCTTCCGGCGGGATCTTCTTAACCCTGCTGTACAGAAGCCCCATCATTGCCCGGTGTGCGACGGACAGCCTGGAGTAATCCATGCCTCCTCTCAGATGAAAGAGCTTCGTTTCGGCCCAAAGCGGGTCCGCCAGCTGCTTTTTTATAAAATTTCGGATATTTCTGACATTGGTTTCATCGGCCGGATCAGACAGTCCCACCGTGACCACCAGAAGCTTAGCAGCCGGTTCCTGGCGAAGCAGCTTTGCCGTGTGGCTCAGGCCTAGAATCTGTCCGGCATAGATCCCTCCCAGGTGTATGACCACTTCACAGGAAGAGAGAGACTTTACCTCCTTGCAGTTTCTGCACGGTATTCCCGTCCTTCGTGACAATTCTTCCGCATAACGCTTCGTTGTTCCGTACTTGCTGCCATAAATAATGATTCGATCCATATCATTCCTCCTGTATCCCTCTTTTTTCTGTGACCGTTACGGTGCCGCCGTCATCGCCTCTTCCGCGGCCTCCAGGCCGTCGATTCCATCGTACAGCTTCATAAGCAGCGTAAACAGCTGCTCCATCTCCTGATCCGTGTACCCCTGAAACAGACAGGCGAGTTTCTGTCCGTGAAGCGCTGCAGTCTGTTCAAAGTACTCGCCCAACCGTTCCGTCGGAAGCAGAAATGACGCCCGCTTGTCATTTTCGTTCTGTATGATTGTGACGAACCCCTTCTGTTCGAGAACTGCGGCCAGCTTCTTGATATTCTGCCTGGAGCATCCCAGCAGATCTCCCAGCTGGGTGAACGTCAGCCGCTCCTCCGACTGCCTCACCATGGTCAGAAGCATAAACTGCTTAAGCGTGATGCCGGAGCTGCTCCTATCGAATATGGTCTGCAGCCTGTTTTCGGCAATGCACAGCGTGCTGAACACGGCTTTCTCCTGTCTTTCTCTTGTACCTTTAAAACGTCTGATGAGATCTAAAATCTGCATGCGCCCTCCATATAGTAACTAGTTACCTATTTGTTGTAAAGAGGAGGACAGGAAAGTCTGCAGGCTTCCCTGTCCTATTTTCCGGCTGATCTCATGGAGGCCAGCCGGTTCGTCTTATCTGTCTGTAGATCAGTCGTCTTCCTGTGCGCCTATAACCCCCGCCGTACTGGCAGCAGTCGCAACGACAATCACAACGACAAAGAGGATCAGCAGAATAATCCCTCCGAAAAATGCCAGCATAAAGGTCGTACCGTCATCTTCCGAAGCCGTCTCTGCGGCAGCTGGTTCCGCGGCAGCCGCCGCATTTTCCGTCTCCGCATGAGAGATGAGCACCGCTCCCGGGGCCGCTCCTGCTAATACTCCGATGGCCAGCGCCAACATAAGCCGCAGCACTGCCTTCTTTATCTCCCTTATCTTGTCCGTCATAAGAATCTCCTCCTGGTTACTATACAATCATAGTACCTAGTACTGCGTTGCGCAATTAACTGTGATAAAACACCCGCTATCTACGCCAGAGCCGCGCCTGCAAAGCTAGTCGTAGGGTCCACTACGCCGTCGCTTTGCAGACACGCCTCTGACGCAGATATCAGGCATTTTATTCACAATTAATTACACAATGCAGTACTAGTATATCATAAGGGAGCGGAAAATGGTATCCCCAATCATTCTTAGTTTCTTATTCCTCTTAGTTACTTATTCCTCTTCTTTACCCATATCTGCCATGAGGATCATGATATCGTTACTTCTCGCAATGAATTTCGTCATGCGCTCCGGAGTCAGGGATCCGTGGCTTAATGCGGCCAGGTCATACAGCTGCTCGCAGATCTCCTGGATGTGGCCGCCCTCTCTGTGATTCAAAACGTACTGAACCAGCTTATTGTTGTAGTTGAGCACCAGAGTCTCACCGCCGGCTCCAAACATGGACGGATCCATACCCGGCATGGTGTACATCTTCATCATCTCCTGCATACGGCGGCTGTCTTCGGAGACCGTAATCATGGAAGAAACGGATTCATTTTTCAGTTTTTCCACTTTTACTTCCAGTTTATCGTTGCCAAGCGCCTTCTTAAACACCTCTGTCAGCGCGTCCGCATCACCCTTCATGGCTTCCCTGGCCTCTTCCGTCATCTCTTCCTTAAAGCTGTCTGATAAGTCTGAGTTGATAGCCAGGAACTTCACATTCTCATTCTTCTGCTCCAGGAAATTGATGAACGGGCTGTCGATATTCTGAGTCATATAGACCGCGTCCATGCCTTCCTGCTTAAACATATTGATGTACTGGCTCTGTTCCTTCTCGTCTGTGATATAGAATACGGTGTTCTCGTGCTTTTCCTTATTCTCCTCCAGGCAGTCGGCCAGAGTGAAATACTTTCCTTCCAGATTCTTGAAAATGATATAATCATTCATCTTTTCAGCGAATTTCTCGTCCTTTAAGCAGCCGAATTTGATAAATGGATTGATATCATCCCAGTACTTCTCGTAATTCTCACGGTCGGTCTTGAACATACCGCTTAACTTGTCCGCCACCTTCTTCGTGATGTAATCGGAAATCTTCTTGACAAAGCCATCGTTCTGCAGCGCGCTTCTCGATACGTTAAGCGGCAGATCCGGACAGTCGATCACGCCCTTCAGCAGCATTAAGAACTCCGGAATTACTTCCTTGATGTTGTCTGCGATAAATACCTGGTTGTTGTAAAGCTTGATTACGCCTTCCAGGCTGTCATAATTTAAGTTCAGTTTCGGGAAGTATAAGATTCCCTTTAAGTTGAACGGGTAGTCCATGTTTAAATGAATCCAGAACAGCGGTTCTTTGTAGTCATGGAATACCTTGCGGTAGAAGCCCTTGTACTCTTCCTCTGTGCACTCGTTCGGATGCTTGTTCCACAGCGGGTGGATGTCATTCTCCGGAACGGGACGCTTTAATATCTTATATTTTTCCCTGGCAGGAGAAATCTCTACGACTTCTTTTTCGCCGTTCTCATTCTCTTTCTCCTCAGTCTTGGCTTCCTCGACGATCGTCTCGATAATGGTGTCTTTCTCGGTCAGCTCATCCTTCTCGATAGTATCATACTGCGGTTCAGCGGAGGAATTCTCCAGATAAATCTCCACCGGCATGAAGGAGCAGTACTTCTCCAGCACTTCTCTGGCGCGGTACTCGTTGCAGAACTCCAGACTCTCTTCATTCAGGTACAGCTTAATCGTGGTTCCGAAAGAGGTCTTATCCCCCTCTTCCATCTCATATTCCGTGCCGCCGTCAGATTCCCAGTGAACCGGCGCTGCACCTTCCTGATAGGATAATGTATCGATCGTCACCTTATCCGCTACCATAAATGCGGAATAGAAGCCCAGTCCGAAATGGCCGATAATCTGATCCTCATTGGCCTTGTCCTTATACTTCTCCAGGAAATCCTGTGCTCCCGAAAATGCGATCTGGTTGATGTACTCATCCACTTCTTCCATGGTCATACCGAGGCCGTTATCGGTGAAGGTGATCGTCTTATCGTTGGAATCCACCGTCACGGTAATCTTAAATTCCACGTCCTCCGGCTTCTGCCACTCTCCCATGACCTCAAGCTTCTTTAATTTCGTGATCGCGTCGCAGCCGTTAGACACTAATTCACGGTAGAAAATGTCGTGATCCGAATAAAGCCACTTCTTGATAATCGGGAATATGTTTTCGCTGTTAATTGTCAAACTACCTGTCTTTGCCATATCCATACACTCCTTACTCTTTGCTGTATATTTTTCCATGGTTTGCCATGGTTTCTCACTCTTTGCCTGCAAAGAGTATTTTAATACTCCATTTTCCAAATGTCAATAGAAAATTAGCACTCATTTTAAATGAGTGCTAGTAATTGCCTATTCCTCCTGGAAAATAATCTCGTTTTTCTTCAAAAAGCTTCTCACCGCCTGATCCCATTCCATATCCAGGGTCTTGTCCAATGTAAAAATCGAGACCGAAGTGCCGGTCACGCAGAACAGTTTTCCTTCCTCATAACGGATATTTAAGTACAGGCCATTGACCTGATCCGCCTTCAAAGGCATCTGATGGCCAGTTACAAACTTATCCACTGCCTGAGGCGGCATCTGCAGCACAATCTGGAAGCTGCCCGGAAGCTTCTTCCCCTTAATCAGTGAAAAACAGTATGGCCGGATCATCTTCCAGGAAGACAGTTCTTCCATCTGATTCTCCTCCAGCTCCTCTTCGGAATAATACCCCTGGCGGATATGACCGTCGATGGTAAACACATTAAAGGTAACAATCTCCGCTTCCTTGATCAGGAAGTGATCAAAAGTCTCTCCCACAAAGAGTTTGGCTGTAAATTGTCTGATATCTTCAATTCTTAATGCTATCATTTCACATTCTCCCCGTATTCTTCATGCATTTAATTCGCCAAAAGCTGTCCACGATCTCATATTCGATGATCAGGTCATCTTTGAAATGTGCCGTGACCGTAAGATCCTGCCACTCATACGGCGTTCCGTTCCATAGTAAAAAGCTCTCCACAAACAGCTTATGATCCACTGAAAACTGCTGGATGCACTGCATGGTAAGCGCCACAAATTTCTGCTCGGTCACCGGTGCAAAGACCTCCTCCGGGACACCGGAAAAGGCCACCAGAACCGCGCCGCCGGAATGCGGCCCCCGGTAATAGCAGCAATGCTCCGCTAACCCACAGGCCACTATGGACAGTGAATGGCCGTTAAAACAGTCCGTCAGTTCAAATTCCGCAGTCGTAAGCGGCTCAAGCCTCCACTCTTCTCCCGCGGCTCTCACCTTGTTCGCCGTCTGAAGAATCTCCTCTGGAAAACCATTCACATTTTCCCAGCCCCACAGCCACGTATTGGAGGAAGACGCCTCGCTTCCAAGAAACTGCAGAGGATACTCGTCCGTTCCAAAAGCGATCACGCCCCGTGAAAAATCCACATTCCAGTCCCGGTCCTTTACAACCAGCTCCCTGCACGCATCCTGAACCGCCATCACCTTGCCGAGGCAGGCGGAAAATACGAGAAACCAGCTGCTCCTGTCAAATTCACAACAGGTAAAAGCCGACTTTCTATTATGATCCCCATTCCCATCAGTTCCCGGCGTCTCCGCTTTTTTTCGATTTTTAAAGAAGTTCATTTTGCTCCTCCTCGTCTATATTCCGCTTCATCCTCAATGGAACTATTTTACCATAGAAGGCGCGGGGACGCCATTCTTAATTTTTACCCACAATCAGTAAGAACCAATTCCCACCTCTTCCACTTTGTGATATACTAAAAGCTGTAATTACACAGAAAAGAGGTCAAACCTATGAATGATATGAAACAGCTGGAGCGGCTTATCTCCGCTTCCGTATCCCCGTATCACTGCATCATGACGGCCGCCGCTTCCCTGGACGGCGCCGGATTTACAGAACTCTCCCTTTCCGGTTCCTGGAAACTGGAGCAGGGACACTCCTACTATATAAAAGCGTACGATTCGACGCTCATCGCATTTACCATCGGCGAGCTGGCGGATCAGACGCCGAAGCTTAAACTGGCCGCCTCCCATACGGACTGGCCCTGTCTGAAATTAAAGCCTTCTCCCGAGGTAACTTCCGGACGGTACGGAAAACTCAACACAGAGGTCTACGGCGGACCGCTTCTTCACACCTGGTTTGACAGACCGCTGTCCATGGCAGGCAAAGTCTGCGTGACCAGTGATGCTCCTGCCGGCACGAAAACCATATTCGTGGACTTTAAGCGCCCGGTGCTCACGATTCCAAACCTGGCTATCCACATGAACCGGGAGGCCAATCAGGGCGTCGCTGTCAATCCGCAGGTTGACATGCTCCCGCTCTTAACCTTAATTAAGAGTGACCTGGAAAAGGAAGATTTCTTCTTAAAGGCTCTGGCCGCCGAAGCCGGTGTGGAAAAGCAGGATATACTGGACTACGAAATCTACGTCTACAATACGGAGAACGGCACTTTATGCGGGCTTGACGGTGAATTCTATTCCGCTCCGCGTCTCGATAACCTGACCTCCGTGCAGGCCTGCTTAAGCGGTATCATGAACAGCACTGCCGGAAATGAGATACATGTGATCGCACTCTACGACAATGAGGAGATCGGAAGCAGCACGAAACAGGGAGCCGCCTCGCTGCTCATGGACCGTGTGCTGGAAAAGCTCTTCCTGTCCCTCGGCTGCTCCAGAGAAGCCTACTTGAACGCCCTGTTTGACGGCTTCATGCTGTCCCTCGACGTCGCACACGCGATTCATCCCAACCACAGCGAAAAATGTGATATCAAGAACCAGATCCTCATGGGAGACGGAGTCGCCATCAAACTGTCGGCCAGCCAGTCCTATGCGACCGACGCGACCAGTACGGGAATGATTGAAAGTATCTGCAGAAATGCCAAAATTCCATACAGGAAATTCTCCAACCGTTCCGATATGAAGGGCGGATCGACTCTCGGAAGCATTTCCTCCAGCTATTTAACCATGCGCACCGTGGATGCGGGAATCCCGATGCTGGCCATGCACTCCGCCAGGGAGGTCATGGGGACTGCGGATCAGAAAGCACTTGTTGATCTGGTGACTGCTTATTTTAACAAAACAAACATGGATTGAAAGACTTGAATAAAAAACAGGAAACAGGGGGGCGCCAGCTGATGGAGCCTCCTGTTTCCTTATCTCGTTCTTCTGCTCTCAAGCCCAACCGCTATTCACAGGCTATTCATAGATCTTCATCGTCTCCGGCACAATCTCTCTGCCGGTTTCCAGCGGTGTGGTCGATGTACGGCTTCCTTCCCAGTACCGGTATACATAGGTACTGGAAAATAAAAGTCCCGCCGCGATCAGAAGGACCAGAATAACCTTAAGCACCGCGGCAAAAACTGCCTTCCCCCTGGTACTTTTTCGCTTCCGGCTCCTGCCCCGGCTGCTCCTTCCCCCTTCTGCCATGGAATGCCCCTCTGCTTTCCTTCCCCATTATGAATTGGGAAAATGTTTTCTGTACAAGTCAAAAAAATTCGTAGTCGTCGTCTTATCGTCAATGGAAAACTTAATTCCATCCCAGATATCGTTGCTGAATGTAACCGGATTCTCTGTCTTGAACTGATTGTAGATCTGTCCGAATGCATCCTTTTTCCTCTGCTGGTACAGGTTATCCTTTCTCGCCTGTGTGGCATCCTCGTCGTAATCGCTCACACATTTGATGATGTAGAACATGCCGTTGTCCTCCACCACCGGGCTGATCTCGCCTGCCGTCAGGGAAAATGCCGCATCCTCCAGCGCTTTCCTCGCTTCTCCGCGTCCCAGCTGTTTTTGAATCTCGTTATCCTCTGAATACTCCCGTGCAATGGCTTCGAAGTCCGCCCCGTCTTCGTTCACCTGATTCAACACGTCCTGGGCCGTATTCCCGTCCGAGAGGACGATCTGGTCGATGGTTATGACCTTTGCCTCACTGTCGCTGATCTCCAGATTCATATCCTTTGTCAGTTCACTGACCACCTTGTTGGAAAGGAAGTATTCCTCATACATCGTCCGCACATCGTCCTCCTTCACCCCCATGTACGCGATGTCATCCTCGGTCAGAGACTCATAATACTCCTCCGACAGCTTCCGGATCTCCTCCTTCTCGGCGCTCGTGATGATAATCTCCTTATCCTTTGCCAGAAGATTCATCCATTTCATCTCCTGAAGGAATTCCTGGGCCTGCCCCAGCAGATACGTCTCAAATGTCTCCCCATCCGGCAGTTCCACGCTCCAGATCTGGCCGGTATATGCCTGCTGGTAACGGTTGCGCTCTGTCGCCACAATGATCATGGACTGCGGAAGTGTGTATGCCTTCGTTTCATTTACCTCTGAGACCATGGGAAGCCCCTTGGCGCAGCCGGTAAGAAGCATGGCGGCCAGAACAGCGGCCAGCGTTTGTTTCACTTTTTTTCTATATTTAAAATTCATGGACAACTCCTGTATGAATGAAAAACTCTCCTATGTGTTATGCGAATAGTATTATACCATACTTTCTGTCACGATTCTACTTCCCTGATTCGTTTTTTCTACCAGAATATGGCTGCCGATCTGTTCTTTCAATTCTTCCACATGGGAAATGATTCCAACCATGCTGGAACCGCCGCTCAAAGAGGTCAGAATCGCCACCGCCTGTTCCAGGGATTCTGCATCGAGAGAGCCAAATCCCTCGTCCACAAAGAGAGCTTCCACCTGGATGCCTCCCGCGTAGCTCTGTATCACATCGGAGGTCCCCAGCGCCAGTGCCAGCGCAGCGTTAAACGCCTCGCCTCCCGACAGACTCTTCACGGAACGGCGCTTGCCCGTATACTGGTCAAGCACCTCCATCTCCATGCTCTCCTTACTTCTCCTGTCTCTTGTTCTGTCCAGCCGGTGCAGTTCGTACCGCTCCCCGCTCATCTTGAGAAGGCGCCGGTTTGCCGCCCGGAGAATGTCCTCAAAATAGACGGATAAGACGTACTGCTCAAATACCAGATTCCGGCCATTATATCCCCCGGCCGCCCGTTCCAGTTCACGGACCACGCTGTACTCTGTCTCCAGCTTTTCCTTTTCCTCCAGATGGCCTTTCAGAGTGGCCAGCGACTGCCGGTTCAAAGCCAGAGCCGCTCCCGTCCGTTCCTTTTCCTTGGCCGTCTGCCTGCGTTCTCTCTCACATTCCGTAAGCGCCGCTTCAAATCCGGATAGCTCCACCAGCTCCGTCTGTTTTGGAACCCGGATGGCCGCCTTTAACTGGGAATAAGCCGCTTTCTGCTTTTCCAGCTTAACCGCGCAGTCCTGGTAGGCCTTTTCACACTCCCGGATCTCTTTTTCTTCCTGTTTTGTCTCTTCTTCCAGCAGGCGGAGCCTTTCCTCGATTTCGAGAAGAGCCCGCTCTCCGCCGTCCGATAGATCCATGGAACCAAGGTTTTCTTCCATGTTTTTTACGGCGCCCACCAGCGCCGCCGCGTCGCTCGCGGCCGCCGATGCCTTTTCTAATGCCGCCTCATAGTCCGCCTTCAGCCGCCGGATCTGTTTCTCGTCCGGCACCTCGCCCTCCATGGACGCGGGAGCCGGATGGACAGTGGAACCGCAGACCGGACACGGAAATCCTTCCACCAGATCCCTTGCAATAATTCCCGCAGCCGCTTTCTTAAAACAGTCATCCTGATATTCGTAAATCCGCTTCTTTTCCTTTGCCTCTCCATCGAGCTTTAAATACTTTTCCTGCCGTTCAGTCAACTGTCTCCGTGCGGCCTTCCATGCGGCAAGCCCCTTTTTCTGCTCCTCCAGCACGCGTAAATCCGCCTTCTTCCCCTCCAGCTTTTCCCGGCGGGCGGGGAGGCGGCCGTATGCCCTGGCCAGCTCCTTTTTCTGTTCTTTTAAGCAGTCCCGCTCCTCTTCCAGCTTTGCCAGGGTCTTCCTGTCACTTTCATACTTTCGGACCGCCTGGTTGCCGCTTCGCAGCTCCTCGATCGCCCTCACCCGGTCCTTATAGGTCTGGTCCAGTTCTCTCAGGTGGGAGGCCAGTTCTCTCTCCCGGCTCCCCAGCCGTTCATTTTCCTGTTCCACAAATCCCAGAAGCTTTCGGTAATTCCGGTTTTTCTTTGATTTCAGTTCCTCCCAGTCCCCATTCTCAATGCGGAACGTTCCCGTGATCTCGTCCGCCCGGTGCTTCACCTCATCGATCCGGCCGTTTAGGCCCTTCACTCTGGAGGACAGCAGCGCCGTCATCGTATCGTAGATCCGCGTCTGGAAAATATCCCGGAATATCTGGGTTCTCTCTTTGGAGCTGGACACAAGAAGCTGCTGAAATTCCCCCTGTGCGATCATGGATATCTGGCGGAACTGGCGGTAATCCAGTCCCAGCAGTTCCGTCACCCGCTCCGTCACCTGCGTGCTCCCCGAGGCCAGAAGCGCCTCTTCTTCGTAGAGCTCGCCGCCCTCCAGTTCCGTGGTCATTCCCTCGCCCTTAAGCTTCGGTCTGTCATACTTTGGATTTCGGGTAACCCGGTATTGCTTTCCTCTATGGGAAAAGGTGAGCGTCGCATACGTGGGTGTGGAAGCGTCCGCAAAATCGCTCCGCAGGCTGTCCTTCTCCCGGATGCTTCCGCTGACCTCCCCGTAAAGGGCAAAGGTAATCCCGTCAAATATCGTGGTCTTTCCGGCGCCGGTCGGTCCTGAGATCAGAAACAGCCCCCGCTGCATGGCCTCGAAATCTGCCCGTTCCACGCCTTTATAAGGCCCCCATCCGCTCAAAACAAGCGCTGTTGGCTTCATGAAACCTCCTCCTCTGCCTGTTCGGCCGTCTCCCTCATCACGGCTTCCTGCTCTTCTGACATGGTCTTTCCCGTAACAAGCTCGTAAAAATCCGCAAACAGTCCATACGGACCCTTTTCCTTCATAATATCATCATGGATCACGGTATCGTCCTGCTCCACCGCCCGTTTTTCCCATTTTAACTGCATGATATTGGGATAGACGCTTCGGAGTGTTCCGATCGGATCCAGCAGCTCCGTCTCATCCGTTAAAACCGCCAGGATATAGTCCTCCGGATCCGCCGCGCTCACAACCTCCGGGAGAATTAAATCTGCCAGACGGCCCCTGATCTTTCGCATATCGTGGACCGGCGTCAGCGGAAGGCGTTCCAGCGTAACCTTCCCGTTCTCTCCCACCTCACCGTACAGCACCGACTTCCGGTGACTGCACTCGGAAAAAGAGTATTTTACCGGCGAGCCGCTGTAGTATACCGGATTCTTCCCGATCTGCTGACAGCCGTGGATATGTCCCAGAGCCGTATAGCAGAATGGCTGAAACAATGCCGCCTCCACCTGATCCGTTCCGCCCACAGTCACCCGTGTCTCCGAATCGGAGAGCTCCGGCAGCAATCCCTGGTTCACCACAAACTGATGAGCCATCAGAATATCCCTTCCTCCGGGACTGTATGTCACATGGCGGAGAATCTCCTCGAAGCTCTCTTCAAACGTCTTCATGCTGCCCTCGCACCGGTAGAGGGATCTAACCTCCGCAGGCTTTGCAAACGGAGCCAGATGAACACGTACAAAGCCCCACTGGTCGGGGATATCCACGAACCGGACCGGGGCTTCCAGCTTTCCCTCCAGATAGAGCCCCCTCTTTTCCAGAATCCGGTTGGCAAATCCGATCCGCTCTCCACAGTCGTGATTCCCGGCAATGGCCAGAATCGTCACTCCCATTTCGGACAATCCGGTCAAAAACGCGTCAAACATGGTCACTGCGGCGGCAGGCGGCACGGAACGGTCATATAAGTCACCACTCAAAAGAACGGCATCTGCCTGCCGTTCTTTTACGTAACCCATGATCTGTTTCAGTGCCGCTTCCTGTTCCTCCAGCATGGAGAATCCACTGACGGTCTTGCCAATATGGAGGTCTGATGTATGAATAAATCGCATCCTCGTTCCCTTTCGTCCCTTACTTCCCTGCTGATTCTTACGTATCCAACGGGGCTTATACCAAAAGCTTCAGAATCTTTAACACGCCGTCGTTCACATTGGTATCCGTCTGAAACCTGGCTGTGGCTTTCACCTCCGGCCTGGCATTTCCTACGGCAAAGCTGTAGTACGCCTGTTCCAGCATCTCGATATCATTTAGCTGATCGCCGAAAGCCATCGTCTCCTCCGGTTTGATCTCCAGGCTGTCCTGTAAAAGCTTCACGGCCTGTCCCTTGTTGATCCCCGGCTTCATGCAGTCCATCCACATATCGCCTGCAATGGTAATCTTAAACCTGTCTTTGTATTTCTCTCTCAGCTCCCTGGTGTATTCCTCCACCTCGGTCTCACGGTATATGGACACCTTGATGAACTGGGAGTCCACCTTCGTCAAATCCGGCACCTGTTTTACGCGGAACTGGTATCCCTCCACCAGCCAGTCGATAAAATCCTGCTTCTCCGTCTCCAGATAGACCACATCAGGGCCGCTGAGCATCACCTCAAGGCCCTCCATCCGGCGCACATCGCGCACCATATCCATCACCGTTTCCCGGTCGATGGGATTTAAAAATAAATTCCGGCCATGGCAGCCCACATAGGCTCCGTTGTCGGATAAGTAAAATACTTTTTCTTTGATTGGTCCGAATATCGACTCAATGCTGGCCCACTGACGGCCGCTGGCAGCCGCAAACTGTACCCCGTTCTCTCTAATTTTCATGATCACATCGAGAAGCTCCGGGTTCATCTCATGGCTTCCATCCGGCACCAGTGTGCCGTCGATATCGGATACGATCAGTTTAATCATCCGTTATTCCTCCTTGCTGTGAGCGTCAAAAGGCTCTTCATTTCCTGGTATACACGTCCTACAGGCAATCCTACTACATTATTGTAATCCCCGTCAATCCCTTTGATGTAAGAAGCGAATTTTCCCTGAATTCCATAGGCCCCGGCCTTGTCCATGGGTTCCTCTGAAAAAGCGTATTCGTGGATCTCCTCAGCCGTCATCGGATAGACATGCACATCCGTCTTCTCCGCAAATGTCTTGCGGGCCCTGCCTTCCTGGCCGCATACGATCATGGTCACTCCCGTGTACACCTGATGGGTCTTCCCAGCCAGAAGCGCAATCATGCGCTCCGCCTCCTCATGAGATTTGGGCTTTCCCAGAATCCGGCCTTCCGCGGCCACCACCGTGTCCGCACCGATCACAATCGTACCCTTCGCACAACGCTTCGCCACATCAGCGGCCTTTTGAAGCGACAGCTCCTTTACAACATCCTCCGGCCTGTCGGTCGTTATCTTCTCTTCCAGCGTGCTGGGAATAATCTCCGGCACGATTCCTATCTGTCCTAACAGTTCCCTGCGCCTCGGTGACGCGGATGCAAGAACGATCTCTCTGTCTTCAGTCAAACTATCTGCCTCCTGTTCTGTTTTAAAAGCCCGGCCGTCCGGATTCTCACACATAAGCACGGCACGTATGCTCACAACCGGACACGTTTCCACGCTCACATCTGGGCGCGTTTCCAAGAATGAAATAAGCGGGACCCTTTACGAATCCCGCCAACCATCAATATACTTTCAGGCGCCCCACGACTGACACGCCTTCCTCTTCTTCCATCTCCGCGGCCTTAAGCTGATACCGCATGGTGTATGTAAAATCCGCTACGTAGAAGGATAAGAGTCCCAAGGCCACAAGGCGTTCCATGCCGATCGGAACAACATCCACCAGCTGGCTTACAAACCCATTTAAAAACTTGAAGAAAAATAATCCTAAAAATCCCCAGGCAATACTGCTTTCCAGACAGATAATGCCCTTGTAATTGAATGGCTTCTGGCTGTAATCCCACCAGAATGCTCCGAACAGCTTAATCATAATGTGCGCCGTCACAAGTTCCATGGAAGTTGCCATCACCACGGAAGCGAAATACAGTTCCACAGGCTGTCCTGCCAGCGGTTCCAGAATCAGGCAGGCCCCCAGCGCTCCAAAGCCATATATGACACAAAACGGGCCATGTCCAAATCCACGGTTCAACACCGGTCTCCGGTTCTCATAGCTGAGCACGGTACATTCCAGAAGGTAACCGATGAAACTAAACGCGAAAAACCAGTTAATCGTATGGTAAATCGTCATATCCATTGTACCTCCAACTTTAACAGTTTTTTAACTTGTTAAAGTATAATATGGATATCTTAAGAAATCAAGAATTATTTTCTTACGATTCACGGAAATATTCCGACTTTTTTAATAATACTGCGCCATGAAAACGGCGAGAGCAATGCCAAGAATGGCACCTGCCGCCACCTGAAGCGGAGTATGTCCCACATATTCCTTTAACTTTTCCTGCAACACCTCTCCGCTTAACTTGAGCGGGTTCTCAAGCAGTATGCTGTTTAACAGCTTCGCCTGCTTTCCCGTCTCCCTGCGGACTCCCATGGCGTCATACATAACCACCATGGAAAGGATAAAACATACTGCAAACTCAAAAGAACCGACGCCGTAATGCAAGGCGGCGGCGGTCGTCATTCCACATACCGTTGCGGAGTGGGAGCTGGGCATACCGCCCGATCCCACCAGCCGCTCCGGATTAAAGCTTTTATTCAGGGCAAGGTCGATGATTGTCTTCAGTACCTGAGCTACCACCCAGCCGGTGACAGCGCTCATCAGAACCTGATTTGCCAGTAATTCGTCCCAAAATGTCATGGTTTTCTCCTGCTTTTTGTATCAGAGGATCCTTCCAGCCGGTTTAAGCGGTTCTTCCCGCTCTCAGGCTGTATAAAACCCACCTTTTTACTCTGGCGGCCGTCTCTGCCAGGCCGCAGAACTTATCCGCGTAAATGATGGCCAGCCCTTCCCTGCTCTTTGGCGGAACCGGGGTAAGCGGCCACATATGGCGCAGAATCATGTCCTTTTCCTTATCCGTTAAGTCAAAGTACTTTTCTGCGTTGGCTAACGCCCTGCGCGGATGGGTAAATCCGTGAAAGTGTTCTCCCGTCTCCTTCGCATGGGTATGCCAGTCGTATAAGAATAAATCATGCAGAAGTCCCGCTCTGGCGGTCTGTACATAGTCCCATCCAAAGCGGCGGCAGATCCGGTAACTTAAATAAGATACCTTGATGCAGTGCGCCTTACAGGTAGTATCCCCATGCTGCATAAAATGATCCATGGATTGAAACACAGGATTTTCCAGAATGTCCTCTACACACGCAAGATACGCATCATCATCCTCATACCGCTCCTGATTGATCCAGGAAGAGTCCTCCGCCCAGCGGAGCACCTCCTCCTTTTCTTCCCGAGTAAAACACTTGTTTTTCATGCTATGTCCGCTTCCTTCTTTATCTGAACTCAATAGCCAATCAGCCAGTCATACAGTTCCTGATACTTGACAGCCGAAGTATTCCAGGAATAATCCGTCGCCATGGCGCGGTCTATGATCTTATTCCACTCCCGCTTCTTATCATAGTATATCCGCTCTGCATAGCGAATAACCGCCAGCATCTCATGAGCGTTGTAATTCTGGAATGAGAATCCGGTTCCACGGTTCTCAAACTCGTTATACGGTTCCACCGTATCCTTCAGACCGCCTGTTTCACGGACAATCGGGACGGTTCCGTAGCGGAGCGACATCAGCTGGCTCAAACCGCACGGTTCAAATAAGGACGGCATCAGAAATGCATCGCAGGCCGCATAAATCTTATGGGACATCGGCTCGGAATAGAAAATATTCGCGGATACCTTGTCATTATACTTCCAGTCGTAATGGCGGAACATGTTCTCATACTTTTCTTCACCTGTTCCCAGCACAACCAGCTGGATATCGTCCTGGCACAGTTCATCCAGAACACACTGAATTAAATCGAGTCCCTTCTGGTCAGTCAGTCTGGATACAATGCCGACCATAAACTTCCTGTCGTCCCGGGGCAGTCCCAGTTCTTCCTGCAGGGCCCGTTTGTTCTTTATCTTTTCCTTCCGGAAATTCTTTGCATTGTACTTCTGGACAATGTAAGGATCCGTCTCTGGATTGAAATCATCGTAATCAATGCCGTTTACAATACCACGCAGGCTGTTTGCACGCGCCCTCATCAGGCCGTCCAGCCCTTCGCCATAGAATGGCATCTTGATCTCCTCGGCATACGTCTCGCTTACAGTGGTTATGGCGTCGGCGTAAACAATGCCGCCCTTTAACAGGTTGCCATCCTTGTATGCTTCAAGTTTATCTGGTGTAAAGTAGTAATCCGGGAGGCCTGTCAGCCTCTTGATCGTCATGACATCCCACACTCCCTGGAACTTTAAGTTGTGGATGGTGATAACCGACTTCATGCTGCGGAAGAACTCTCCGTCATGGAACCGGTCTTTTAACAGGACAGGTATAAGCGCCGTCTGCCAGTCATGGCAGTGTACCACATCCGGCTGAAATCCAATAACCGGAAGTGCCGACAAAGCCGCCCTTGAGAAAAAGCAGAATTTTTCCAAATCACAGTACCAGTCGCCGTATGGCTTTGGACCGTTAAAATAGCCTTCATTATCAATAAAGTAAAAAGTAATTCCCTCGTATACGTATTGAAGAATTCCAACGTATCTGCTCTGTCCCATGTAATCCATGTAAAAATGGTTTACATACTCCATGTCGTTTCTCCACGACTCCTTCATACACAGATACTTGGGAATCATAACCCTGACATCAAAATATTCCTTATCAAAACATTTGGGAAGGGAACCTACTACATCAGCAAGTCCACCGGTTTTAATAAAAGGTACTGCCTCCGATGCAACGAATAAAATCTTCTTCATCAAAAAACCTCCCTCATTTACAGTCACCCCTGAGGGCGCCACTCTTTGTCTTATAGTATACTGCATTTTGATTAAATAAGGAAGTATATTTGTGATAGATTTTCTAAAGTTTTTTGTAATCCAGTCTTATTTTATCCGCAATAAGGGCGATAAATTCGGAGTTTGTCGGCTTGCCTTTTCCGGTGCTGACGGTATATCCGAAGAGATCATTGATCGTATCCATCTTGCCCCGGCTCCACGCAACCTCGATGGCATGGCGGATCGCACGCTCCACACGGCTCGGCGTTGTCTGATGCTTCTTGGCTATGGATGGATAAAGGATTTTGGTAACACTGGTTAACATTTCCTGGTCCTGTACAGAGATAACAATGGCATCCCTTAAGTACTGATATCCTTTGATATGAGCCGGGATGCCGATTTCATGAAGCATTTGAGTCACGTCATTTTCCAGATTCTGTTCCATGTACTCATTCTTGTTCACATATGGCTTGACCTTCTTCATGCCTGAAAGTCCCGGTGTTTTCGCTTTCCTGTGTCCGACTCTTCTGACTTTATCGACAACAATATCTTTATTGAAAGGCTTCATGATGTAATAATTGGCGCCCATGCGGAACGCATCTTCGGTAATATTCTCACTTCCGGCCGCTGTTACCATAATAAACGACGGCATCTTAGTCAGTGCTGCATTGCCGCGCACGCGCTCCATCACCGTAATTCCGTCCATTCTCGGCATAATGACATCCAATAAGACAACATCAGGGCTCGTTTTTACAATCATGTTGTAAGCATCTTCTCCATTATCCGCCTTCCCGACGACATGGAAATCCTCCTCTCCCTCCAATATATCGTTTAGCAGACTGAGCGTCTGCAGGTTATCGTCCGCTATTGCAATACTGATTTCCGACATCTTCCTACTCTCCCTTTCTTGTTGATTGAATGATTAGTGTAAAGCCATTATAGACTTGCCCCCGAATTGCCGCAATGGAATTCTGTCGCATTTTTCGACAAAAGGCGGGCGTTTTTCCCACATTTTCCTCCGATGGCCCCCGAAGTGAAATAATCACCCTTCGATCCAAATCCAGGCCTGGTCACAAAATCCGACAGACTTCATTTTTATGTAAATGTTGAAATTTGTGGCTCGGTGTCGGGAAAAACCTTCTTTCGTGATTATCGGAATATTCTACCATATTATGGTGCTTTTTGAAAGGTATTAAGATTTATTTCTGACATTAAAACGGCAAAGGCCCAGTAATTCGGGAACCTTTGCCATTCTGTGTTAAATAATTGTTTATTTATGTTGAGAGAGGAGCCTGTCTTGCAGAGCCTCGATTTGGCAGGCGGTTTTTAAACAACCCCCAACAAAGCCAGAATCATAGCGAGTGCCAGAACCAGAAGCATGATTATATTAATATTGATTTTCTTCATCTGCGCATATAAGCAGCCCAGAGTCAGTGACAGAGGTACCAGTCCCTTGAAGATAGAATCCAGATACGTCTGAACCGTAATTGGATCGGCATTCTCTACGGGAATGGCAAGCGCACACTTAAAGGTAACTGTAGATGCCACCATCGCTCCGATCATAACAAGGCCCAAAATACTGGCGGCCTTTGTAAGGATCTGTATTGTTCCGCTCTTTTGCATATCCGATAAAAATGTTGTACCAAGGCTGAATCCCTTATAGGTTAAATAATACCGACAGATAAACGCTGGTACATTAAAGATCAGAAGGAAAGAAATCGGAGCCAGAATCGAACCACTGGCAGCAAAAGTTATTGCAATACTCGCGGCCAGAAGCCGCAGGACTCCCCAGAAAATCGAATCGCCGATTCCCGACATTGGTCCCATCAGGGAGGTCTTTACCGCGGAAATGGAACTGGTATCAAAGGTACTGTCCTCCGATGCTTTCTTCTCCATGGAGGCAACCAGCCCCATACAGAAGGTGGACACGTGTTGTGTCATGTTAAAATATGTAGTGTGGCGCATCAGTGCCTGGCGGTAGCCCTCCTGATCATCCTTATAGTAGCGCCGAAGAGCCGGCAGAATACTGTTAATAAATCCAACGGCATGCATTCTCACCTGTCCACCGCAGCGGCCTGACGATAAGAACATGGATCTCCAGAAAATGGAGTTCAGCATCTTTCTGTCTTCTTTTGACATTGTGTTCTGTTTCATGCGAAGAAATCCTCCTCTCTGTCAACTGGTGTTACGGCTGTTCTGGTTTCCTGAAGCTTATGAAGCTCCATATCCCGCAATGCAACCGAAATTACCAGAATAATTGCCAGTGCCGCAATGGCGACCTGCGGAAGTCCTAAATATACAACCATAATGAATCCCAGGAAGAAGTAGATTGCCAGCTGTTTGTTCCAAAGCATTTTCATAAGGATTGAAAGCCCCACTGCCGGGAGGAATTTTCCGGCGGTATTAAGTCCTGTCAGAACCACTGCCGGAATACTGTTAATCGTGGCTTCGATGGCTGCGCCGCCTGCCAGCAGACCCGCGAACATGCATAGAGCCACGATAAAGAACCGGATAAACCACATGGTAAAGTTCATGGTAATAAGACCCTTATCGTTGCCCTTTTCAGCGAGGCGGTCGATAATGGGCGCTGTGAAGTTATATAAAACATTGTTGATAATCATGAAAAGGAAGGCTGAAAAAACGCCTACCGGAACGGATAAAGCCAGCGCCGCGTCCGCGCTGATATTTTCCATAGTTGCCATAACTACTGCAAAGGTTGCCGCAGCTGCGGGCTCTGCCGAAATATTTCCCCCAATATTCACAGACCCCATGAAGATCGCCTCGACCGCGGCTCCCACAATGATTCCTGTCTTAATATCCCCTAAAAATAAACCCGTAATAAATCCGACCACGATCGGCCGCTCCGTCATGGACTGTGCAAACAGCCAGTTGCCTCCATAACAGATAAAATACGCTAATGCTGCTAAAAATGCACGTAAAACCATTTACTGTTTCCCCCTCTCTGATCAATGCCCCTTTAACAAGTCTTTTACCGGTTTTTTAGCATCACTTGGTATTACCTGCTGGTATGCAGGAATATCCATGGCAGCCAATTCTTTCAGCGCCTCCAGCTCTGCCTTATTCACAATGATTGTACTTGATAATACCAGTTTCTCCGATGACGGTGACGTATCAAACCTGCCGACGTTTGCCACATTTACCGACTGTATCATGCCCGGACAGGCCTTTACGATTTTCACTGCATCAGCAATACAGTTTGTTAATACGAAAATACTGCTCTCCGCCGCTCTCGGATCATGGAACAGTTTAACCGCATCATCCACGGTCTTGATTAAAAGCTTGATTCCTGTCGGAACCGCCATCTGCAGCGACACGTTCGTCACTTCATCTGTCACCGCCTTGTCATTCGCCACCACAATTCGGTTGGTTCCGAAAGCTTTGCTCCAGACCAGCGCGATCTGACCGTGAATCAGACGGTCATCAATCCTTAACGATGGTATCATTGTCTTACCTCCTCCTAAAAAAAGTCTTTTTCTGTTGTGAATACGTGATTTTTCTTCAGCTCTTCAAGCGATATGACCTCCGGCTGAGCCATCTCTATCATAGCCTTTATTTCTTCCAGTGTCTTCACATCGTCCTCCACCAGAAGGCCGACGAGAAGCGGCAGATTAATATTGGTAACAAGAACCGTCCGCTTATCGAAACCGTCTAAGACGGCCATCACCTTCTGATTTACGCTCCCGGCTTTGATATCTGTAAATATGTATGCCTCATCCCCCTCCTGCATCTCACCGAGAAACAACTCTAAATCACGCTCATAGTTCTCATCTGCCTCCCCAACATATGCATCGATAACTGTAATATCATCCGCTTTATTCAGAAACAGTTTCAGCGCCGATTTTAATCCACTGGCTATGCGGCCATGTGTTGCAATCAGTATATGTCTCACTCACACACCTCCTTTCTCCTCGTACGATTAAATCAAAGCGATGTAGCGCCGGATTTCCGAATCTGGTGTATGGACAAAATACTGACTTTTAAAATTCTTTCCGCTGACCGTATTTTCAAGGATATCTCTATCCACCTCCTTTAAGACCGTCATCATATCTTTTGACACCTGCCCCTTAACCATCTCGAAGCATTCCCGGAACTGTCTCTGAACCGCTCCCCGCTCAGGCGGATATCCGATTCCGTGGCGGCAGGAAAACAGTTCACGGAACACGTATTTCAGATTCAGATCCGCACACCATCCAAAATCTTTAGCAAACGGCATGGAAATGGCATTTCCACTGTTAATCTGTGTAAACAGAAAAGCGTCGGCAGATTCCTTCACATAGCCACAGTACACATTCGGATAGATATTGGAGGCCAGACAGGCGCCCTCCCCCGTTCCGCACCCTGTGATGACAAAGTCTGCCGTTTGGCTGTTCAGCAGAATCGCTGCCAATAATCCCGCTTCCACATAGCTGATCGCATAGTCCGGATCATCCTCACTCATACCATAATTAAATGCCTCGTGCCCAAGAGGTTCTACCGTTTCCTTCAGTGTCTCAAAGATCAGTCTGTTTTTCGATACCTGGCTGCTCTCATTAATTAAAGCAATTTTCATATTGCCGTCTCCTTTCGGTCAGTCGAATTCCGCTCCCGCCGTGCTCCCAAAGGTATAACGCATGCTGGAGCCAATCATACGCATATAACTCTTAATAAAATCTTTCATGGCATCTTCACAGCGCATACACAGATCCATATAACCATATTCCGGATTCTCTTTCAGAGCCCGGCCTGTCTCTGCTACCGCATGAGCCATGACATCTGTATTTACATTGATCTTGTTAATTCCGCAGGCAACCGCTTTTCTGATATTCTCTTCCCCTGCTCCGCTGCCTCCGTGCAGCACCAGGGGGATGTCAAGCGTATTGGCAAGCAGAGTAAGACGCTCAAAATCCAGCTTTGGAATCATCCCCTTCGGATAACTTCCATGGGCCGTACCTATGGCGACTGCCAGACAGTCGCAGTGGGTCCGCTTCACAAATTCCCTGGCCTGTTCCTGATTGGTATAATAATCACTGTTGGAATCATCACCCGCGTCCGCATTGCCCACATGGCCAAGCTCCGCTTCACAGGATTTACCGCATCCGTGGGCCAGTGCTGCAATCATCTGTGTACGCCTGACATTCTCCTCAAAATCGCAGGATGAGGCATCAATCATGACGCTGGAAAAACCAGACTGCAGGGCCGTCACAAAATCCTGATATGCGGCTCCATGATCCAGGTTAAAAGCCACCGGTACCGCCGCACGTTCCGCTATGGAACGCACCATGGGCGTGAGTACATAGCTGTGTCCGTGCTCTCTCATCTGTCTCGGAGAAATATTTAAGATAATCGGCGAACACTCCTCCTCAGCACTCTCCACACATGCCTTAACCTGCTCCATATTTACACAGTTTACCGCCATCACTGCATATTTATTTTCATGGGCATGGTTCAGCATTTCTTTCATTGAAACAAACATATTACAATCCTCCCTTTTCCTTGTTTCTTACCAGTTCGGCTGCGGCCGCGGCAATATCTTCGGCTGCCATGTGAAATGCATTCAAAAGTTCCTCCACATGGCCAATCTGTCCGAAACAGTCCTGCACTCCGATCCGTTTCATCGGTCTTGGCAGGTGCTCCGCCAGGCATTCCGCTGCAGCGCTGCCAAGTCCATTGTAAATACTCCCATTTTCCGCAGTCACCACACATCCGGTCTTTGCTGCGCTCTCTATAATAAGCCTGGTATCCAAAGGCTTTATTGTATGGATGTTGATTATCTCCGCCCGTATCTGCTGTTTTTCCAGAAGCTCCGCCGCCTTAAGCGCCTCCGCTACCATAATTCCGGACGACAGAATTGTAACATCACTTCCTTCTCTTAGTACAATTCCTTTTCCAAGTCTAAAGTCAGTCTCTTCCCCGGTAAAAATTCTGGTGGCATTGGGACGGAACAGCCGTATGTAAACAGGTGTTTCCAGATTAAGAATCTGCGGAAAAACAGCTCGCAGCTGCCGGCTGTCAACCGGTTCAAAGATTGTCATTTCCGGAATACTTCTCATGATTCCCACGTCATCCATGGCCATATGAGTGCCGCCGTTCAGCTCGGTGGTGATGCCCGGATCCGAACCGCACATTTTTACATTGCAGCCTGCGTAGGCCACGCTCTGGTTTATCTGATCACAGCAACGTCGGGAAGCAAATACTGCAAAGGTATGTGTAAACGGTATTTTCCCCATGAGTGACAGCCCTGCAGCTACGCAGATCATATTGGCCTCTGCGACTCCCACATCAAAGGTCCGGTCCGGGAATTCCTGCTGAAACTTGTCCGTAGAACCGCTTTTCATCAGATCTGCCTCCACGATTACGATGCGCGGATCTTTCCTGCCGTACTCCACAAGAAGGTCTGAGTAAACCTCCTTAAGCGGTCTTTCTTCTCTCTCATAGATCATAGACACACCTCCCGGCCTTCTATTTCTGCCAGCGCTTTCACATACATTTCTTCCGTTATATTCATACTGTGGCTCTCCAGTTTATTTTCAGCAAAATATGCGCCCTTTCCCTTTGCTGTATTTAAGATAATCATGGACGGCTTTCCCTTTGTTTTTCGGGCTGTCTCAATGGCGAAATCAATTGCTCCAATATCGTGACCATCAATACTCTGCACATGCCATCCGAATGACTCCCATTTCTTATCCAGAGGCTCCAAATCATTCACATCCCCGATATATCCGTCAATCTGCATCTTATTGTAGTCGGTAAATGCAATAAAATGATCCAGTCTTCTGCTTCCTGCAAGCATAGCCGTCTCCCAGATTAATCCTTCCTGGCTTTCCCCGTCGCCGATGATTGCATAGATAAAACAGTCCTTCTTATCCAGCTTCGCCCCCAGTGCCATCCCTGCTGCTGCCGCAAACCCTTGTCCCAGACTTCCCGTCGACATATCGATGCCTCTGGTCAGCTTCCTGTCACAGTGGCTTGGAAGCATGCTGCCGAAATGGTTCATGGTCTCAAGCTCGGAAGGATCAAGAAACCCCCGCAGTACCAGGGCCGCATAAACCACAGGTCCCGCATGGCCTTTGGAAAGTACGAACCGGTCCCGGTCGTCCCACAGCGGATCAGCCGGCCGCACATTCATATGTTTAAAATACAGGACACTCATCACCTCGCAGAGAGACAATGCGCCTCCAATATGGCCTTTTCCGACCTTCGCAATACTTGTAAGCGTCAGCTTACGAATCTCTTTAGCCTTTTGTGCCAGTTCTTTATTTTCTGCACAGTTCATAGAAACAACTCCTTTTCAGTAAATCGATTTCAGCAGGTCAAACACCGTCTCTTCTGTCATGAAGGCAGGAGTCAGCGAAAGCTGTGGATAATAATTCATTGCATCTTTCGCGATGCCTGAAAGTTCCTCTGCCTTCGCCCCGATTTCCCTCAAAGCGACCGGCATCTCCAATGATCTCATAAGATCACATACACCATCTGCCAAAGCTTCCACATCGATATATCCCAATGCCTCCGCCAGCGTCTGCATCTTCTTTCCCGCCTTCTCAACGCTGATCCGTATAAAAGCCGGCAGAGTAATGGCACATCCGGTTCCATGAGGAACGTGGTATCTTGCTGTCAGCGGATAGCTCAGCACATGTGCACCCGTAGTCCGTGTCTGCCCGAATGCAAGTCCCGCCAGAAGGCTGGCAGTACATAAATTCTCCCGTGCAGCTCCATCTTCCGGCAAGCGGTACGCTGTAAGCAGATTATCGAGAATCAGCTTCATCGCCTGTACAGCAAAGGAGTCACTGATCGGCTGGCTGTTTAAATTCCAATAGGCTTCTATAGCATGGCAGAATGCATCCATGCCCGTATTCGCCGTCACGCTGCGTGGCATAGTATAAGTATATTTCGGATGAATTACGGCAAGATCGGCATAAAATTCCGGACAGACCACCGGTCTCTTTTCTCCCGTCTCCGAATCGGTATAGACCCCCACATTAGTGACCTCGCTGCCCGTTCCCGCTGTAGTAGGAATCAGAATCAGACGAACGGTTCGTTTTCCGAAGCTTTTCCCCTTTCCTGCATAGTCTCCGATCACACCGCCGGATGACGCCAGACAGGCCGCCGCTTTGGCTGTATCCATACTGCTTCCGCCTCCGATTCCAATTACGGTTTTTGCTTCATGCTCCCGGATCATAGCCGCACATGCATTCACTGTATCTGTCGATGGATTCGGCTCAACCTTTGAAAAATAGGAAACGTCTGCATTTCCCAGTCTGTCCCCTGTCCGCCCGGCTACCCCCGATTCATAGAGAAATGGATCGGTCACTATGACTATGGATTCTCCTGCGATTTCTTCTCTGATATCCGGTTCCGCTTCTGTGAAAAGAATCCTGACGGGCATCCAGTATTGAAAACTTGAGTTCTGATTTTCCATTATTTTCCTTTCTTTCGTTTTTATTTCTTTTTTCTGTTTGTTAGTTTCTTTTCTTGACTTTATCTTAGCTGTTTTTTTACTTTTTGTCAATTTTCATTCATTTTATCGCTATATTTTTAGTTATTTTTACACGTTTGTAAATTATTTATGTATTTTTATTTGCTTTTTACATTTCGCTTTAATCGTTTTTTGTTATTTTTCCTGCATTTTCTTTTCTTTTTCAAATACATACCATCATTTTCACTAATATCTTTGGATATTAGTTTGCAATCGAAACTTTTATCTTACTTTTTTTTCGTTTTTCTCTTGTGTTTTTTACAAAAATCATGTATTCTAAAATTAAATAGAAGAAATAATAATATTAGAAAGTATACTTATTTCATTTCTTGTGTTTATATATGGGATATGAAAAGAAGTGAATTAATAATTGAAAGATTGAATTGAAAATACGAGATAACTTTAGTTGTTAATCGAAAAAGATCAGAGTAAGAAAGGAAAATAAATAACTTATGAACAGCCGAGAAAAATATATTCTGCAGGCTCTGCAGCAAACCGGGTCCATATCCCTGTCTGAACTGTCCAGTACATTGGGTGTTTCGCTGGTAACGATAAGAAAAGACGTAGCCAATCTGGAGGCAAAGGAACTTGTCTCCAGGCAGCATGGCAGCGTTTCGCTACCCTATCAATATGAAAACAATCAAATCCCCTTCAGTCTTCGTGAAGCGTTTAATGAACAGGACAAAAAACTGATTGCCAAGGCAGCCGCCACGCTGATTCATCCAGATGATGCCATAGCTCTTGATTCCGGGACCACTACGTATATGATCGCCAACGAAATCAAATCCTTACCACCGGTCAATATCGTTACCAATTCTATCCGGGCCGCCATGGCACTGGAGCAAAGCCACCATACTATATTTCTCGCAGGAGGCCAGGTGCTCAGCCGCAGTATGTGTACCGTCGGTCCGGAGGCGGAAAAGATATTTTATCAGATCAGACCTGATAAGGTGTTCATCGGCACCACCGGTATTTCAAGTGATTTAAACCTGACTGCTTCCTTAAATATTGAAGTAGGTGTAAAGCAGGCAATGATTCAGGTCGCAAGGCAGGTGATTCTTGTCACTTCCAGTCAGAGCTTTCACAGAAACCGGATGTTTATCTTTGGGAGTGCCTCACAGATACACTGTATTATCACAACGCATCCCGAGCCACCGGCGGAGATTCTGGAACAGATCGCAGAGCATAATATTCACCTTGTCTACGCGGATGATCCCGAATCCGTGAAGAGTCTGGAGTACTGGGATAAGAATATGGGAAGACGGAACGGCATATAAAACTTCTTAAATATACGCAAAGATCGAGGAAGCTCAGAGCGGCATCCTCGATTTTTGCATGTTACATATTTTGTTCCTATTATTCTGCCGCCTCCAGCATATTCTCAATAAAGATCCCATACCCTCTCGTACTATCCTGAATAAACACATGAGTCACCGCCCCAATCAGCTTCCCATCCTGGATAATTGGCGAGCCTGACACGAGTGAGTCAATATAGGGACAACATTTTTAATATTTTCTTAATCACTTTCTTGTTCATTTCTTGTTCACCATGTTCAAGAAACCGACGAATAATATCTTTGATTTCTATTTCTTGGCTGTTCAGGGATTGTCATCTTCAACAGCCCTTCCTCTATCATTTGGTTCATATAATGTCGTTTTAAATAAGACCGATTAGGAATACTAAACTTGTTCATGATTTCTTTTACTGTTTTCGGTTCTTTACAGAACTGTAAAATTTTGTTTGTAATATCTTGCTCATTTTCTTGTCCATGTTCTTGTTCGCTTTGTCCAAGAACTCCGTTTAGCAGTTGCAAATAAGAATTACATGCTTTACATAAAACCATAATACCACTTTTTGATATCTCATACTCCGGTAATGGACCACCATAGGATTCACATGCCTCCCGTATCTTATCAAAACCGCGCCCCCATGCCTCTATCAAGCCACTCTTAAAGAACACATTTGCCAATTTGGGGTTATATGGTTTTGATGAATGTTTCTGAAACAGCTTCTCAGTTGAATTAACTTCTTCTGGCATTTCACCATCATTCCAGATATACATTCGATCTTCATAAATGCTAATCTGTATTGGATTACAACTACTATAGTCCTTATGAACCACAGCATTCAACAAAATCTCCCTTGTGGCGTTACGATGGAACATGAATTGCTCTATCCGCTGAATATCCCGGTAGGTGATGAGAGCTTTCATATATTTTGTATAAATCAAGTCCAAAGTCTTATCCACCTGTTCAATCAGAGCGCCATGCACTTCATCTTGATATTGCAGATCAGAATCAGAATTTCCGAAAAAACCAATTTTGATATAGGAACCAGTCACCCATTTTTCAGGATCGTCATAAAAAGCAAGCATAGCTGCCCTGGTGAGATAATCGTCATCGTCAAAAAGATGCAGATTTTCTAGCAACACTTTGTCTGTGACTTTAGTTTCTTCTTCCGTCAGCCTACCTCTCTCAATTGCCTTTTTCTTGAAAAGTTTGATAGCGGTTTGGCTCAAATCCTCAATTTTAAGTTTCGGTATCGGCATACCATCCCATGTTCTTCCCTGAGCCTTCAGGATAGCCCTATCCAACTCTTTCCCCGTAATAGTACGCATTGTACTCCCTGAACGGTAAAAATACTTTCCATGATAACTGATAAGAGAAGGGTATTTATCTACAATTATTTCTAAATACTCTAAATCACCCTCAAAACGAAGATTTATATCTACAACGATCCCCATTGTATCCGTTACTTGACTCGGTATCTTCTCCAACAACTTTTTCGAATCCTTAATACCTTTTACATGTCCAAGATCATCCATACCAATATACAAAATACCGCCATTAGCATTAGCATAACCACAAATCCATTCCAAATATTCGTTATGCCATGATTCTTTCCACTCGATTGTCTGATGCTCCGGCATTATATCCCTCCCTTATATTGTCTAACAACCCTCGATGATTTTCTGTATCGCATATGGTTTTGCATATTTAATAAGTGAATCACTGATAAATATTGTGTCCTTGCTATAAGGTTCAACCCACATAGCAGGATAAACCACAATTTGCTTTTGTTTCCCCTGTCTGCAGACAGTAATTGAATCCGACATAATATTTATTTTACACCCGGACATATCAAGTATATGTGTTAGAGTATCCACATACACTACCTGCTTTTCGTTCGAAATAGCCTGTGCTAAAATCCCCTTTCTACCCCAGTCCAAAAGTTCTAAAGCAGCAAAACGATCCAGTAATCCATGAACATGATGATTCCGATAATGCTTTAAACAATTATGACACGCATTCTCGCAGTCACAATTTCTCAGAAGTTCTTCTACTTTATCAAGCAACAACTCTATTTCATCAGCTACGCTCACTGCATATCCGGCGCCGCTGGAAAGACTGTCATATAAATAGATATCAACAAAGGTCCCCTTATAATTTCCCCTCAGACGATAACCCGTTACTAACTCTGTAAACTCAACATCCAATTCCTTACTGGCCGCTAGTCGGAAAGCCTCTGCTAGAGACTGAGCCGCACGGATTAGCCAGGGATTATCATTTCTTTGAGTATCGATTCGCTCATTATCTAAAGCGATCTCCAACACAAGCATATCCGTGACAAAATTATAACCCAAGTTGACATTGATTGCATTTAAATGTCTGCATCTGCTTTGTGCAAACTTTGACCTGTATGGCCGCTGAATTCCGTCGAGAACATGGATATCGTCTCCCGGCATTGTAGCGCCACAATCTTTACACACCATAAAGCCGCAATTATCAACGCCTTTATTCAACATAATGATCCGCTGATTTGTTCTGGAAGCGATTCTTATGTGTTGGCAGGACGAAATTGGCGTCATTTCGTCCGAATCCGGCAATGTAGAATACAGCGGTTGTTGAACAGCAGAATATTCTTCTGTCAACTGTGATTCTGGAATCGCTTCTGCATTCTTTGGTGCAAACCCCCAAGGCCGAAGCATCTGCCTGTTTCTTTCAAGTACACTGTTTCCGCAAAATGGGCACACCTTTGTTTTTTCTTCTTCCAGACCAAACCATCCACATTCAGCACAGGAAAGAACAGGCTTTAAGTAATTAGGATCTTCTACATAAGCACGAGCCGGTGTCAATGCCTGTCCCCGACGCCGTTCACTTCCAGGATAAAAAATACCGCCTATCTGATAAGTCTGTTTATCAACTACAATAGCCCGTCCCGGAGCATACTCTCCTATTGCAATATCCAATCCGCGGTCAACTTCATAGATTAACTTTCCATTCGTATCGGTAATATAGGTACTTACCACATTCTTTGGGAAAGAATACGTAGGTACAATGCCCTCTTCATATAAGGCATCTAGTAAACTTTTCACAACACTTGTGTTTACATTTTCTTCAACATCAAATAATTCCGGATGAGCATCTCGTTTCTCCTTCAATAATTCAAGCTCTTTTTGTAGTTCTGTCCGAAATATATCATAATCAACTACTGCATTAGCCGGCATAAGTATATCTTCATCCCGAATCTCATACTCATCAGCAAAGGTGTAAAACTCCATCAAATAATCATCGACAAAACTCGCCGCAGAAATCTGATCCAAACTAGAACACTTCTCCGCAAGAAATTCCTGTAAAATTACCATATTTAAATGTCTCTGAAGCAATTTTTTACTTTCGATATCAATCCATGGCTTTCTGGGATCGCCTCTGAACATGGGAACCGGATTGTTAAAATACAGCGTATCGTGGGGACCGTCCTCGCAAAATGTTACTATTGTAGATAAACTAGAACCACGTCTGCCCGCACGTCCAGCACGCTGTTGGTAATTTTCTCTCATGGGAGGAATATTTCTCAGCCCCACCGCAACAAGGGAACCTATATCAATCCCTACCTCCATAGTAGTAGTACTGCTTAAAATATCAACCGGAACTTCACCCTCCTGGACCAAATCCTGAAAGCGGAGTTCATACCTCTCAGTTTTACTCCACATATCATCCCGCTGATCTTTGTGGGACAGCTGGGCGGTATGTTCTTCGGTATCAATCACATGAATTTTTCCACCATTTAAGGCATCTTCGATGGGTCTACGCCAAAATCCCAAGGCCTCGTACTCTGCCTCTGACATTTCATGCACAGTTGTAGCGCCACAACTCGGACACTTGTCGCGCAGCAAATACGGAGTTATTTCCGAACATCGTTCACACCTGTACCAAATGTGCCGTGCATCAAATCTCGGTCTAATGCGAGAAAGATCTACATAAAACTTACCATTATCCGGTTGTGCCGAATCTAAAAAAGACTCCTTTAATGCTCTGCGCCAAGCCTCAATCACACCGGATTGATCTTTCCACCTCATAATATTTTTAATATTTTCCGAAAATTTCCAATCCTTCTCAAGACCATATCCACTATATTTTGTTCTGACATTATATCTTACTGTATCCGAAATTGTATGACCTAAAGCCGTAGCCGTATCACAAATAGAAATCATCCACGCATTAAACACTTCCAGAAACGCATCATCCGATATCTTGATTCCCTCTTCCTCCAACATATCCACTGCATCAAAAAGAGCCTGCTCCGTTGGTTCTAACCAACTGATTGCACAGTCATAAAGCGTATTATAACCGCCCGAAAACAAACGCAACAAATAAGCATGCATTTGTATAGGTGCATTAGCAATCGTAAATCTCGGCATATAGTCCTTTTTTCTTTTGAGGCAACGTGTATAATTATTATATGCAGAAGTGCAGTCATCTACAAACTTTTCTCTTTCTGGTCCGTAAAAAATCTGAACGTGATGTTGGTAGGCTGCAAGGCAAAAATAATCATACAATACATTCATGGATTGTTCTTCTTTTGATTTTTCCATACTCTCAATCGCCAGCACAAATAATTGTCGAACGGCTGTAAGATCAGATGCTTCTGACATATCACGCGCAAGTTTAGCTGCTCGCTGGCGGCTGTCAGAAAATAGCAACACTTTTCTTCCTTCATTTGGCAAATGGTCTGGATCCCGATCCTTGCCAGGGACTGCCGGCTGAACCTGAAACTGTGTATTAATCAAATTAAAAAAAGATTGGTTACCTCTAGTGCTAAATGAGGTTAACTGGGTTTGGGATAATCCATGTCTGCAGTGAGGGCAGGTAGGGAATGTTACAATAAGCGGCCGGCCCTTGACTGAATAATCGCAGCAATATAATTTTCTGATTCCGGGTTTATCAGCCAAAGAATCATCTCTAAAGTTTAAAAAACCGCTGCTTACATCAAGATAACATGGTTTGATTGGATTTTTACCTTGCTTTAAAGGAAGTGCATAATCCTTTGTCGGAATGAACAGGTGAACCTCCCGCATATGGCGGTCTACCAATTGTCCCGGATAATGCCATAAATAAGCATTCTCACGAAAATTAGACTCCTCTTTTAAAATATACCCTTTATAAAAAAGCGCTCCGCAGCGTCTGTCGTTATAAAGTTCATACACAACACTGCCACAGTGAGGACAGATAAGCCGATCCTCTGACAGAAAAACCTCTCCCAGAGTCAGCGTACCATCCGAATGGGAGTGCCCACAATCTTCATTCGTACAGGCATAAACGCCTCTAATCCCCCGGAACAGCATATGCATACGTGCAGGAAACAGTACAGCGCCTTTAGAACTCTTAGCCATAGGAGCAATCGCTAAAAGAATACTTATCGCATTGAGTGCACTTTCTTCGTTTAAATTCGGAAAAATTGCTGTAGCCAATTCCCATAAAGATAGAGCATTTCCACGACATCTGTTTATCAACTCATAAAAAGGCCTATACTCAATCAAATGCTCATACATCCATACGTATACTGATTCCAAATCAAAAAATGGAGCCGCTGCTCCCTCAATCTTATCCCAAAATTGATTTAGCGCCGTCAGACGTGCATCATCTTTTCCATCAAAATCCGCTGCTTCTATTTCTTCAAACTTAGAGATAGCAATATCATATCTACATTTACCCTGTATTTCTTCCCTTTCACCTGTAAGATAGCAAAATTCAGTCTTATTATTAGCCGAGGTCAGCCTATTTGCAAACTGAATTACTGCCTTTCGGTCATCGGCATTTCTATCCGGCATACTAGCCGTAGTCAGTATAAATTGTACCCGGTCGCGTTTGATTCCCAGTTTATGAAACAAACGTCTTATGAGCAGAGCCACCTCCCCTCCCGCCGAACCTCTGTACATATGAGCCTCATCAATTACAAACAACAGCTTATTAGACTTATCCGCATTCAGCCAGTCTTTTGTATCAGACCAGATTTTTCCTTCTCTTGGCCTGAGAAGCATGTATTCCAGCATGGAATAGTTTGTTATTAAGATATCCGGGCAAAATTGCTGCATTTCAAACCTTGTAATAAGCTCGGCATCTTCATCACTTGGAGTATGGCGACTATTATAGAGTCCTTTAAGGAATGCCCCCATGTCAGCTTTGGCAGGTACTTTTCCCTCCTTTATCAGCTTATTAAAATAATCCTTTTCAGTCTCATTCTGTGGAAATGACATTCTGGCCAGGGTTTTCTCCAACAGATGATCCTGAGTTTTATCCGGCCCGTCTCCCGGATAAGGCGTTCGTCCGGTATACATGCCAAACTGTGGCCTGCGTACATCCAAACCACAAATATCCCGAAAAATAGTTAGAAACTTATTTTCCTGATCGCCAATGAGACGCCTAAGTCTGCTAATTTGGTCCGAGACGAGAGCGTTCATCGGATACATAATAATCGTCCTTACGCCCCGCATATGCCAGGAATCTTTTTTATTACGGGCTTCTGATGCCAATTTTGACATTAACGGCCACATAAAGCATTCTGTTTTACCAGAACCAGTACCCGTTGCAATAAAAAGATCTTTGCCTGCAGTTGCTGCTTCAAGCACTCTAATTTGATGAACAAAAGGAGATGGGTATACACCAAGTCCAGCCTCTGCTAATCTGTTAAAATAATCCCTTAACCACTCAGGCAAATCGGTGTGCTGTATACCATCATTTACGCTTTTGTATGCAGGCGATGATTCTATAAAGGGCTTCTGATACAAAAGTCCTTCTCGATCCAATTGGTCACTAATTGCTGAGAGCAAGAGTGGCGATTTACCAAAATACTGGGATTTAATATAATTTTCCAATTCTTTACGCAACTGTTTATGGACAGAGTCCGCCCCGTTTGACATTTTTTATTCCTCTACGAATGTATATCCAATAGGTTCCAAAATACTTTTAATTGCAAAAAAAACTTGATAATCAAAAATTCTGCTAAAATCGTCCGGCAAATCCGCGCATGACTCAGGCCAACTGTAAAGCTTAATCAGATTAAGTTCAGCTGGCGGTAGTAGATAGTGAATCCGCAATTGAACAATTTTGCCGTCTACGTGGTATGTGGATGCCGGCAGCCTTTCTACAGAAGCCAGGCATCCGTTAGACAGAGTTCTATAATAATTGGCGCTTACCATCCATTGAGGTAATTGGCTCCCTAAAATCCGTTCTGCCTCTATCTTATACAAAAAGTAGGTTTTGTTTCCAGGCAAACCAATTCGCGCCAAAGACACCATTCCTGAAATATCGGGCTTCTCAATCCAATAGTTATATGTAAATGGAGGTTTTGTACGAAGAAACTCTATTTCATTCTCCACCTCAAGTGGATACCACTTAGCATGGTAAACCAAATATTCCCATTGCTCCGCAAGAGTAGTTTGTGGTAGTTGGAACATATCTGCTGGTTGAATTACTGCTGGTTCATCTTCTGAGAAAGAGTAGTTTCCAATACCGCTTATATATGGTTTACGGTCTAAAGGTATACCGCGCAAAAAATAGATTCCAGCCTTTTCAGATACTGCTTTAATTGCTGGGGTAATTCTATATGAAGTATGGTACATCTGACCAGTACATAAGAATATGTTATAAATTTCATTACTCAATTCACTGATGTCATCAGGATAAAATAGACGGAGTTCCGGATACATCTCCAAATAGCTTTCCAGTATGGATTCAATTCTATTTTTAAAATGCACAACAGAAACGGGTTGTAAATCTTCCCGTATATCCCATAATGAGGCATACCCCATCCGGCCAAGCAAGCTGTAAATGATCCGGGATTTCCAATCGACCTCTGTCTCTGTCTTTCCCTGGAAAACATGAAACTCGTCAGCAATCCTGCCCAGTAAACGATTATATTGATTCATCTAATTCTCCAAAATATGTATTTATAAGAGATATCACATCGGAAGAAACTATTATCTCTTTTTGCGGATGTCCAAGTAATTCTTCTTTAAGAATACTTGTTTTTTCACAGGCATATGCATATGGAATAAGAGCAAAAATGCAGTCATAATCAGCATTATCAACCTGCTCTATCTCATGCATATCAGTCAGAACCTGCTGAAGCAATCTTTTTGCAAAAGGACCTGCCTTTATGGCTTTCAATAATTTATCATGCCAAGGTTTAATCTTCATTGGAGTATAATGTGTAAAATCTTTTGACATATATCCACCAACAAAATTCCTGCCCGGGATCTTATCCACAAAAAATTCGGTTAACAATGGAACCATATAATTTAAAATTCCATTAGGTTCAATTAACAAGTCTTCCGCATACAGACTAACTGCTATGTAAAACCGGCTTTTGTCAGATAATATTCTTGGCAAATATCGATTCCACAAATGACAGAATGCGTTTTCTATTGTAATAACCTGATCTTCACAAGACAAGGACTGCTCTATAGCCGGAATCGGGCAATCATCATCAAGTCTCAATGTTCCTGCCAAACGGCCAAATAATGCCGCGGAAAAAGCGTCTGCTATTTCTCTTGCTCCAGGTCCTGCTAATAATAATGGTATATTGTTAACATAAGCGGCATAGATATATGCTGCTAAACCTGCAGCAAACCTCTCAGAAACCCCTGCCTCTGCAAGTTCATACATAATCGTGTTCTGCTGTTCAAGCCAGGTATTATCTGGCTCAATTTCTTCTGTTGGCAAGATCTTTCCCTCTGTAAAAATATCTGAGGAAACATTTGTTTGTGAGATAGCAACAGTGCCTACTGCAAGAGGTTGATAAAACGCCATATCAGTAATAAAATCGGCGACATTTTTTCTTGCCTGTTCAATTCGTTCAGCTACCTTCATTTCCACATCTACAGCAAGTTGTTTTTGCTGCTCTATTGCAGATAGCGAATCCTCCAATTCTACCTTTTTTTCTGTATACTCTTTAGTTATTTGTCCAAGGACTTCTTTCTGATCGGTAACCTTTCCTTGTACAAGTTCAAGTTCAGCATTAGCCTGTACAATTTGAGTTGCATTTTCTTGCTTCCACTCATCTGCTATAGCAGCTTTACATATTTCCGCAAATTCCGAGTGATTCTGAATGATGCTGGATATTATCTCACTTTCCAAATCTGTTACATCTAGATAGCTATCTGCACGCCGAATAAACATTTTTACATATTCTTCTGATTCCTTCATACTGCAATCGCACGCCTCTGAAATTTCAGAATACAGTTCATTAGTAGGGAGTTCCCTTAAAAAACTTCTAAATTGTTGATATTCGTTTTTCACCAACCCTCTTTGTTTTGAAGCCGTCCATGTTACCCGCTGCATTAGGATGTTCTTAACTATTTCTAATGGATCTTTAATCCGGACAATTTTTCTCGGCATTCCAATATTAATAATACGATGAATATATGTTTCATTTACGGGAAAAATATCTGCTTCCGTAAACACAAACATAGGCAAAGAAAAAACATTAGCTTTTAACTTGGTATTATTTTCTAATAAGTCCAGATCTTTTGAAGTACAGAATAATCCTTCATAAGTTCCGTTATCATTCCAGTATGCATATATCACCTTACCCGTTGCTATTTTTCCAATAATTCCATCTTTCATCTGGTTTATCACTTCATCTAACGTTGTACAGTCTCGAAGAATAATCACCTCTATTGGTGTATATTTATCATTATAAGCAGACTCAATAAAATCCTTTTCCGGATTACTGATGTTAGGTGTAACTGTCCAATCCCATATACCAATAAATCCTTCTTCTGCGGGGGTGTACTTCGTATATAGCTTATTATGTTCAGGTGCATCAGGCAGATAATGACCCAAAATCACTCCATTTTCAATGTCAGAAAGTCGAACTAATCTTGGACGTCCATCATAACCCGGAACTACTTTGCATAACGATGTATATTGATATGCCTCATCTCTAACCATTTCTCCTCTAGAAACAGAGCTTTTTTCAAGTTTGCGCAATTCTGCAAGCTCTGCTTCTAAAACAGCCACCTCATCCTTAATACTTGTAAGATCTTTCCGTGCAACGTCCAGTGCCTTCTCCGTCTCTTCCGCTTTCATGGTCAGCATCTCTATTTTCTGTACATATTTGCTTTCAGAATCTTCCCATATTTTCCTGGCTGTCGCGAATTGTTCCTGCAATATGATATAAGCCTCATCTCCTGATGGTTCTTCAACATTGGAGGCAGCAACTTCCCGATTAGTCTGTATTAATCGCACCGCACTGACAGCCAACTGAATATGCTCCTCCGAGTAAGACTCCCCTGATACTTTAAAATAGAGTTTCAAATTGCCTCTAAATTGAGTTTCGGGTAATGTCAGCAAAAAAGCAGCAGCAGGTTCCAGCCCCTCTCTAATCAGCTTGGCTTTATAAGCATCGGTTTCATCAAGCCACCTTTTTATATATTCATTTATAAAAGAGCGGATAAACGGTTTACTTTTAAATCGGACAATTAATTTAATTGCTTCACCATCAGAAATTCCATTTGGACGATAGCCCGGACGGATTTTATTAAATTCTTTTGAATTTCTCTGGAAAAATAATTTAATTGTCTTTCCTGTAATAATGGTGCAAACATAAGTAAGTTCCTCGTCCGAAATTTTTTCAATAAAATCCATCTCTTAGTCTCCTTATTGCTTAAGTTTTGCGTCAATTAAAAATCTTCTTAGATATCGAAGTGCTTCTTCCGGTATATAGCCTATCTTAATTCTTTTATATACCCACCGTTTAAGCTTTGGATAATTCTTCAATTGATTGACCGAAAAACAGATTGAACGAGTTACCGGAATCACTTTTCCTCCCAATGCATCTAATGTTTTCAGGATGGTAGTTTCATCTGGCATCAAGCTATACTGCTTATGTTCATAATATACTGACCAAACCAAATCAAGCCCCTGAAAGACTTTAATTTCAACTCCAACTTGAATATTATCAAGTTCTAAACTGTATCCCCCCTTAAGATGCCGCTTATCAAAAATAATGCCATTTTTCAAAACGATTACAATACCATCGAACGGGGAACTAATATTTAATAAGCCTCCTTCCGGCAATAAATATTGGAAACCTGTACCTATTCTATTGTCTTTTTTATCTGTTACTTCTATAACTGGTATGGATGCCGTTTCATCCATCTTTTCTTTCCACAGATAAGTATACTGTAAAGCCTTTGAGCGCCCTACCGAAACTAACTGCTGGCGGCTTTTACATGAGAGACTGATTACCTGACTTTTTTCATTAGGACACCAAAAACTAACTTGATGAGTTTCAGGATATATTTTTGTTGTTATATCACTTTTTCCCCGTATATGCATAAATAGCTGATTTGCTCTGTAGCGAATTGCATACGGCTTTTCCACGTATATTGGCCAAACCGGTTGTAAAAAAACTGGGGTTTCTGTTAGCCTGCAACGAAAATTCCAAAAAAACCGCGCTGCGTCTTTTTTGAAAGCCGTTGCTTGAACCTCATATATATACCATGTACCATAAAACATTTTTTCTCACACAGTCTTCTCGCTTCTATACTTGGATAGTTCCGGTTTAAATGTTTAGAACAGAGTAAATAGTAAACCTTACCAACTTGTACCTCTGCACCATCAACCATTTTTTTTGCTGTTTTCTGATCAAAAATACTGCCGAAGCCATCAACTCCATTAACAAAACGCGGCCAGAATGTCCTAAGCTCATCACTTGAAGTTAATTCATATTTGTAAGCCGGCGAAGCACCGACAGATACATATGTAATTGATTCTGAGTTCAGACGCTCAAAGGAGTAAATGTAAGGTTTTTCGCTAACGCCTAAAGGTTGGATAATGACCTGTTGCTGTTTTTGCATCTTCAATATAGATGCCGGAATATATAATAACCCGAGTTCCAATTCAAAATCACTACTTGTAATATTGGAAAGACGTATGGGGAGCTCATGCTCCCCAGCGATATCCCCTCCCCTTGTTGATAACCCAGTAGTTCGTTCCGGACAATCTTTGCAGGTATCATATGCGCTATGTTTGAAATAACGAACATTTTTTCTGCCATCTGTAAGAATTACATATTGTCCACATAATTCACATACAAATAATCCGCTATGTGCGGAGACCGTACCTTCAGGATATAATTTTCCAGCTTCTGACGCTGTTATTTTTCTCCATTCATGTTCTGCCTCTGACCACATACTGACATGTGTCAATGAAGCCATCCTGTCTCCTCCTCAGAATTTTTTCTTGAGTAAAATAAATTAATACAAATCAATTTTCAAAACATTAATCATATTATACCTTAAATTGTCAATAAATACCATGTTTTCTTAAACAAGTCATCTAAAAATAGAAGAGTAATTTACCATCTCCCACTACTCCGACCAGCCAGCAGCCCAAGGGCTTTCGCCGCATAGGGCATAGCAAAAAGGAAGGCTTATGTGGGCAAGCTCCCAACACCTTCCTTTTCACTATGCCCTGCCCGGACTCAATGCTCCAGCATATTCTCAATAAAGATCCCATACCCTCTCGTACTATCCTGAATAAACACATGAGTCACCGCCCCAATCAGCTTCCCATCCTGGATAATCGGCGAGCCTGACATTCCCTGCACAATTCCCCCGGTAATCGCCAGCAGCTCCGGATCAGTCACCTTGATTACCATTCCCTTGTTCTTATGGGCTGTCGTATAATCCACCTTCTGAATCTCGATCTCATAGTCTTTTACAACTCCTGAAACATCGCTTCGGATATACGCGGTTCCCTTTTTGACGTCCTGGCGGTATCCGATTGGTATCGCGTCTGCTTTTGCGGTCTGCTTAAACCGTTCATTGACCGTACCAAATATTCCCTCTTCGGTATTGGAATGAATCGTTCCCAACACCGATCCCGGACCATAGTAGATCACTCCGCTCATGACTCCCGGCTTACCGAAAGTTCCCTTTTCGATTCCTAAAATGGAAGTTTCATATAGTGCGCCGTCCTCAATCTGGACGACTCCGCCTGTGTCACTGTCGCTGATCCCATGTCCCAGCGCCCCAAAATTACCATTCATATCAATATAAGTCATGGTTCCAATTCCCTGAGTATCGTCACGGACCCAGACGCCCAGCTTTGGATTTCCATCCTCTCCCTCCACCGGAGTCATCTTCACCTCGATCTCCTGATCTCCGCGTCGGACTGCCAAAACCGCCTCGCTGGTACCATTTTTGTTTAATTCTGTAACCAGCGCTTCCTTATCCTTTAAAGGTGTTCCATTAAATGCCTCAATATAGTCCCCCGACTGAAGCACTCCAAAGGCCGGTTCTACAATCATACCGTCTTTCTTCGTGATATCCCCCGTTCCAATTACCATAATCCCATCAGATTTTAAGTAAATTCCCACTGGAGTTCCGCATGGAATGGCGTATTTCGTATCCACCACATCCACCTGGATATCCTTTAGCTGGAGCCAGCCAAACAGCTTTAAGCCAATCTTGTAGCTTCCCTGATTTTCTGAATATACAGAAAACGGCTGGTTCACGGAAAGGTTAATCTGACCCGTCGGAATATTGGAACCATTACTTAAAACCACTTCCTCACTGTCTGAAGACAGCGTCACTCCAAAAGGCATGGAGAAATGAAACTGTTCTTCTTCTTCGGCTACGACATTCAGCTTGTCCGGTATCACCCACTTCATATAGAAATAAGAGAAGCCGATGCAAAACACCAGGCTCACCCAAAACGCAGCCACCACATATCTGTGGAATTTTTTTCCCGTCATCTCACATACCTCCTTATAAAAAATGAAAGGAGACAATTTTTTGCTCCTTTCATAGTATGTGAGAAATCGGTGAAAACACTCTGTCATATTTTAGTTGTAACTAATTTCTTTTAAAACCAGAATTGATTTTACGTAAAATCGTTCTTGTCAGAATTTGCATACATTTTTCTCTGTTTGAACATAATTGTTAATGGATATCCTCTCATCCACTTTTTCTGTTTATAGCGTACCACGCTGGCTAGGGCGGTCAGGCTCCATGTAAATCCAGTCGTCAGCCAGACTCCCCACATGCCGATCCCGGTAATCCTCGTCAGCACCATGGAAAAGAAAAAGCGGCAAAATACCTCAACAATTCCATTCATCATGGAATAGGCCGCGTCTCCAGCTCCATTAGACAGACCCCGGATTAAGTAGATCACACCCAGCGGAAAGTAAAAAAAGCTTGTAATTTTCAGCGCATTTACAGCGATACCGAGAATTTCAGTATCATTGCCAAACAGCCGTAAAATCAAATGACCGCCAAAACGCATGAGAATAAGCATGACCACGCTGAAACAGGCGGAAAAAATAAGTCCGGTCCTTAGCCCCTGTCTTACCCGCTTGATCCGGCCCGCTCCCATATTCTGTCCCGTAAACGTCGAAACGCCGGAGGCCATAGAGCTGTATGGCTGGCCGATCAGCTGTTCCAGCCTGGTCGTCATGGTATATGCGGTAGCCACACTGGGACCAAATCCATTAGCAACGCCCTGAAGGCAGGAGGTTGAGACGGCTATAAGGGCATTTTGAAAGGTGACCGGAACACCGAGGCGGATACACTGGCTAAGAATGTCGCGGTCCAGAATCATATCTTTTCTTTTTACTTTAAAGTAAGGATTCACCCGAAAAGCAAAAATCATACATCCGGCCGCACTGGTTCCCTGAGCAATTACGGTTGCTATCGCCACACCATAGACTGCCATATTAAAATAGAGAACAAACAGCAAATCAAGCCCAATGTTTAATAGACTGGCCAGCACGAGAAAAATCAGCGGTGTTTTCGAGTCGCCCAATGCCCGCAGCATGGCTGCGACTCCATTGTAGGCTGCCACTGCTGCCATTCCGCAGGATACGGTTCTTAAATATGTAACGGAATCCCCAATGTATTCCGTTGGCGTCCGGAGAAGCCTGAGTGCCGGTTCTGCCAGCAGATATCCCATTCCTCCCATTAACACAGACACGACTGTCAATAGAAAAAATCCGTTTATAATCGTTTTTTTTACTTTAACTTCCGACTGGGCTCCGAAATACTGGGCCATGATCACGCCAATTCCAAGAGCCATCCCGGAACACAGGGAAAAGAAGAGGAAATTTAAAGAATTACAGGCTCCCACAGCGCCTAATGCCCGGGCGCCGACGTAATTACCGACAATAACAGAATCCGCCATATTATAAAATTGCTGTACAATGTTTCCAACAAGCATGGGAGCCGAGAAGGCCAGAAGCTGTCCCGGGATATTGCCGGAAGTCATATCGTGTACATACTCAGACGCCACATTTATCACCTCCTTCCGAAAATCATTCACTCAGTTCAGCGTAATTACAATTTCTTCCTGCCGTCTCACATCTTCCTGCTTTCTTATTTCAAACTTTTTAACCACTCCGTCAATCATTGCTTCGTAGCGCCCGTTAAATCCGTATACTTCCACACGTCCTAATTCATCGGTGCTCTTTACTTCGCTGGTGTTCCATTCCTCTCTTATTAAATGTCTCAAAGCCTCATAGGCCGGTTTTTCTGAATTATCAGTTCTCACCAGACCGGCCGGAGCTCCCAGCCACGCGCCGTCCTGAAACGCCCACGTGGTAATGGCTTCCACATGGGGATCTGCAAACAGAATCCGGTAAAATTCTTCTACATTTTCAGCCTGTCTTGCTTCTCCCTCTTCCGTAGTAGGCCACTCTTTGATCTGGTAATCATTTAAATCTGTGATGTCAGGCGGCATCAGATGACCGGAAATAAACGTGTTTTCTGTAAAATGAACAGGAAGTCCAAAACGTGAAAATCGCGCCAGCACCTCAAGAAGCTTTTCTTTTCCCCAGTATCCCTGATGCTGATGCGACTGAATCCCGATCGCATCAATAGAAACGCCCGCTTCCAGGCACGCTTCTATTAATTCTTCGTATTTGGGACTGGTATTAAAATCATTTAAAAGAAGCACAGCGCCCGGATTACTGCGCCTCGCCTCTCCAAATACATCCGAGACCAGCTGTACCCGTCCCAGTTCCTTGCAGATGCGGGTGATTCCGTTGTCATATTTGTCAAATACCGGCATGATCACGACCTCATTGATCACATCCCACATGTCAATCAGTCCCTTGAATTCCGTGACCTCCCTCCGGATCCTTGCCAGCTGCTTCTCCAAAATATCCCGATTAGTAAGCTCTAAAAGCCACGGTGCCGTCTGGGTATGCCAGCATAGCGGATGTCCCTTCAGTATAACACCTCTCTCTTTCAGCCAGAGGGCTGCCCTTCTTACAGCTTCCGTATTCGTATTGCCTTCTGATGCTTCAAACTGCCCCCAATAAAACGGCAGCGTCGCATAGTTAAAAAGCTTCAGCCATTTTTCCATACGTTCTTCATAAAATGCCCGCTTTTCCGGTCCAGAATCACTGTCTGTGATGTTCAGCGTCTCAAATGCGCCGCATCCAAATAGAAAAGAGTGACCCGTCTGCCGGATCTCCACCTCCCTTTTACTGACCGGACTTCCATCCGGCCTTTGAACCGCTATCACAACACTGCTTTTCCGGTGTTTCAAACAATCCGCCTTCTCCATTTTGAATCCTCCCATTGCTTATATTTTTATCCTCTCCATATTATTTTCTCATTCCATATCGTTTTCTCATTCCATATCGTTTCCCCATTCCTTTACCGCTTCCCATACCCTTTCAGCGCAACGCCAATTCCTGTCCTCGTTTCCCAACTATCCTATCCCCACAATCCCCGCAGCGGCCACTACAAATGGAATCGTTACGATGCAAAGCAAAGTGGTAACCGTAAATATCTGGGATGCATATGCTCCGTCTTTTCCATATGTGAGTGCAAACATGGTACAACAGGCGCCTACGGGACAGGAGGCTGCAATTAACGTTGTCAAAAGTAAAACCGGGGAAAACGGAAGAAACTGAAACAGCAGAATAAGACAGAATGGAATGATCATCAGTCTGATCATGGAAATGTAATAGATTCTCACATTTCCTACACAGGAGCGCAGACTGGTCTGTCCCAGCGCAGCCCCCGCAACCAGCATGGCCAGGGGAGTATTCATACTCCCGATGCTACTTAACGCTTCGACCACCGTATCCGGAAGAAGTATCTGAAACGCAAAACAGAACAACCCCAGCAGCACTCCGATGATAGCAGGAGAACAGAGATTCTTTATGGTTGTACGTCTGTCCGCTTTTCCCGTCATGAGTATCACGCCGTGAGACCACAGAAACAGATAAAAGATCGTGAGATAGCCGGTCAGATAGAAGACTCCTTCTCTTCCAAACAGACTGTTAATCAGGGGGATTCCGATAAACCCGCAGTTGGAATAGACAGCACACAGCCTTTCGATCTGATAATTTTTATTTTCTTTTTTTCGGGTCAAAAGACCTGACTTGCCGCCCGCAGGGATTAGCAGACTGCAGACTGCGATTTGTAGGGCAAAACAGAGCAGCCCAAGAAGAAACGCCAGAATCAGATTCCGGATCAGCCTGCTGTCATATTCCATCTGGTAAGACACGAATATGACAACAGGATTGACCAGAAGCAGTAGCAGATTGGACAGTTTCCGGTTGCCCTCTTCATCAATCAGCTTCCAACGGCAGCACAGGATTCCGGCAGCTAAAATGAGAAACATAACGGTTATTTTCTGAAAGACGATTCCAGTCATGTACTCTTACCCTTTCCCAAATAGCCGGATCAGAATTTACATACATTCTCCGGTTTTCCCTGAAGATACGCGTAAACATTATCAAATTCTATTTTTGCTCTCCGAACCATTGCTTCTTTTGTAGCAAAAGCTACATGAGGCGTCATGAGAACGTTTTTAGCGCTTAACAGCGGATAATCCGCGGGAATCGGAGGCTCCATATCAAACACATCGATGGCGGCTCCTGCGATCCTGCCTTCATTCAGTGCCTTTGCCAGAGCCGCATTATCTACGATCGGCCCCCTTGCGCAGTTAATCAAAATTGCATCTTCCTTCATTTTCTCAATCTTTTCTCCGTCAAAAAAGCCTTTTGTTGTTTCATTTAACGGAAGATGAAGGGATATAATGTCACTCTCCTTTAATAAAATATCGATATCGGCAAAGCGGATTCCGGCTTCCTTCCACTCTTCTTTTTCGTGACGGGAGTATGCCAGCACCTCGGCACCGAACGCTTTAAACAGTCTGGCTGTCTTAAAACCAATCTGGCCGCAGCCAACGATACCCACAGTTCTGCCGCAAATCTCCGTACCAACAAGACCTTCTGAGGTTCTTCCGTTTCTCACCGCGAAATCACCTTCCAGTATCTTTCTCATCACGGTTACGGCCATGCCTACGGCCAACTCTGCCACTGACTGGTTGGAGTAGCCGGCACAGTTGAGCACCTGAATATTCTTTTCCCTGCATGCCGCAAGTCCAACATGATCGATTCCTGTAAACGCCACAGCAATCGCTTTTAAGCTGTCACTGGACTGTACCACTTCATCGGGATAGGGATTGTTGGCAATCATCACTATTTCCTGTCCGGCGGAACGTCTCTTCAGTTCCTCCACGTCGGTGGTCTTCGTGTCGTAATACGTAAATACGTGTCCTTCCTTTCTTAAGCCCTCTGCCAGACTGTTGATCATCTCTTCCGGTACACCGATTGGTTCCAATAAACTAATATTCATTTCTTTTACCTCCAAATTATATTGACTCCCGCTAATGAACGCGGGGTATTTCACTGACTACATGGACGGGTGTCCCCGCCACATACTGTTTTAAATTTTCTTCTGCTATCCTCATCAGACGCTCTCTGGCTTCTCTCGACGCCCAGGCGATATGTGGAGTAACAAGAATTCCTTCCACATCCAGAAGCGGGCTGTCTGCTCTCATGGGCTCTTCCTCCGCCACATCGACCGCAGCACCTGCTATGGTTCTGTTTAAAACGGCTTCTTTTAAGTCTTCCTCACAGATCAGCGGACCACGGGAGGTATTGATCACATATGCGCTTTTCTTCATCTTTCTAAACGAATCCTTATTCATCATATGCCGGTTCTTATCTGTCAGAGGACAATGCAGGGATACGTAATCCGAGCTGCACAACAGGGTCTCAAGATCTACCACTCTTGCCGTCCCTCCCGGCAGCACACCGGGATCCAGATGGCCCGAGGTTACCAGAACCTTCATGCCGAACGCCTCTGCCAGAGCTTTCGTCCTCTTCCCAATACTTCCGTATCCCACAATTCCAAGTGTCTTTCCCGCCAGTTCTATGACCGGCCGCTTCCAGTAACAGAAATCCCGGCTCCGCACCCAGTCACCATCTCTGACGCTCTCCTGATGCACACCTACATGGTTGCACAGCTCCAGAATTAACGCCATCGTATGCTGCGCCACGGAATCCGTACTGTAGGCGGGCACATTTGTCACGGTAACGCCGTGTCTGCCTGCTGCCTCCAGGTCCACAACATTATATCCGGTAGCCAGAACCCCGATATAATGCAGATTCCTGCACGCCGCCATCGTCTCCGCAGTTATGGGTGTTTTATTGGTCAGCACCGCCTCTGCAGTGCCTATTCTCTCCACGATCTGAGATTTCTCTGTTCTGTCATAGACCGTCACCTCTCCCAGCTCTTCAAATACGCTCCAGCTTAAATCTCCCGGATTCTCCGTGTATCCATCCAATATCACTATCTTCATTCTCTAATCCTCCAGCAGCGCCCATGCACGGTTAATCACCCGCTTTGTATTAGCCAGTATCAGATCTCCGTCTTCTCCAGGCCGCGGCGTCACCTCTAAGGATAATACCAATGGATCGGCCTTTCTAAAAAAGCCCTCTTCTCTCAATACCTGAAAGAAATCAAGCAGTTCAGGAGTATCGTTGGCACTGCCTGGATATCCAAATCTTGGATGCTTGTCGCCATATCCGTCACAGCCTTCCTTCACCACCGCATTTCCAATATGAAGATGGGTGATATACGGTCTCAGAGTCTGAATCACAAACCGGCTCGTCTCATATGTGGTCGGAAAATGGGACAGATCCACCAAAAGGCCAAAGTTCCTGCAAAAGCATCTGATTTCAGAGGCAAATCTCGCGGCATAAGGCGCAGGCCCTATGAGCGCTTTCTTATCCATATCGTAATCAAATACTTCCAGATTTACAGTCATATTTTTTGACGCTCCGTATCTGCATACGGCCAGCGTGGTTTTTTTTAGCTGTTTAAAGGCCTGTTCCCTCGTCTCCTCTTCCCATGCGCCGGACAGAAATGCAATCCCCTCCGCGCCAAGGTATTCCGCCTCATCAATGGAAGCGCAGAGAAAGGCTTCCGCTTCCTTCCGCTCTTCCTCCACAAGAGAGTTGGGATTTAATCCACGGCTTAAGAGTCCTGGCTGCGCGCCGAAGCACACGGTCATATGAGACTGGGCAAGAAGTGCCTTTGCTTCTGTTCTTTGTGTCTCGTCTTCGACCGACTTCACTTCTATTGCGTCAAAATAATCGTCTCTCAGGATCTTTTTTAACGGTTCTGTAAAACCATACTGGGCTGGCGGGTAACTCATCCATAGTATGGTCCCCACCCTGAAATACTTATGAATACTATCTCTCATCCGTCACTTCCTCCATCCTCAAATTCTATTCTCAGAGCATCGTACTCTGCCAGGCGGTCCAGCAGCAGAAACAGAGTTCCATGTTCCTTCCGCCACGTCACATGGCCTCCCATAAGACTTATAACACTTACCGGTATTTTTTCTGTTGGAATCTGCAGGCTTACCTGTTCCACCGGCAGCGGACCAAAAAATGTGAGACCAAAGGCGCCGCTGTTATTAACCAGCTGGATCAGGATATGGCCGCTCTCATCCGCTGATACGGTGACCTCTGCCATCGGTGTTAAGTCCGCAGCCACACTGACCAGGCCACAGTGCTCTGTAAGAATATCTCTCATGATTCCAACCGTGTTGGAATGGCCGGTTTTACTGTAAAAACTTCCAGGCAGCCAGGGAAGAGTGAACGATCTCCCGGAACCGTACGTATATTCAATCAGTCCCGGATAGTTCCATACTTCCCTGGAACAGCAGCATTCCGGCGGACCAAAAGGCTGACGGGGTATCAGTTTCAGAAAGGTTTTCGCCGCTTTGTCCCACTCCAGGAAAAAGTAGGTGTCTCCCACTGGAACAGCATCGATGTCCTGATGAGAAGGAAAGGCCTGTTTTTCTTCTTTTTCCAGAAACAGCTGCGCAGACATGGCCTGCCGGTCTTCCTTCTCTAATTTCATAATGCCGGAGCTTCTTAGGAATTCCGGTCCTCCGCTTCCGGCGGGGTACTCTCTGATCCGGTTCTGCCCCGATGCGATTACGGTTCCGCCCCGCAGGACATATTCATCAATCCGATCACCTTCCTGCTGCTCCAATTCCCCCTCGTCAGCAAGAATTACCACCCGGTACCTGCTCAAATCTGCCTGCTTCATCGCGTCAGGCAAGATCTCCGCAAACAGAATATGCGCTTCCGTCAGAACGCGAATCCAGCCTTTTTCTTCTTCCGTGGCCACCCATCGGTCCTTTCTTCGCAGCAGAACACTGGCAGTCGAATGAAGATTCCGGTATACAGCGTCATGCTTCTCACGAAATGCAAAAATACGTTTTACGGTTTCAAATGCGCTTCTGTCCGATGCCGTATCGAGCCTACCGATCAGATAGTAGTCCAGGACTCCTAAGTTCGCCATATTCTGCCACAGACGCATGGCATGCAGAGCAGGACTCACCGACGCGTGGCGCAGACCGTAACCAGGATAGCTGACAGAGGTATTGGAACAGATAATTCCGGATGTGCCGTCACCAATGATTGCCCGGCAGTTGCTGGAAGCATGGTAGATCCAGTGAGGCAGGCGTGTGCTTACCTCTGTAGCCGCTTCAATCCTGGCGTAATCCACGTCGTCAAAACAGATCTCCCCGCTTATCCCCTTTAGGAAACCTGCCATCTTTTTCCGGTAAGTTGTAAGCATGTGTTTCTGAAATACCTCATACTCACTCCAGACAGGATCCTGCAAATCTCTTTGTTCCGGAAGTTCTTTTCCCGAGTAATTCCGAAACGCTTCGCGGCAGCTTCGGCAGTGACAGAATCCATAATCCCGAAATTCATAGTCCCTTGTCTGAAAGCCGCCCATGTTGCAGTACAGGCCGTCGAATGGGATCCGTCCGAAAAGCTCCTCCAGAATTTCAAAGGCGTATTTCTGCTGGTAATCTCCGCAGAGACACGTCTGGACAAAACCGTTCTGTTCCATTACATCTCCGTGTTCCGTTCGAAATGCCCATTCCGGATGCATTTCGTACACGTTCCGCCTTACCTTTGAAAAGTCGGCTCTGGCAATCACCCGTATACCATTTTCATGGCAGAGTTCCACGATTCTTTCCAGGCTGTCCCCTGTCAGATACGGATTTTTGCTGTGATACGGCAGTTTCGTATCGTATCCCGCGCTAATTCCCGCCGCATTGAGCAGGACAACCGTAGCATGGAAATCTTTTAAATCCGCAACATACCGTTCCGCTGATAAATCCTGCATATCAATTTCCCGGAGATTCGTCTGAATCAGCCTCCACGGCTCTTCCTTCCACCATGGCATAATCTTCCCTCCCGTCCCTCACTGATTTTCAGCCAGCTGAATATCCAGCTCAGCCCACCGGTCAAAATATTCCGGATCCACATAGCTGCACAGCCTTGCAAAACGTTGTGGTTTATAATACTGCTTTATAAATGACGAATACATTTTCCAGTGCCCGGCACAGTCTCTTAAAAGTCCGACTGCCGTTTTTTTTTCCTGGTACCGCTCCGGATCGATGCGCCAGACGCATAAATGAACAGCAGCCTTCAATTTATCAGAATAATAGGTTCCCAGATATGCCAGCGCTCTCATATCCATGAGAAGACGATAAAGCCCGCATCCCATCTTACAACCTTTTTCCAATAATGCAACTTCTTTTAGCACAAATTCCGAATATTGTTTCATAATCTGTGCGATTTGAAGAGGCGTGACCGCCTTTACAGTCTGCCCTTCCACCAGACACTCTGCAAACTCCTTAACAGAGATGCATCCGCCTTCCGGCATGCTCTTACATGCCATAAATTCATTGATATCTGCAAATTCCAGTTTTCTTACCGGTGGATGCTCGAGGCTGCAGCACATTTCCGGATACCACTGAAAATCGTAGTCGTGCCAGTGAACCAGATGAAATATGCTGATAATCCGTGATGCTTTTTTCCATACGCCACTCAGCCTTTTTCCCTCTGTTCCATACACGCGCTCCAATTCGCCGGCAAAGAATTCCTCTTCACAGTTTATATCATAGGAAAGCTGGCCCCACAGCCACATTTTGTACCACATCTTTCGTATATAGAGGGGATGCGTCTGATCGATCCGGTCCATATAATCGCGCCCCCAGGTAAAACCGTCCGCACCGAGACAAAATCCCGTCATCCTTGAAACCGGCATATTCCTTAAATACTCTCTTGCAAAATCCGGATCTCCCCAGCGGAACATATAGTAATCATCGTCACGGAGTGTAAACCAGAACCTTGTCTCCGTATCATGTTCCTTTATAAAATCCAGGAAAAACTGCGGTTTTACCGAGGAATGCATATGTGCCTGGGAGTACTTAAAACTGATCTCAAACGTCCCCGGAAAATCACGAAACTTCTCTTCTATCTCATGAAATGCCGCATACTGCATCCGATGAATAAACCGGATCTTCCTGCCCGGATGGCATTTCAGACAGTCTTCCACCGCCCTTCCGTAGGTATCCCGGATAAATGCAATATCCGTGCCGTCTCCGGCCATATACTCGCCTGCTGTCACGCCGATTCCCGCCAACAGGGGATACGTCTCCAGCATGGCGCGCACGGCATGGTACACGTAATCTTTTGTCACAGGATTATGCTGATCGGAGGTCAGCGCGTACGGACTCTCTTCCGTGCCATAGACAAACAGATTCCAGGTAAACAGATACACTTCGATGCATCGGTCTGCGGCGCAGGCCATAACCCGTTTCCAGAAATCCATCTTCTCATCCATGGACATCTTCTTTACCGGATACAGCCCTTTCTTCATGTCCTCTGTATACATCTTCCAGCCGCTCATCTCCGGCTGTGGGATAATTACGGACCGCATTACATCTTCCAGTGCGGTAAGCGGGTACTCCGGGATCCTCACCATAGACGGAAAAGGTGACAGAGACCAGAGGGAAAGGACGTTGTAATGGTACTCCGCCATAGCGTCTAAGTATTCCTGCCAGAATTCAAAATCCCACACATCGGGGATTGTTTCGAAGGCGGAGTCTGATGCATCAGAATAGCTGGGCGTTCTGGCATCCAGAGGGATATTAAACTTGATCCCTCTCTTTCGTATGTACGGCGTCACACTCCTGTCTTTGACACACTCCGTCCGGCCATCGGCGTTAGTCAGTGCCCGGCCCAGATCCAGCAGACCGTACATCATGCCGGCCCGGTCTGAAGCCGCGATTCGAAAACCGCTTTTTTCCCGTCTCAGCCGGTATCCCTCTTCGGGGCACCTCCTGTCTTCTTCCAGGAAAACATACAGATCACCGCCGCTGTTTGAACCCTCCAGCCATTCTCTCACTTTTCCTGCGGCGAACTGCACAGGCTGTTCTTCCGCCATACTGCCGTATACGTAAAACATCTTACTCCTTTAGCCTCTCCAGAGTGGAGTCCGACTCATATCCCAGATTCTCGTAATGTCTGCTTCTGACCGCGATATCGTCTTCCAGCTGGGCGCGTGCATACTGTATCACTTCCTCCGCGTATTCAATGGGAATCACCAGAACACCGTCGTCGTCTGCACAGATGATGTCTCCCGGCTTCACGGTAACACCGGCACATTCCACAGGTACGCCGATGGCGCCGCGCTCCACTCTGCCATAAGCATGAGTAAAGGTTCTTTTTGTGCAGAACACAGGTGCATTTTCCAGGTTCGCTTCATACGAATCCCGGCATCCGCCGTCAATAACGGCACCCTCTATTCCTTTTTCCATCATGGTCATGGCAATCTCCGACCCCCATACACCACCGCGCACGCCGGCCATGTCGATGCAGATTACCATATCGCCGGCATTCTCCTCCGTCACGGTATCCACGAAATTATAAATATTGTCACAGCCCTCTGCCAGTACTTTTCTCCATTCCTCCACGCTCGTACAGCGGGTCACCGCGCTCTGTCTCGGAAGAAGCCTGACCGTATGGGCATACCCCTTGAACTCGATGCCTGGCCGGATCGGCCGCATGCCTTCAGCCATTGTTCCCTTATCGACCAGCCCCATCGCATCCATACCATCAGACAGATCGGAACATCTATATTTTCTTATTTCTGTAATCAATTCCTTTTTCGTCATATCGGTTTCCTCTCCTTATCCTTTAACAGAACCGGCCGTCAGGCCTTCGATAAAATAGCGGTTAAATATCAGATATACAATAATCATGGGAATTAACGCGATGGATGATCCCGCCAGCATTAAATTCCAGGACGATGCCGCTTCTCCCGATCCCTTTAAGTTCATGATTCCCACGATCAGCGGCATACGGTCCGGATTCGACAGTGTAAACACCATGGGCATCAGATAATCATTCCAAGAATGGCGGAACTCCAGAATTGCTATCGTAGCAATCAGAGGCTTCAGCAGCGGAAAGATGATTCTGCGGTAAATACCAAAGAAGGAACAGCCATCCACCTTTGCCGACTCGTCTATCTCTCTCGAGATGGATCGGATGTAGGATCGGGTGATGAAAAGATTCGTCACATTTAACCCAAACACCCGGATTATGATGACACCCCATAAAGACTTGTTGATACCGAAAAACTTGGCGATCACAAAGGTCGGATAAAGAGTCAGGCTTCCCAGTGACACGAACATGGATGAAATAACCAGTCCAAATAAAAGATTCTTTCCGGGGAAATCTCCCCTCTCAAAAACGTATCCGGCGATCGTGCTGGTCACAATCGTACCGATAACAATAGTCCCCGACATAAACACGGAATTCACGGTATATTTCTCGAAATCCGCCAGATTCCACGCCTGAATATAGTTGTCCAGAACAAATTTCCTTGGAAATAAACGGTTGCCTTCGGTCAGCAGTTCCATATTTCCTTTAAATGAGCCCAGAATCGTATATAGAACAGGAAAAATAGAAATAATCAGGATTACCGTAAGGACCAGATAAACCAGTGCGGATGATATTATTTTTTTTCGTTTGCCTTCGCTCATATGTACACCCCTTTTCTGTCCCCTAATCAATGCTGTGGCCAATTTTATTGCTGCACTTCATGTATACGGCGGAAATACCGGCCAAAATCACACCCGTTACGAGAGCCATCGCCGAAGCGTACCCCACCTCTACAGTTCTTCCGTCATATCCAAAGAAATACTTGAACACGTACGTCATGACCACCTCGGTCTTGCCTGCAGGCTGGCCGTTGGTGGAAGCGAGGATCAGCTCGCTCATCTTTAAGCTTCCTACAATTGCCATTAAGAGTACTGCCTGGAAGGTCGGCCCTATCATCGGAAGCGTGATGTAAAAAAACTTTTTAAACGGAGTAATTCCGTCAATATCTGCACATTCATACAGCTCTATCGGAACACTCTGGAGCGCCATGAGGAAGAAAATCATGTTGATTCCGAAATTATTCCAGACAGAAGCCATTCCCAGAACCAGCATGGCGGTTCCCTTATGGCTGAACCAGCTGATCGGCTTTTGAATCCATCCGATACTCTGAAGCATGCCGTTGATAATTCCATTAAACGAGGCAAACATCAGCGAAAAGATGAGGCCGGTTATGGCTGTGCTGATGATCGCCGGAAGGAACAGGGCAACCCGGAACAGACCAGTAGCCTTCAGCCCCTTGTTTAACAGTACTGCCAGCAGAAGAGCCAGCGGGATTTCCACAGCCAGCTTCCCGAACGACAGGATAAAGACATTCACGATGGACTGCCAGAACGCAGGATCTCTTGTAAACACCCTGACGAAATTATCGAGACCGATCCAGGTTTCCCGAAAACCGTTTGACTGATAGAAGGAGTAGCGCAGTATATATACAATCGGTACATACGTAAATATTACAAATCCCAGCATCATTGGCGTCAGCATGGCGATTGCCTGAATGGAATCCCCCTTCAGCCTGCGTCTCTTTCCGGGAAGCTTCCCGTTTCTCTCTTTTCCCATTTTATCCACCCCTGTCTTATACCGGCAGCAGTCTGTTCTGCTGTTTTAATATGGTCTGCAGTTCCTTCACAGAGATCTCCGCCGGAGTCACCTGGTCCCTGACTGCAAGCGCCGCTGCCGTACCAGCCGCCTCTCCCGTCATCATGCAGAGTGATATCGCACGCACCCCGCTCTCAGCTACATGATCTGCGCTGATACACCGTCCTGCCGTCAACAGATTAGTGACGGATACAGGAAGCAGGCTCCCATACGGAACCTCAAACGTTCTCTTGTCCACGACCGGTTCATAGATATGGCCTTTGTAGCCTTTTCCTTCCACCCTGCCGTCTCCATCCATATATGCATCCGGTGCAAGCATGTCATAAAATCGCGGAAATACTGCTATCACATCATCGAAATGACGTTGGCTCTCCATATCCTCAATTGTCAGATAATACTTTCCCAGAATTCTTCTGCTGTCGCGGAAACCAATTTCCGGCGATATGGAGGCGACTTCGATTCCTTTCAGCTCCTCAAAATGCCCTTTTAAGTAGCGGTAGATATCCATGACATACTGTCTGCATTCCAGTTCCCCCTTTGTCAAATCCCCGGGATCCGTAGGATCCAGGCCATAGCAGCAGGAATAATTCACATAAGAGATCACTCCGCCCCCAGTCAGCCTTCCAAACGGCAGATCCTGACGTTTGCAGGGAAGTCCCGTCCTGCCGGCCCGGTAATCCTCTTTAAAGATCCGCCCGATTTCAGAGAGCCGGTCTCCATCCTGCAGCAAAGCATCCGTATCGGCGCCTGAAAGCCGCAGAGAAACGGTTCCCGGCTGGCATAGTCCGTCTTCCTTTCGTCCCTGCTCATATGGAATTCCCGCCGCAAAGGCCACATCACCATCGCCGGTGGTATCAATGTAGATATCAGCAGTTACTGCCATCGGGCCTTTCTTTGTCTGGATCAGAACGGCAGCAATCCGGTCCTTCTCCATGATCACTTCATTTACAAAGGAATGAAACAGGACTTCCACACCAGCTTCCTGCACAAACTCATCCAGGAACACCTTCAGATACTCGCTGCTGAAACACGTCTTATTGCATTCCCGCAGATTATCATTCCCATATTTCTCATAACACTTTTTTTCGATTTCCGCATAAATTCCCTCTGATTCGAAGCCCGTCCCCTTTAAGAAGTAGTTGCAGTTCTCGACGTAACACGCCGTTATATTGCCTCCAAGGTATGCCCGTTTTTCAAGAAGAAGCACCTTTTTTCCCTGACGTGAAGCTGATACGGCCGCTCCTACCCCCGCAGGACCGCCTCCAGCCACAACAATATCCACATGCTTCCAGACTTCCAGGGCCTGTTCTTTCCTGATTACCTTCATTTTTTAATCCCCCGTCTCCTGCATTTATAAGAGCCGCATCCTTAAATTTTCTGCAGTTTTAAGAATACGGCTCCTGTTCTCACAATCCTGGTATACTATTTACTTTTTTCCGGTGTTACCCCGTCCTTCAGTGCGTAAAGTGCCACTACTGTCTGATCTGCCTTCTGCAGGGCGTCATTGTAACGCTGATCGATATCTGCCATAATCGAATCCACATCATCGATTTCCGCATTGGACCAGATATTGGCAATGGCCTCTCTGTAAGTGGTGCCCTCCACTGTAATTAAGGTATCCGGAACCGGCGGCATAGCAAAGATTTCATCAAAATCAGCAAATGCCTCCCAGCCCTTTAACTCCGGCTTCTTTGACGCCATCTCGACTGCCTGGGTCCTTACCGGAATATACAGGCCGTTTTCATACATCTCGGCTGCGTTCTTGTCTGAATAGAAGAATTCCAGCACTTTCAGCACCTTTTCCGGATGCTCTTTGGCCTTTGTACCCACACATAAAAGGTTTGTTGGATTTCCGAAACGCTTATATGTAACCTGATCTTCGGTGAACTTCGGAATATTAATGACTTCCCAGTCACATACAGCCGGGAACTGAGTCGTGTAAACCGCACAGTCGAAACTGGCCGCACCGATCATACCGATATTACCTGCCGCAAACTGAGCCCTGATGCCATCACCGTCCAGCGTCTCAAATCCTGGGAACACACTTTCATCTGCTACCATCTGATCAATCGCCTTAATCATTGGATTAAATGCGGAATAGTCGAACTTCTTCGCATTCCAGTCATACCCATAGTGACCCACGTTCTGTCCTGCCGGCATGGTATAGAAGGAACTGATCGTCCAGAGCGTGCTGGAAAGTCCCAGGCCATACGCCTTTCCTTCCGAAGCCTCCGTGATCTTCGCTGCTACCTCCCTTACTTCATCCCAGGTCGTTGGATAGTCTGCTTCCGTGAGACCAGCCTTTGCAAATAACTCCTTGTTAATTACAAATCCATATGTAGTCAGGTTATAGGGCAGTGTGTACGTCTTGCCGTTAAATACATGGGACTGGTTCGCCACCAGATCCTTATACTGGTCCAGAAGCGCTTCGCTTCCCGGAAGCTCCTCGATTGGAACCAGAAAACCATTGTCCACGAAATCCTGCATCCACTTTGAATCCGAACGGAATAAGTCAGGAGCTTCTCCCGCCTGGGCGGCAATCTTGATCGTATCGGAGTACTTGTCCCCATAAACCTTGTAATCGATCTGAATTCCCAGCTCTTTTCCTTCTCCGTTGTTAAAATCTGCAATCTGTTTTTCTCTCAGTTCCTGCTCATGGGCATTATCAGACCATACGGTGATGGTATCCATCTCCACGGATTCTTTCTTTTCCTCCGTCTGAGCCGTTTTTGTACTCTCTGCCTTCCCCGCCTCGGTGCTGTTATTCTGCACCTCTGTTTTTCCGGAATTCCCACATCCGGCAAGTATCCCCGTAACCAATACTGTTCCTGCTAAAAGAGCTAAAATCTTCTTTTTCATGTTCTCCTCCTTCATGTACCAATCAATATTTTCCTCTTGCTTCCCCAATGCAACGTAATTTCTATACCCTCCTTCCGATTATTTATTTTTAATAATTGAATTCTACTTTTGTTAATCAAAATTATATATTATTTTCCAAAATAAGTCAAGATGGTTTACTATTTTTATTTTATTATTTAAAATCTTATTTCATTTATTGAAATTATTTTCCTCAAACCATTGACAATTCTATACACCGGCCGATATGATATACTCATAGCCCGATAAAGTATGGTATACTATGAGCACGAAGTAAGGTCTTTTACGAATATCGTGTTTATGGTATACTAATCTTCAAGAACAGAAACGGAGGCGGATCATGGAAGAGACAGAACATTCAAACCGCTTTGCAAAGGACAATCAATCGACTGACAAGGTATTAGCCATTATAGAACTGCTTTCCTGTAGCAAAGAGCCCATGAGACTTATTGATATCTCAAACCAGTTAAATTACAACACCAGCACGACTCTGCGTTTTTTAAATTCATTGGAACGCAACGGCTACGTCTACAAGGACCGTGAAACATTAAAATACCAGATGACATACAAGTTATGCGGTCTTGCCAGCCATATCAGCAACCGGACCGGCATTGTGGAAATCGCATCCGGTCCGATGAAACAGCTGTCTACTAATCTTGGTGAATGTGTCTGTCTGGCGGTGGAACAGGACTATACCGTGGTCTACGTTCACGTCGCAGACGGTCCCGGCCAGATGCTGCGGACCACCCAGCGGATCGGCAGTCAGGCCCCCATGCACTGCACCGGCGTCGGCAAGGTAATCCTCTCAGAATTCCCGGAATCCAGGATCGATGAGATGATACGGCTAAAAGGTCTTACCCGATACACCAGCAATACCCTGGTTACGAAGGAGATGCTCCTTAATGAACTGCAGCTAATCAGGAAAAGAGGGTACGGCTATGACAATGAAGAGTGTGAACTCGGCGCCCGCTGCATTGCCTTCCCATTGCGGGACTACAGCGGAAAGATTATCGCCGCCCTAAGTGTCACAGGACCACTTGGCCGCATGACGGATGATTTTATCAATTCCTGTTTCCGGACGATCCTGGAAACTGTACAGGATATTTCCTATCAGCTCGGATATCACGGCTAAGATACAAAAAAGAATCACCGGACTAAAAAATCCAGTGATTCTTTTTTGTTTTGTTAAAGCTTCAATTATCTTCTCTACTTCCTCTCCCCCGCCAGCCTCTTCATCTCCCTGGCGTTCTCTCTCACCGCTTCGGTGATCTTCGCACCTCCCAGCAGCCTTGCCAGCTCGTCCACCATCTCATCCGCCGCCAGCGGCCGGATCGTGGTGGTGGTCCGCCCGTCTGCGGCCGTCTTCGCGATCTCGTAATGCGCATCGGCCATGGCCGCGATCTGCGGTAAGTGGGTGATGCAGATAACCTGATGGTTCTTTGCGATGTAGGAGAGCTTCTCCGACACCATCTGCGCCGTTCTGCCGCTGATTCCCGTGTCGATCTCATCGAAGATCAGAGTGGGAATGTCGTCGGTGTCCGCGAGCACAGTCTTGATGGCCAGCATGATTCTCGACAGCTCGCCGCCGGAGGCCACCATGCCCAGAGGCTTTACGCTCTCTCCCGGGTTCGTGGAGATCATGAACTCCGCTTCGTCAAATCCGCCGGCGGTAAAGTGGCTTAAACGGCTGAATTCCATGGAAAACTCCACATCGATGAAATTCAAGTCCGTGAGCCCGGCTTTGATCTTCGCCGTCAGCTCCTTCGCCGCAGCCTTTCTCATCTCGGACAGCTGCCCGCAGAGCACCTCCAGCCTGCTCTCCGTCTCTTCCAGCTCCTGCTCCGTCCTCTGCTTTAAGGCATCGTAATCTTCCAGCTCTTCCAGACGCTTTCTCTTATTCTCTAAATTCTCCTGAATCTGCTCCGCCGTCTTCCCGTACTTCGCCTCCAGATTGTGAATCACATCCAGCCGCTCCTCCAGCTCCCGGTATTCCTCCTCATCGAAGGACATGTCCTCCATATACGATGAAATCTCGTGGCTGATATCGCTCAAAATCGCGTCGGCGTCAAACAGCTGATCCCGGATCGCCCCCAGCTTCTCATCGAAGGAGGCCACATGCTCCACCTCTTTTAAGGCGTAATCCAGCGTATCGGTATTCACCGCCTCATAGGCGGCCGACAGGCTCTCCGCAATCCTTCTGGCGTTGGTAAACAGGCGGTAGCGGGCCGTCAGCTCCTCTTCCTCCCCGTCTTTTACGTTCGCCCCCTCGATCTCATCAATCTCGAACCGCAGAAAATCCATCTCCCGCAGGCGGGATTCCTCATCCATGTGAAACGAAGCCACCCGATCCTTAAGCCCGGTATAGGTTCGGTACAGGCCGGCAATATTCTGTTTTAGGTCGTATGATTTTCGCTCGTGGTATTTATCCAGAATTTCCAGATGCTTGTGCTTGTACAGCAGAGACTGATGTTCATGCTGACCATGAATATCGATTAGAAGACCGGTAATCGTCTTAAGCTTTCCGACAGTCACCGTTTCATCGTTGATCTTGCAGAGGCTGCGCGCGGGCATAATTTTCCGGGAAATGATCACGGTTCCGCCCTCATCCGGGCAGACGTCCATCTCCTTCAATACGCGCACCTTGTCCGGCTCCGTTACGGTAAATAAGAGTTCCACATAGGCATACTCCGTGCCCCTGCGGATAATGTCCTTCGGCACCTTACCGCCCAGCGCCATGGTGACTGAGCCGATGATAATCGACTTTCCAGCCCCCGTCTCACCCGTTAAAATGTTAAGCCCCTCCCCGAATTCGATATCTGCCTTTTCGATCAGGGCCAGGTTCTTCACATGTAATTCTGAAAGCATGGCACGCCTCCTTTATCCTGCGATGAGTTTTTTCAGTTTGTCCATCACCAGAATGGTATCGTCCGCGCTGCGCACTGCGCACATGATCGTATCATCCCCGGCAATACAGCCTACGATTTCATTAAAATGAAGAGCGTCCAGGGCAGCCGCCACGGCCATGGCCATGCCCGAAACAGTCTTGATGACGAGAATGTTCTGCGCCATGTCCATGGACATGTACCCGTCACGCAGAATTCTGATGTACTTGTCAGAAAAGGAGCTCTGATTCTGAAGCACCATGTACCGCTGCTTTCCGGACTCCGACTGAACCTTTGTCAGCTTCAGCTCCCTGATATCTCTCGATACCGTCGCCTGAGTCACGGCAAATCCGGCCTGGTTTAAGTATTCCGCCAGTTCCTCCTGGGTCTCAATCTCATATTTCCCGATGAGTTCCACAATTTTGCTGTGTCTTTCCAGTTTCATAATGTGCCCTCCTATATGCCAGCCATTTTATTGCGCAGGTTGTCAAGAAATGATACATCTTTTAATTTTATAAGAACGGTCTTCGTCTCCGACCGGTGTATCTCGATGTAATCCCCGGAATGCAGCTCCGCGGCCGTGTCCCCATCGTAGACGGCAGCCTGGCTTGTTCCCGGGTCGCCCAGTATTTCAATCCGTATCCGCGCGTCAGCGGACATGACGATGCTCCTGGCATTTAATGCGTGGGAACAGATGGGCGTTAAGACCATCAGAGTGGAATCCGGAACTATGATCGGTCCCCCGGCCGACAGATTGTACGCGGTAGATCCCGTGGGGGTGGCTGCGATCAGCCCATCCGCCCGGTATTCATTTAAGAATTCATGGTTGACATAAACCCGAAAATGAAGCATTTTCAGCCGTTCGTTTCTCGTAATTACGATCTCGTTCAGCGCGATATCCTCATACAGACGGCCTGTACTGCTGTAGGCCCGTCCGTTTAACATCATCCGTTCTTCCACTTGATACTCGTCTGCCAGAAGGGCATCCAGAGCCGTATCGATCTCCTCAGTCCTGGAAATCTGCGTTAAGTACCCCAGGGTGCCGCGGTTGATTCCCAGCATGGGAATATTTCTGCCCGCCAAGTCCCTGGCCGCCTGAATCAGGGTTCCGTCTCCGCCAAGAGTGATGATGCATTCCGTCTCCGGCGGCACCATGGAAGCGTCCGTATAATGGTAATCCCCGCCCCGTCTGCCGTCCCCCTTCCCGATCAGACAGGAAGCGCCATGACTGGTCAGATAATCGCGGATCACCTGCGCCGTCTCCTTCGCCCCCTGTTTCTCGGGATTCATGATGATAAAGAACTCTTTCATAACCTCTCCTTATTTTCCCTCGCTCAGTTCCTGATGCGCGGCTTCCACAATTTCCTTCGGCGCCACCGGCACGTCGGGAAAATGCACTCCTTCCGGATGGTTCTTCAAATAAAGGAGATATTCAATATTGCCCTCCGGCCCCTTGATCGGAGAGTATTCTAAATGAAGCACCTCGAAGCCAATGGAAACCGCGTAGGCGATCACCATCTCAATCACTTCCAGATGCACGCTCTTCTCACGTACCACCCCTTTTTTCCCAACCTTCTCACGGCCTGCTTCAAACTGCGGCTTAATTAGGCAGACGATCTCGCCGTCGTCCTTCAAAAGCTTCTTCACAGGCTCCAGCACCTTCGTCAGAGAGATAAAGGACACGTCGATGGATGAGAAATCGATCTTTTCCGGGATCTCGTCCGGCGTCACGTAGCGGATATTCGTCTTTTCCATGCAGACTACCCGCTCGTCGTTCCGAAGCTTCCAGGCCAGCTGGCCGTGTCCGACGTCCACGGCATAGACCCTTACAGCCCCGTTCTGAAGCATGCAGTCGGTAAATCCACCGGTGGAAGAGCCTACGTCCATACAGGTCTTTCCCTCCAGCATGACGCCGAAATGGCTCATGGCCTTCTCCAGCTTGAGTCCTCCGCGGCTCACATATTTTAAAGTATGGCCCCGCACTTCAATATTCGCGGACTCATCGAAGGTGGTTCCCGCCTTATCTTCCTTCTGGCCTTCCACATAGACGATGCCGGACATGATCACAGCCTTCGCCTTCTCCCTGGATTCCGCTAAATTCCGTTTCACTAAAAGCACATCTAATCGTTCTTTCATGCCTTCTTTTCCTCTGTATTGATAGTCTTCCATTCCATATTCTGACGCTCGGTATCGAGATATTCCTTCTTCATCCTCCAGATCACGGAATCACTGTCGATGCCCAGACCTTTTCTCAGAAGCGATACATTGCCGTGCTCCACATAGCCGTCCGGAATGGCGATATTCATCACCTTCACGTGCGGATAGTGCTCGTGGATATACCGAGTGACCATGAGGCCGTAGCCGCCCTGAAGGACATTCTCCTCCATGGTGACGATCAGCCAGTGGTTTTTCGCAAGGCGGTCCACCAGCTCCTCGTCAAACGGCTTGACAAACCGGCCGTTGGCCAGCGTACAACTCCAGCCCTCTGACTTTAGCTTCTCCCGGACGTGCTCTCCCGTACTCACCATGCTGCCCACGGCCAGAAGGGCAATGTCCTTTTCCTCGTACAGCATCTCGCCCCTGCCGTATTCGACAGGCGCGTTAAATTCCTTCAAGCCTCTGTAGGCCTCTCCCCTCGGATAGCGAATGGCAAACGGCCCACCGAAGGACACGGCAAATTCCAGTCCCGCCTTCAGCTCCCATAGATTCTTCGGGGCGAAGATGCTCATGTTCGGGATTGCCGATAAGAAGGATAAATCAAAGATTCCCTGATGGGTCTCGCCGTCGCTGCCGACCAGTCCGGCACGGTCCACGGCAAATACCACCGGCAGATTCTGGATACAGACATCATGCAGAATCTGATCGAAGCCTCTCTGTAAAAAGGATGAGTAGACCGCCACCACCGGCTTCAAACCGCCGGCGGCCATCCCAGCCGCGGAAGTCACCGCGTGCTCCTCCGCGATTCCGACATCGAAGAACCGGTCCGGATAGAGACGGCTGAAGCGCTTGAGTCCGGTTCCGTCCGGCATCGCTGCCGTCACCGCCGTGATCTTTGGGTCCTTTTCCGCCAGCTGGCAGATCGTCTTGGAAAATACGTCCGTATAGCTGGGATTCTTTTTCTCTTTTTTCGATTCCCCTGTGAGCACGTCAAATGGTTCCACACCATGGAATCTGGACGGATTCTTTTCCGCAGGCTCATAGCCTTTTCCCTTTTTCGTGATAACATGGACGAGAACCGCGTGGTCCAGCTTCTTCGCCTCTTTGAGCGCTCTGGCCAGGGCCTTGACATCATGGCCATCCACCGGTCCCAGATACGTGATTCCCATGTTTTCGAACAGCATTCCCGGAATCAGGAGCTGCTTGATGCCGTTTTTCGTACGGCTGATCTTGTCAATCAGTTCATCTCCGATTACCGGGATTCTGGAAAGGACATTTGTCACATATTTCTTCAGATCCAGGTATCCGTCGCCAGTCCGGATTCCGTTTAAATACCGGGACATTCCCCCGACATTCTCGGAAATGGACATGTTGTTGTCATTTAATATAATGATGAAATTCTTCTTCATGCGGGCAGCGTTATTCAGCGCCTCGTAGGCCATACCGCCGGTTAATGCACCGTCGCCGATCACAGACACGACGAAATGGTCCTGTCCGGAAACATCCCTGGCCTGTGCAAGACCGAGTCCTGCCGAAATAGAAGTAGAACTGTGACCTGTATCAAAGGCGTCGCAGGGGCTCTCCTTCCGTTTCGGGAAGCCGCTCATCCCGCCGTACTGCCGCAAATCGTCAAACTCACCCTTTCTGCCGCTTAAGATCTTATGGGTGTACGACTGGTGTCCCACATCCCAGATGATCTTATCCTTCGGCAGATCAAACACGAGATAAATAGCCATGGTCAGCTCCACGACTCCCAGATTGGAAGCCAGGTGGCCTCCGGTCCTGCTGATCTTTCCGATCAAAAAGTCCCGTATCTCCTGTCTCAGTATATCCAGTTCTTTCCCCGTCAGTTTCTTGATATCCTCCGGGCCATTGATTAATTCCAGTATCATAATTTAACCAGATCCTTTTACTTTTCCCGGCTCACCAGCATGTGGATCAATGCCTCCAGGAATTCGTTTTCCCCTGGCAGCTCATGAAGAATTCGGACAGCGTCGTCGGAAATCCGGGCCACGTCCTTTTTTGCCTTCTCGAGCCCCTCCAGGGTCACATAAGTGGTTTTATTGTTCTTTTCATCGCTGAGTACCGGCTTTCCCAGCACTTCCATGCTGCTGGTCACATCCAGGATATCGTCCTGAATCTGAAATGCAACGCCGATGGCCGCGGCCATCTGTTCCACCAGCCGGGTCTCCTCCTCGTCAGCGCCGCCAAGCAGCGCGCCGATCATCATGGATGCCTCTAAGAGAGCCCCTGTCTTCAAATGGTAGATGAAGTCCAGTTTTTCATGGGGAATGGGTTTATTGGTCAGCTCCACATCCACAGTCTGCCCACCTATCATGCCATAGATTCCTGTTTTCTGCGCCAAAATTCCGATGCAGCGGCCCACGACCGCCGGATCCTCCGTCATGGCAAATGCCTTTGCCGCAGTCTCCACCGCGTAAATGAGCAGGCTGTCGCCAGCAAGAACCGCCATGTCGTATCCGTACTTCACCCATGTGGTCGGAAGCCCTCTCCGGAGTTCGTCGTTATCCATGCAGGGAAGATCGTCGTGAATCAGGGATGAGGTATGGATCATCTCGATGGCCGCCATAAACGGTTCGACCACCTCCTGGCTGCCGCCAAACAACCGGTATGTCTCCTCCATCAGCATGGGGCGCAGCCTCTTGCCGCCGGCGCGCACGCTGTAATTCATGGCATCGAGAACGGTCTTCTGGTATCCGTCCGCGGCCGGCAGATAACGCTCCACCACCGCTTCCACTTCCCTCGTTCTGGTCTCCAGCATCTCATTAAAGTTCATGACTTTCACCATCTTCCTCCAGGACAATAATCTGTTTCTCTACCTTGTCTATCTTTTCATTGCAGGATTTCACAAGCTTCATTCCTGCCTCATAATATTTAAAAGATTCCTCCAGAGAGCTTTCGCCGCTTTCCAGCTTACGAATAATCTCCTCCAGCTCCTGAAAGGTCTCCTCAACACTTTTCTCTTTCTTTGCAGCCATTCGCATCTGCCTCCTTACTGTCCGCTGTCTTCTGTCATCTGGCCCCAAGCTCCGCAGCAGCAGTGCCGGAAACCACAGCATCGATCCGTCCATCGCGGATTCTCATCTGAATAAGATCTCCTTTTTTCACCTGTTCCACCGACTCGATCCGTCGGTTCTTATCATTGGTCAAAAAGCCGTAGCCGCCGCCGATCTTCTTGAGGGGAGACAGTCCATCCAGCCTGCTGCTCATAAGCTCCAGGCGATGCCTGTCCCTTACCGCCTGCTTTTCGATGAGCTGCCTTAAGCGGCTTTCCGCCTCCACGGCACGGTTCCTGTCTGTCACAATCTGGGAAGCCATCCTGTTTTTCAGCTTTTCTTCCAGATCAGCCGCCCGCTGCCTGTTTTCCCTCACCTGACGGCGCGGGTCAAAAAGTTGAAAACGGAGCCTGAACTGCTCCGTCTGATAGCGGTAACGTTCTAATTTTCTGGCCACGGATTTCCCCAGGGCATCCCGGTATAGTTCCACCTGGCCTTCGAACTGGCTGTAATCGAACACCGCCAGTTCCGCCGCCGCGGACGGTGTCGGCGCTCTCATATCCGCCACATAATCTGCGATCGTCACATCGGTCTCATGTCCCACCGCCGAGATCACAGGCGTCTTACAGGCAAAGATGGCACGCGCCACGATTTCCTCATTAAACGCCCACAAATCCTCGATGGAGCCGCCGCCTCTTCCCACGATGATGACATCCAGTCCCAGGCGGTCCAGCGTCTCGATTCCCTTTACAATGCTGAATTTTGCGTTCTCGCCCTGAACAAGGGCCGGATAGAGATAGAGCTGAACATACGGATTCCTTCGTGCGGAAATGTTCATAATGTCCCGGATCGCCGCGCCTGTCGGGGCTGTTATGATCCCGACCGTCCTGGCGTAGCGCGGGATGGGCTGCTTGTACTCCGGGGAAAACATCCCCATCTCCTCAAGCTCGTCCCTCAGCTTCTGGAACCGTTCGAATAAATCTCCGACACCCTCCTTTGTGATCTCCTGAGCGTAAAGCTGGTAACGGCCATCCCGCTCATAGACCTCGACGCTGCCCTTCGCAATCACCTTCTGGCCTTCCTCCAGCTTAAACGTAAGACCTTTCCGCTGACCGGCAAACATCACACACGCAATCGCCGCGCCTCTGTCCTTCAGGGTAAAATAAATATGGCCGGACGTATGATACTTACAGTTGGACACCTCGCCCTTAATGGATATGCGGTTCAATGCAAAATCCTGGGCAAACATATTCTTAATATAAGCATTGACCTGTGAAACGGAATATACACTCGCCATAGGCCATTACACCAGTTTCGCCAGAACTCCGTTGATAAACGCCGGGGATTCATTCCCGCCGAACCGTTTCGCCAGTTCTACCGCCTCATTGATCGCTACCTTTTCCGGTACCTCTTCGTCGTATAAAATCTCATATAACGCAAGGCGCAGAATCGCCAGCTCCGCCTTGCCCATTCTCTTCGTCTTCCATCCTTCGGCCACAGCATCGATCTTCTCATCCAGCTCCGGAATCTTCCGCATAACGGCTTCCGTCTTGGCTTTTAAATAGCTTTCATCTTCCGGACTCATCTCCACATCATGAAGAATCTCATCTACCCCTTCCGGAGTCGTCTCATCTTCCTTCGGCTCGTCAAAATACCGGTCTATCTGCTCCTCTTTTTCTTCTGCCGGATAGAAATCGGCACAGAAAAGCATCTTAAAGCAGTGTTCACGCAGTTTACTCCTGGTCATGGTTTGTGGTCCTCCTGTATGGTAATTCATTGAATTTATAATGATTCATTACTTAGCATATTGGGTTTATTATACCTTAATGCGCATTTTTCTACAATACTTTTTCAGGATTTTGTGGCGGACGGGCACAGAGCCTTCCGGCGTTCCTTATCATGCAGGCCTGGAACTTCCAATCTTCCGGTAAAGAAAAGCCGCAGCGGGATAGCTGCGGTTTTTCAAACTCACTGCCGGACTGACCGGATAATCAGATTTCTTTTACTGCCCGCTCTGCCGGACAATGATATTATACGGAACGCTCCTGTCTCCAAGGATAAAGACCAGACGGTAAGTACCCGGAGTCATTTGATCTGCGTCAGGCACATTGATATGGAATGTCTGGGTGCCTGTATATTGCGGAAGTCCGCCGACAGGCAGTCCGCTGCTGCTTACATTCCAGTCGTCCATTTTCACGTAAGAGCCATTCTCCTTTTTGTAAAACTCAACCTGTACCGCAATTCCTTCTGCTGCATTTTTAATAATATAATCTGCATAAACTATCACTTCTGATCCAGGAGAAAATAGCCGCTTCCCCTCATGGGTAAAAATCTTCAATCCATATTCTGGATTTTCTTCTACCGTATAATCGGTTACGGCAGAGGTGATTGCCGCTCCGCCGGAGTTCACTCCTGTTGAAAAAAGCTGTACCGATACGCGGTTTTCGCCCGGAGGTAATCCAACGGTATCTGTGGTGTTCATGGTAACCGGAAAGCTTCCCTTCTCCAGATCGCTCAGGCTGATGGGCAGATAAACCCTGCCGCCAACCGGATAGTAATTCTTTTCTCCGACGGTGAATACCGTCCCGTCCGGGAAAACGGTTCCGTCCTCAGGCTGCATTACCACAGCCGCCCCATCCAGCATACGGGTATCGTTTCTAAGCGCCACCTCCAGCTGAAACGTATGCTCACCGCGGGAAAGACCATCGCCCCCGCTTACGGCTAAAGACACGGACGAATTATTCACCGTAAAACCGGCTCCTATGGAATCTGCGCTCTCTTCATTGCGGAGACGAAGGCTGTACTCATCTGCGGTTATCCCGTCCGATGAGTCAAATTCCATGATAACAGTAACCGGATTGCTGCCTGTCTCACCAGTCAGTTTACTGCCGGCCCACATCTTCTCGAAATCATCCAGCTTAATCTTTTCGTCCTGCTCATTTCCCGTCACACGGTATATAAAAAATGGTTTTCCCTGTTCTGTCAGAGTCAATTTCGTTCCCGCCGGGATCGGGATCCTTTTTCCCGACTTCTGCAGTTCGAGCCACAGATCCGCAGCATTGTATGGCTTTCTGAGTATAAACGATGCCGTCAACGAACTTTTAGGAGAGATCATAATATTTTCTGCTGCCTCGAAACCATTATACTGTTTTCCACCGGCTGTCTTTATTTCGGAAACCGCTGATTCTTCCCAGCGGACATTCAGTTCAATGGTAACCGTCACGCCGCTTCCATCCTGCAGACTTAAAGCCACCACATCAATATCGTTCTTTGCCGTAAATCCGGGCGCGTTGTAAAGGGTAAATTCTATGGCCGCTTCATACCGGCTGTCGGTTGATCCAATTCTCACGGAATCCGCTTCCATATAACCGCTCAGATCATAACTTTCTGCCATCAGGTCCGCGCTGTGCCATCCCTGACTCTGGACAGGCTGCATGGCGACTGCGATGTTGTACCCTGTAAGCTTCGTTTCAGAATGATAGCTGCATAATGTGGTTGTTCCCTTAAAGTCGGTCTTCACACCTGTTAAATCCAACGTTCTGCTCATTCCGGCCGGTATCACCAGCTTCCCCGTGTAATTGCCGCTCTGTGTCGCGTAGAGTTCCACACTCTGATCGGACAGCGCAGCCGCCTTCGTGACTATTTCTATATTCAGGGTGGTCGTCTCTTTTTTTACATTTCCCTCGTAACGTTCGATCTCGGCAGTCACAGTCCCCAAGTCCTGGCTCTTGGTGATTCCGTCGTTATCATAGGTCAGGTACAGCGTAATCTTAGGTACCTTTCCCTGACTGACAGAGTCTGAGCTTTTTCCGATAATCGTATAGGATGAACCCGAACTGGCCGTATTGGGTGAAATGATATGATCCGCAGCTGAAATAAGTCCGATGTCTGTGCCTATGCTCAGACCAAAACTGTTCAGCGGGTCTGCCTTAATCTTATTTTTCTCAGTGTCACCGTCAATAGACTCGTCAGACTTAATCCAATTTCCCTCCTTATCCTTTGCGGTATCTGCAAGCTTAACTGCGGCTGGTATCGTGATACTGCTGATTTTATAGACTGATTCATGCTCCGCAGGAGGCAGTTCGACCGTGCCTGATGCAACAGAGAACCCATCCGCCGGCCCATCTTCCAGCTTTTGCGCGGTCAGTACGGTTTCCCGCACAGCGCTGGCATTGGCCCCAGCCACCTGCCAGAAGCGGAAGCCCTGGTCAATGACATTTGTATACCCCAGTTCTCCGGCCTGATTGGGTACGGCAAAACCTCCGTCGTCCGGATTAGCATCATCGTTCTTAATCCGGGCGTAGGCATAGGCTTTCGCGGTCTCCTCTGCAAGCAGGTAGGAATACCCATTAACCGCCCCATACGTTTCCGTCGTGGAATCGGCCGCTGATTTATGAGAGACAAGGAATACGGTACCGGTTGTCAGCATAATTGTATTGGAAACACTGGAAAGCTCCTCGTACTTCACTTCCTTTATTCCCGCCTCCGTAATCTGAACACTCTTATAATTAGCCAGTTCGATGGAAGCGGAATCCAGAACCAGCGTACTTCCGTCTGCCAGCACCAGACTGTTTCCCAATACGCCCAGCTTCTTCTGATCTTCCTCCGGCTTTTCCAGATCTCCAATCCGGTTTAAAGAATACAATGCCGTCTGATTACTATTGGCCGCATCCGACTGTCCGGATAAATGGACATGAGAATTGATGAGGCGAACCTGGTCTGCCCTCTGGATCGATGTAAGAGTGCTGCTGACACTGTCCAGATTCCCGTCAGCGTCCGTAAGCTTTCTGCCATAATTAGCCACGGTCACCAGTCTGACGGAACCGGCGTCACAGGAGGCTCCGCTGCCAAATACTCCGCCTGATATACTCATTTTACTGCCGCCCTGATCTCCGCCGAAGTCATACCCCTCTCCGTCTATATAAATATGTGAAAAGCCCTTTACAGTTATGGTTGTGTAATCCGGAGTATCTCCGCCAAAATCACCGCCGGCATATACAGAGCTTTCCACAGACAGATCGGAGGCCTTCAAATCAGGCTTTTCACCCGGATTATCCTTATAGTGCTGGCATGCTCCTATCGCCTCCACCCCTATATGCACATGAGTCGATCCATTCGTAATCCCCTGGTAGCCGCCGCCGAATACCTTGCCGCTGACCTTGCCTCCGACAAAATTAAGGAAAATCAAATCTTCAGGGTCGCCTTCTTCCGGCCCGTCATTGCTGAATTCACTGCCGCCGTATAAATTGCCGCGTATCCAGCCGCCCGTCAGGTTGACGGTGGAGCCGCCTAAGACATAGCGCTCGCCAGCCTTGCCAAGCGCGCCACCATAAACAGAACCGTTAATGGTTCCATCTTCTATTTTAATGTTGGTTTTTCCCTGAACCAGCCCTTCACTGCCGCCGCCATAGACGTTTCCCTGAATCGTTCCGCCAGTGATGGATACGGAGGCATCTCCCCGAACCAGACCTTCACTTCCTCCTCCATAGAGATTACTCACGATGATCCCATTGGTTATAGTTATTGACGTGGAGCCGCTTATCTCAGCCTTTTCTCCTCCGCCATAGACGTTTCCCTGAATCGTTCCGCCGGAAATGGATATGATGGTTCTTCCTTTGACCTTCGCATTTTTTCCGCCTCCGTAGACATTTCCCTTTATGCTGCCGCCACTTATCTGAAAATTGACCGTAGAGCCTTCTTCAATTCGGGCACAGTCATCGAATCCAGACCGGCTGATTCCTTTACCGCCTCCGTAGACATTTCCCTGAATCGCTCCCCCGGAGATATTCAAGGTCACGTTTCCTTTCAAATATGCATTCTGGGTGATATCATATCCGGGCGTCCCCGTTGTGTCATGTCCGCTTCCGCTCGTATAAACATCTCCTGTTATCTCTGCATTGTCTTTAATTGTAATTGTTACGTCACCTGTCAAGCTTCCAAAATCTTTAGCTAACGTCTGATTGGCCTCATTTTCTGCAGAAACACTGGCTTCCCCGCCAATACCTGCTGCAAAGATATTTCCTACGACGCCTCCGGAAGCAGTAATTCTTACTTTTGATATTTCACTCCCGCTGCTGGTAACATAGGCTGCAGAACCGGAGCCGTATACATTACCCACGCTGCCCCCCGTTATATTGATATCCAGCTCACCGGAAAATGTCGGAATGCTTTTATTCCTGCCCGATCCTGCCCCATAGATGCTTTTGACCGTTCCGCCTGAAATATTAAGGACCGTAGTTCCGGAATACGGAGATTTGGCCTCACTGTATCCCTGACAGCCACCGACCAGTTTATCTACATTTCCCCCTTCTATGTTGATTTCCACATCTGCATTTTTTATTTCTCCACTGGCGCTGCCTGCAATAATAGTCGCTACATCTGCACTTCCCCCTACCGTAATAACGGCTTTCTTCTGCTTAACATCGACAGAGGGCTTACTTCTTATATAACCTACAATTCTTGTAATTTTTCCGGCGTATACACTGATTGTTCCCACATTTTCAGTGATGTCATTCTGTCCGGATCCATACAAATAGAGATTTGAACCAGTTGTAACACTGCTGTTAATCCGAATATTGTGTCCGTTACAGTACATATGATCCAGGTTCAACAGTTTAACAGAATCAAAGATAATTTCCTCGTACTGGTAAAAATCATTGTTTGCACTGTTTGCGTGATTCGATAATTCTATTTTATCATTGATACCTTTAATTGTGACTGGGACTGCATTATCTGATAAAAAATGCCACTTCCATTTATTTTGCTCAGACACCGAACTATTTCCTTTATAGGTATAATTTTGTGTCAATATAATCTGGTTACTTTCAGCTGTTCCTCCGGCTTCCCTCTTATTTAGCCGTGACGCCGCCATTTCCAACGTCTGAACGGCCTGATCGCTGGATTTTCCGGAATTGATGTCATTACCATTTAACTGATCTACATAAATTATATTGATATCCTCTACCGCAGCCACTGCGTCAGAATACAGTACAACCGCCTCAGAAGCGGAACGCGAACGTGTCAGTTTCACAGGAGTGATCACACACCGGTAATATAAATCAACACGATTTTCTTCAAGCTCTCTCTCATATCTTGGAGTATCGGCCCCCTGAAGCTCCGTCCAGCCGCTTTCCGTCTCCATGTCACTGCCAACGGCTTCCGATGGGGTAGCCGAATGGGCAGCGTGCATGATTGTGATCTTCTTTCCTTCCTGCTGTTCTATATCCCCGGCACGATCAGTAACCTGCCACTGGTACCGGTACATAAATTCATCCGGATTTTCCGGTATCTCCCCGGTGCTGTTATCGATCACGGTATACACTGCCGTGTTCCCTTCCCGTTTCGCTTCCACGCGGAAATGATAGTTTTCGGCCTTTTCCCATACCGAGTACAAGCTCAGATACTCGCCCTCCACCGAAGAAATGGTCTCCCCGGGAGTTCTCACCAGGCCAGGTTCCTCCCCTTCTAAAGTCCAGCCTTTAAACGTCTCCTGGTAAAATTCGTTATCCTCATGGAGCAGACTGATCTCTTCCGGACATTCCGGCAGAAGAATCTGTTCATCCCGGACCGGCAGTTCCATCTCTGCCTTATCATCCAAAGCAGCCGTAACAAGCCCGTCCGCCACTTCGTATCCGGCATATTCCGCCGCATCGATGAAAGTCTGATTATCCTGAGAACAAATCACAAAACCTCTCTGATCCTCATAAAATATGGTTTCCGGGTTTTCGATCTGTTGTTCCATTATGTACTCTATCGCGTATTCCGCTTCATCCTCCAAGGGATTTTTGATCTTCTTTCTACCCCTGTCTGTGGCGGAATCCGTTGCTGCGGCTCCTCCATTTTCTACTCCTGGCACTGTTTCTGCACCGGTCTCTGTTTCCACAGCGGTTCCAGTCTCCGCTTCGGTGTCTGTTTCGGTACTGTTTTCTGCTCCGGCTTCGGTATTCGTTGCTGTACTATTTTCTGCTTCGGTTTTCGGGGGTGTTTCTGTATCACTTTCTGTTCCGGTTTCTGGGGGTGTTCCGGCAGCACTTTTTGGTTTGGTTTCTGGGGGTGTTACGGTTCCATTTTCTGGTTTGGTATCTGGGGGTGTTCCAGTACCATTTTCTGGTTTGGTTTCTGGGGGTGTTACGGTTCCATTTTCTGGTTTGGTTTCTCGGGGTTTTACGGTTCCATTTTCTGGTTTGGTTTCTCGGGGTGTTCCGGCTCCATTTTCTGCTTCCGTTTCCGGGGGTGTTCCGGTTCCATTTTCTGCTCCCGTTTCCGAGGGGGTTCCGGTTCTATTTTCTGCTCCCGTTTCCTGGGGTGTTCCGGTTCCATTTTCTGCTCTCGTTTCCGGGGACGTTCCGATACCATCTTCTGCTCCCGTTTCCAGTTTTCTTCCGGTACCATTTCCTGCTTCAGATTCTATTTCCGCTCTGATACTACTTTCCGCTCCAGATTCCGTTTTCGTTCCAATACCACTTTCCGTCCTGGAATCATCGTCATTTGTCCCTGCCGTTACCGCACCTTCGCACAACAGCGCCTGGATATGGGGTATAATCCCTGCATTCAAAGCCGGTGGCGTATTCTCACTATATGCATTGCTCGGACTTGATTTTTTCGCAGCATTGGAAGGTGTCGCCTTCTGTTCTTTATCTAGAAATTCCCAATCACGGCTGACAATTTCCCCGCCATCAAATTCATTGATCACAACAGAAAATCGGGGAGCGTGTTCTGCGTCTCTGCCTGAGAACGCATAATCACCAATCCCCATGAGACTCTCCGGAAGCCTCAATTCTCCTTTCAGACCGCCCAGATCATAAAACAAACAGGAACCGATATAGGTAATGCCATCTTCTATCATCAGAGTGTGAATCTCTTTTGCATACTCCAGAAATGGTGCATTTTCCTTGGTAAAATCGTTTGTATCACCGGTACCCTTTAATGTCAGAACACCGTCTTCCAATTCAGCGGTCACACTCTCACCCACATGGAATTTTACTGTTCTGCCCTCTGTTGCATAGGCAAGTATAGACTCAAAACTCAAATTAGTCAGCATAAGACAGACGATCAGACTAGCAGCAATCCACCGCTGCCGGTGATATCTCCGCCTGTTCCTTCTGTTTCGTATCTGTTTTGTGTCCATAGTTATACCTCCGACTTTATGAATAACAGGAAGCCTTTACTCGCTTATCCCGCCAATCGTGATAGAATCTGCAAACTGACCGCCTGCGGTAAGATTCAGGCTGGTATCTGACTTCAGCAGAATCAGAGAATACACCCCGAGCCCCGGTGATGTATAGATAAATTCACTGCCATTTAATTTCACCCTGTCGTCGGCCTGATTCACCGTAATTTGATCTGACAATATCTGAATTTTAATATCTCTTGACGAATCGGCACAGATCATTGTCAGTACTGCGGCGGCGTTGCCCTCATGATCCTCCACCGTATATTGATTCCCCAGACCTTTTTCAAAAACGGCTTTTAACGTTTTTTCATATGGGGACATCGATTTTACGGTTACGGTTGTCACCTGGTCATTCTTAACCGGCGTCACGGTAATCTCTGCTGTAGTCTGTGACCCGGCTGAAAGCTTACCGGATTCAGGCGACGCACTTCCATTTGTTACCTCTATCTCATATGGGATCTCTGTCTGGGTTATTCTTTGAGCATCTGCGTAATTAAACAATTGCACCGTGAAGTTTGCTCTATCCGGATCGATATAATATTTCACATCCTCCGCCTCTTCCTTCAGAAGATCGCTTGTAAAATAGAATTCCTGGGGCGCAATGATTCCGCTCTGTTCTTTCCTGGACACGTAACGCGCCGCAGTGACACTCACTCCAGCTGCCAGTACGGTCAACAGAACTATCCCTGGAAGAAACCGCAGCAGACGCCGGCTTTTTTTATTTTTATTCATAACCTTTGTCTCCTCATTACGGACTGACCGGGGTCGTCTGTTCTGCCTGAACGGTCACTGTTATCAGGTCTATCTCATCGGCATATTCTGCATTGCTCACGGGCAGCAAAACGGTTAATACATAAGTATGTTTAGTTTCTACGGAATGAGGAAGAAAGCCGCCTTCCAAGACGGCTTTCCCATCCGAGAAGCTCAATATTCCAGTATTCACTGTATTTCCCAATCCGCTGCTCCCTGATTCCTCTTTTGCAGAAAGCGTAAATTTCAATGGCAGATTGTCTGTAGTTTCGACCGTAATTGAATAGTTCTGCCCTACCTCACTAATCTGGCCCTCTTTTGTGTTGGTAACAACGAACTCATATTGCTGTGCCGAGTCATTTCCCGGCTTCATCCCATTTATATCGATCTGAAATTCGCTGCTGCCGCTTCCCCACAATGCCACAGACGCCACAGCTCCGCCCTCTATCCGGGTTCTGTATCTGGCAAGGGTACTTGGCAGTATCGTCATTGTGACTGCACAAAACAGTAAGATATATCCTATGATTCTGGCTCTTGTCAGGTGTTTTTTCATTTTCATAGTATCCTTCCTGCCTATGGTATTTCTGCTTATTCAGTGCTCATTTCTCTTAGACTTTCGAACCGTCTGACCGGGAAAGCATACGAACAATACCACGGCCAGTAATATGAGAAGCCTGCCGGGAACTGTGCGAAAGAACATGAAAATGTTTCCAATACCCGGAATAACAACGATCACACGGCCTGCAATCTGGTCCGTCTGTACCGGAACACGGTCAGCCACATTGTTATAATCGCCCTTCGTAATAATGCCATCCGCTGTATTTTCAATAAAACGGTGTGTAATCAGGCTGCCGTTATCCCAATAGCTGATAATATCCCCTTCCTGATACAGTTCCTCCTGATGGATAATCAGAAGATCCCCTGCCGATATGACTGGTTCCATGCTGCCCGTCAGAACAATAACCTGGGAATATCCGAAGATGGCCGGTAATTGATCCTTCCACATCATATTTGAAAATAACTGCCAGGCATTGATTATAATGACAATGACCATCAGGATTAAAACAACGTTTTTACTCAGTTTTCTCAAAATGTTCCTTCTGCTGCCAGTCTCTGCATCTCAGCTAAGCTCTGCGCCTGCCGCAGACGTGTCGTCAGCTTTCCTCCGCATGAATTTTCATATTCAGTATATAGGTATGTTCCGTACCGCTGCCGATACGGGTATCCTCGCTGTCATTTCCTTCCGGCGGCCAGATCCAGTCCAACCGGTATAGTTCACTCGATTCAGCGTATATTTCCGTGTTTAACCTCAGATCTGTGCCGTTCCTTTGCAGAGTACCGGAAACCGACCGCTTCGTCTGCTTATTTCCAGCGTTATCCAGTGGGGTCAGCGTGAAGGAAAGCGGAAGATGAAGTCCATCTCCTTCTGACATGGTTACCGTTGCGTTCAGCGAAGTACGCCGCGTGTTCTGCAGCCGGAATAAGTAGTATCCGGAAGATCCCGGTGCAATTTTGTTCTGCTCTCCGCCGGTGCGGTTGGAAAATAAATCAATGGTACAGTTCTGCGTCCACTGCGCATAAGATCCATCTGTTGTCTGCCCGGAAACATCAAGAACTCCTCCATCAGGCTGCGTCGGTTCTTCCGGCTTCTCAGGTTTTACAGAATCACGATCCGAATCAGATGAGTTCCCGGAACCGGATGGCTTTGATGGCATTACCTGGTCTGCCGGGAAAGTGGGTCCTGTTGGATTCTCCTGTTCTTCCGTATCTGACTGACCAGCGCTATTTTTCGAAGAAGATTCTTCCGGAGATTCTGAAATTTCCGGAAAACGGTCTGACGCTCCCGGTCTCCCAATTTCTTCGGAGGATGGGGCAGACGTATCACTTCCAGCCTCACTTTCCGTTTCCGGCTGCTTCGAAGTTCCGCTGCCGATAGGACTGACAATTCCGTCTCCAACAACGACGCCCGATGCACCCGGAAGCTCTGCAGTTCCATCCGGATTTATAATCTTTCCTCCAGGCTCAATCACTGTTCCGTCAGGCAGACTTACCGCTCCATCGGCGTCCACCTTAATATCACCGGACGCTATCGGCTGTTTTTCTATCACAGTGTCATCTGAGAGTATAATATAGGCGGTGTCATCCGTCTTACCTCCCGGAAATACTACGTTCCCATCGGGCAGATGCACGTTGCCTCCCGGAGTCACGATCACACCATCTCTGACATTTGCGCTTCCCGTGGGTGTGACAACGTCTCCGTCACGAGTGGAGAAGGTAAAGCTTTCTGAATCAATCCTCATACTCTCCTGATCCAGCTCAATTACTACTTCCAGCACTCGTACATCAATGGATAGTTCAATCGCATATGCTCCATTTTCCGTCAATTGGATGGACACGTCTTTCTCTTTCCTGCTGTCATACTGGATATTGATCTTTCTCTGTACCTGTACTTCTCCCTCATCGGTGAGAATGGATATGGTATGCTCTCCCTGCGGTACATTGGGAAATAAAAAACCGCCTTTTGAGTCTGATACGGTTGTAATCGGATCACTGTGCAGTTCGAGACGCCGCCCTGCTGCCGGTGTGCCATCCGTGTATGCCACAATACCGGAGAGATGAATCATTGTACGGCTGTCCGTACTCTCCGGCGTCAGTAAGATCGTATCGATCAGCTGTCCCATAGAAGACGGTCCGGCATTGCTGCCTAATATGTATCCCACCAGACTGGAGGTTATCAGTGTAATAAAAAACAACAGCAGGATCAGCACCAGCCATATTCTGCTGTTATCCCGTCTTTTTACCTCAGATCCCGTTTTTTTCTGTTGTTCCATGGCGTGAATCCTCCTTTAGGGAAAATAGTGCATTCAGCCTATGGCAAAAAATACGGTCACCCATATTCTTTGCCGAGGGCTGAAGGCCCTCGCAGAAATACCCCGGCACAGGGGGTAGTGATTTTTATGGATTTTCAGTAGTTGAGGTTGGAGTTTGCTGTGTACCGGTGACAGTAATTTTTAATGTTAAATCTTTATCGTTATAAGCATTATCGTTGTCGCTTGCTGTGGCATTTCCATTTGGCCATTCCCAAGTCACGGTAATTGGTTTTTTCATAGCATCTGCCGCTCCATCATAGTCAATTTTTTTTGTAATACTCTCACCCAACGTATATGAAGTACCATCCACCTTAAAAATAAATCCATCTGGAATTCCATTTGCACCATCTTTACTGATTATAATGCTGCAATCAATTCCCACCTCACTGCCAGTTCCATCAACCACAATCTCAAAAGAGCCTTTTGTCCCAGGTGCAATCACACCCTCTTTAATAGTACCTTCGTTATAACTGGCCCTGTTTGCAGTACTCCCCAAATCAATCCCCGTCATTGTTGCCTCTTGGCCATTCGCTTTAAAACTCCAAGCCGCCACCGTAGCCGTGGCGCTCCCGGTAACCTCCGTAGCATACTTAGCCATCGTCCCGCCCGTCAGGCTGGTAGTCACAAGTGTCATTGCCACTGCCAAAGCGCCAAGACAGGAAACATACGATCTCTTCTTCATACTTAATCTCCTCGCTTTCCATATAATAGGGAACCGCTTAGCTGATAACAGAACATCGTCAAGGTACGGTTCCCTGTGCCTGTGACATTAAGATTTATCCCGGGCACTCCCATACCCGGTTCTGTATGGCTCTCCTACGCCGTGCCCATAGAGCAAGAGCCAGTGCATACAACTTATCTTCTTACCTTTCGTTACATACACGAAAGTATCATGCCTTAAGCTTCATGGTTTTCGTTCCTTACTCTCACGTTCCGCTTTCAGGGCCGCAAGCTCCGCCTCCAGCTGCGCGGTATGGGACGCCTCCTCCTGGTCAGCCCGGCGCCTCCGCCAGATATCCCAGAGAAGGAAAAGAAGCAGGGGGCAAATAATAAAGAGGATCATCCCTGTGGTAGTCTGCATAAACAGGATCATGCTGCCCAGGCCCCCGATTCTTCCGCCCTTCCAGATGCCCTGTATCTGATCCGCAGTCACTGGCAGCCGGTCTTCTGTATTATTGGCATCGCCCCGGGTTACATATCTTACCTCCCCCTCCTCACCTGCAGTCACGCCTGCGATACGGTGCGTGATCGCCTTTCCGGAGGAGAGGTAACAGATAACGTCCCCTTCTTTCAGCAGATCCGTATCCGTATTGTGTATAAAAATCATATCGCCAACCCGAATCACCGGTTCCATGGAACCGGATAACACCACGGCAGGCTTGATGCCAAAAACACCGGGAAGCTCATCAGGATTCCTATAACTTCCGACAATTAATATCAGATTGATGATAATAACAGGAATGAGCAGCACACACAGTACCGCCCCTGTTACCGTAGAAACTATCGTGGAGGTCTTTCTACGCTCATGAAATTCTCCTTTTGGCTCTTGTATTCAGCTTCGGGCAGACTGGATTGAAAGGCGCTCGCAAATGTACGCTTTAAGCGTATGTTCATCGTTTCTGTCTCCCCTGTATACTTTCCTATTACATAAAATAAAAGCCAGCCTCATACTACACAGCTGACTTTCTATCTACAGGCAACTGGCTGGCATTCCTTCGACTTATTCTTCAAGGGATATTTCCCGCCGCTTCTAACATTTTCTTATGTTTTTAGAATACTTCTTTTTACTGGAAATAACAAGATTTTACACCGTTTTGGCAATGCCATTTATGTGGCAATAATGATGCCATTTTCTATTTATCGGAAAATACAGTTCGGACTAACTAAAGTATCATGAAGGTTTATCCAGGTGGTATTCTGGCATTTTTGATGCCAAATAAATGGCATTGCCAATATCTTCCATTATCTTGTCATTTACATTTAAATGAAGTATTCTTTGCAAAGAAGAGAAATTACACATATGCCATTTTCCTTGAATTGTACTCTTTTGATATACCATGAATTGCATCCACAGTTAGGCGGTCTACGATCAGATAAAACGGAGGGTTACATATGAAAGTAATAATTGCTGGCGGCTCGGGTTTTATGGGCAGTCATTTTGTTCAGTATATGGCCGGCAAATACCCGGAAAATCAGATTATTAACCTGGATATTTACGAGGATAAGCAGAAATTAAGATCGATGGAAGATATGGCTAACTATCAGTTTATGAGATGGAATTTGACCAACCGGGAGGCAGTTTTTCATCTGCTTGATACGGTAAAACCCGATATTATCATCAACTTTGCACAGGAACAAAGAGACCCCTGTGGAATGGATTCATACGCAGAAAAATCGGAGACAGCAGCCATAAATCTTCTCGATGCCTGCCGCACCTGTGGCATCAGACGGTATCATCACGTATCATCAGAAAAAATCTATGGCACACGTCCGCCTTATCATACCCCTCACATTTTTACAGAAGAAACTCCCATCGCTGTGTCAGACGCATTCTCTCCAGTGATGACGGACGCGGATCTGACCGCCCGGATGTACCACAGATTCGACGGTCTTCCAGTTACTATTTCACGATGTTCCAAAAACTATGGGCCTTATTGCAGCCAGAATGAATTCCCTTTTACAGTTGTCAGGAAAGCACTGGCTGAAGAAACGATAATTCCAGAAACAGACGGAGAAACCATAAACGGCTGGCTCTATGTAGCGGATCACTGCCGTGCCCTCGATCTGATTATCAATGAGGGGAAAGACGGTGAGATCTATCATATCGCCAGTGAGAGTATGCTGACGAAGACCGAAGCCGTTAAGACAATAGTAAGGATTCTGAACAAACCGGAAGATCTTGTCTACTGTTCTAAAGATAATGGGAATCATAAAAGACAATCTGTACTGGATACTTCAAAGATCACGCAGGCGCTAGGCTGGGTCCCCTCCTATGATTTTGAAACGGGTCTCAGGAAGACGATCCTCTGGTACATGACTCAGCAGAATTGAGACTAAAGCGAGGAATTTTATGCAATTCTATGAAAAACTTATATTTTTACAAAATCTCACACAAGTTACAAATCGAATGCTGGCACATGAAATTCAGGTGGACCCCTCACAGATCAGCCGTCTGCGTACCGGAGCCAGAGGAATTCCGCGCAACCGCGATCTTATTAAAGCCATGTCCTCCTACTTCGCAAAACGGTGCAACACGGAATATCAGCGTCAGGCCCTTTCCGGAATGCTCGGTATCAAGCAGGCGCTTACTCTGAAAAAGGATCAGCTGTCTGAGATCCTCTATTATTGGCTCTGCGGTGAATCCGCTGAAGTCGGCCGTTTTATCCGGACCTTCGAGTCGCTCACCTTTGGAGATCCGGACGCAGGTATCCCAGAGGATCCATTCAGGCTAAACATTGATAATGCCGTCTATTATGGCAATGACGGAAAACGATCCGCCACGCGCACGGTTTATCAGCATTTACTGTCGATGGAAAAACCGTGTACGATTTACATCCTGTCGGATGAAGCCGATGACTGGATTTCTGAAGATATAGAATTTTCCCGCAGCCTTCAGGCCTGGGGGTTAAATCTTTTGCACAGAGGGTTTAAAATTTTACAGATTGTACCTCCTGCTGCGCCTTCCAACCTGGCATTTGAGTCATTAACCCGCTGGCTTCCTCTCTATATGACCTTCCAGGTAACCGCATATTTCTATCCCCGGCTGCGGGACAGTCTGCATCGGCGTACCCTCATCGTCGTGCCCGGAGAAATCACTATGACTTCAAACTCCGCCGCGCATCAAACCATCAGCACCGAGACCATGCTGACTACGGACACGAGGCTGACTCTGGCCTATGCCTCTCAGTTTCAGGACTATATATCCCTTTGCCGCCCTATGCAGATTATATATACGGAGTCTCAGGGACTAATGTACTGTTTTACCAGTTTTTTATCATTTGATGGGGACCGCATTCAAAAGCTGCCCTCTCTTTCCGCAGAAACGGCGCCTCCCGAGCTGATGGCCTACTGTACGGAAAAGCAGGCACATCCCGACCTGTTGAAACTCGGTAATCTCTATCTTCAGGAATTAGCCCTTTCTAAAGGCAGCAGCAAACCATATGTATTTATTGATCTTGTGTATCTAGCCAGTGCAGAAGATGTAAAAAGCGGCAAAGTCCCTATTCTCCTGTCTTATACTAATGTCGACTCGCCTCCGCTTTACTACACATCTGAAACTTACATTCTGCATTTAAAAAATATTCTGGATATTTTAGATACCTATGATAATTACCATTTTGTGCCTATTAATCCGAGAGCCCAAAAGGAAGGTACGCTTATGGTGAAAGATGGCCATAGAGTTCTTCTGGTGCGTGGATATCATCCGGTCTCCGTCCTGGAAATATCTCAGCCTGAGATGATACAGCTCTGTCAGGAATATTTATACAAAATGGCTGAGCAGATCGGATACAGCGGAATGAACAGAGCCAAGATTATTTCTCAGATAAAAAAAAGGATTCGGGAACTTCAGGTTTAATCGATTCTGTCTTCCGTATCCAGGCCATGGATGGGGTTTGGGGGCCAAACGCAAAAGCATTTGGCCCCCATTCATAATGAACTATTTGCAAAGACTGGTAATTCGTTCTGACGAAATGGAAGGGGATCCATTTCCCTGTTCTCTCTGTATATATCATTATAGTTCAATTCCCCATATATCACTATTCCATTTCTGCCTTTTTATATCACAATCCTGCCAATTCGGGACATTTTGCCGTATTTTGTCCGTTTTTTCAATTTTCAGCTTTGGTCCGTTTTAGCCTGGTACTCTATGAACCTTCAACCAGATTTAAGCATTCACCATATACTCTTTGATATTGTCCAGCACCTTTTCACTCAGAAGGCCGAATGCCTGTTTCGTCCTGCCTGCGGAATAGTTGACGCAGAATACTCTCGGATGGTTTAAAAGCGCTCCCGTCGGATCGCCGATGGCTCCGGCCGTATCACAGGCAAAGTAGTTATCTCCACCATCCAGCCAGTTCTTTAAATCTTCCGCTTCAAAGGCAGGTCCGATGGATGTGTTGAACAGGATCTTTCCATTGCCCAGCGCCTTGAATTCCTCCTCGTGCATGAGAATCACGTTCTTATTTAAGCAGGCAAATACCACCTCGGACTGCTCCAGCAGCTCGGTAAGCGGACGGTATACCATGCCTTCTGCGTCGTAAGCCGGCTTTCTGCTCCTGCTGTAGTAGGAAACCTCGGCGCCCATAAATTTCATGGCCTCGGCGATCATTCCACCGGACACGCCCATTCCCACCATGCCTACCTTGAGTCCCGTGATCTCCACCGGCATCTCCTTCCACATGGGACGGTCATAGCCATGAAGAAAACGCACCAGCTCGCAGACCACGTATTCCACGACACCTCTGTCGCCATAGTCCCGGATTCCTTTCACGGTAACGCCGTGCTCCTCCGCCCAGGCGATGTCCACATTGGCGCTCTCTTTGGAATACAGGCTGCAGCACATGCCCACATAACGGACAGCGGGACAATGTTCAAATACATAGCTGTTGATTTTTGATGTATAGCTGAGCAGGACGCCATCCGCGTCTCCGATTCTCCTGATAATTTCATCATCATCCGCCGGCACGCCGTCGTACATGACGACTTCCTCCGCATACTGATGCAGTTCTTTTTCCGCCTCTTCCACCAGGCTTACCGGCTCGATGGCCACTAATTTCTTAAACATATCCTCATCCTCCTTATTTCGTTAAAATACGATTGGTGATACCAGATTGCGAAGAACGGCCACGACACTCCAGCCCGCGATCGCACTGGTGTCGGAGTAGATATCCACGACCGCCTTTACCCCTTTAATCTCCGCCGTGATCTTATGGTCATCACCCACAAATCCGGGGATGCTGTGAATATTTACCTTCGTGTGTTCCGGACCTGTTGTGGCCAGAGAAGCCGCCACTGCCACATTGACCTTGGTCGGCAGAAGCGCGATCGCTTCCTTCGCATTGCCCGCGAATACCTCTGTGCCCTCTGTGTCTGTCATCAAATGGTCTTCAAACAGAGGCGTATTCTTCAGCGATTTCGGCCCCTTCCTCGTCTCAATACCGGAAACCGCATCCCCCATCAGAGAAACCGTCCGAAGCACATCAAAACCGCCCACCGCGCCGGACGCAATATGTACCCTGGTCCCATGCTCCAGGGCTGTGCGCTTTACTTCCTCATAGAAATCCGCGTCCGCAAATGCGCCGATCGACAGCACAATGATGCTGGTTCCTGCACAAAGAGCCTTGACAGCCATCCCTTTTACCGCGGCAACAGAGGCCGCCTCGGCTATGTAATCCGGTTTCAGCGCCAGAAGCTCGTCCACATCCGCGCACGGCCTGCATCCTGTTTTTTCCGCCAGAGCCTTCGTCTTCTCCTCATTACGGCCCGCGATTCCCACCAGCTCGTACTCGTCCAAATAACCGTTTTTCCACGCGTCTGCAATAATTCCGCCCAGATACCCACTACCCAGGATTCCAAGTTTTAATCTGCTCATGATAAACTCCCTTCGGCCGCCTGCTCGGGCGGCAGTCTTTTTTTCTTTTTCGTTTCTTCGATTCATTTATTTTAAAAACCGGCCGCGACCTCTGTTCCCCATCGCGGCCGGTTTCCATACCAGCCCAGTATACCATGAAATTCCAGTTCAAGGAACCTCTCTTTTTCTGAGATGTTCCGAGTAAAGGGAGCTTACACGCCCTCTCCGTCCGTCTTCACAAGACCCTCCGGCGTCAGCTGATAAACGGCAGTACAGACCTCTTCGATATATTTCCTGTCATGAGAAATGCTTAATATGGCTCCCTGGTACTGGCGCAGTATCTTTCGGATTACCGGCCCTGACAGCGGGGAGAAATTGCGCGTCGGCTCATCCAGGATCAGGACATCGGCCCCTGACAGGCTCATTTTCAGCAGAAGTACCTTTGCCTTCTGGCCGCCGGAGAGCTCCGACATCGGATGATTCATTTCATCGACGGTGTATTTCATAGAGCCCAGATACGTCCGGATGCGTGTCGTCTCTTCCTTGTCACCGGTCACGGACAGAAATTCCACAGGCGTCCGGTCCAGCTCCAGAAGGTCCTCATAATTCTGCGGCATATAACAGGCCCGGATATCGGTCCGGCTTAAAAGCTCCTCCTTCATCTGTTTCAGCAGCGTCGTCTTGCCAGCGCCGTTTTTTCCGGTAATACAGACCCGCTCTCCGCCTTTTATCCGCAGGAATACATGTTCCGCCAGAAGACGCGGTTCCTCTTCTTCCGAGGATGGTGTAAGGAGCCGGTCCAGGGAATATTCCAGAACGGTTTTTCCGGCGGGCATTTTTACCTTTTCACCCAGCTTAAAGAAGATCGCATCCTCAGTCTCCGGTATCTCCGTTTTGTCTAAAGCCTCCCGTTCATACCTCTTTTCCAGAGATTTCACCGCTTTCATCTTCTTTTTCAGCAGGTATCCGCCGTGTGGGTTCTGACGGCTTATGCTGTTCAAATCGTGATCCACCGCCTGCTCGATTCTGCGGAATTTCTCCTGCCGTTTCTTCTCTTCCCTGCGCTCACTTAACGCCTGCTGTTCCTGACTGGCCAGCTGCGCCGCACGGTTTGCCGCATACTGGCGGTAGCTGGTTTTTGCTATGCTGTAGTGGCTTTCCGTTTTACGCTTCAGCTGTTCGATATGGATTACCACATTGGCGGTCCGCTCAATCAGCGTCTCATCGTGGGAGATAAACAACACGGGCTGTACCGCTTCGAGAATCAGCTTTTCCAGCCATTCCAGCGTCTCGATGTCAATGTCATTGGACGGCTCATCCAGAAGCAGGACGGTGGGCTGTGCCATGAGAAGCCGTGCCATCTGCGCTTTTACCTTTTCACCGCCGGAAAGCGTGCTCATCTTCTGGTCCCGGTAGAAGAAATCCGTGGGCAGCTTCAACTGTCCGGCCAGATGGGTCAGTTCTCTGGGCGTCTGCATCCCAAAGGCATCCTCCCCGCAAAAATATTCATAGACTGTCTTTTCTTTCTCCTCCGCTGGCAGTTCCTGGGGCAGATAGCCCGGATGCTCTCCCGTACAGATCCGTTCGCCCTGCGCCTCCGCATAGCCTTCGATCAGTTCGGGATCGTAAATCCATTTTAACAGGGTGCTCTTTCCATTTCCCTCTTCCCCGATCAAAACTACCTTATCCCCGGGGTTCAGCACAAAGCTGAAATCCTTTAATATGACTCTGAAATCCTTTTTATGCGTTATTGTCAATTGTTTTATCTGTAACATAAAAATCCCTCCCGGCCAATCGTCCGGAAGGGATTAAAGATTCTATACGTATGAGGAAACGCGCGCAGAACAAAGCCTGCACAAACTCATGTCTGTACGGAATTTTCCCTGATGACCGGACGAAATGGCATAGAATACAGGGCACCATCTCCGCACTTACGTGGGGGAGCATGCCTGTTACCTCAGTGTTTCTCAGCCTTTTCTTCGTCATTATTTTGTCATCATCTTCCGACAGAACCTTCTTTCCTGTTTTTATTTTTTTAATTGGTGCTATCCGCAGTATACGATAGGGTGGAGAATTTGTCAAGGGGGAGTGATGGAAAGTTACACTCCTGAGTCTGCGGAAAGGGTAAACGAGTGGAAACTGATATTTTTTGTTCCTCTGTACCGAAAGTATAACGCATGGACTCCATCCGGGATTCGGAGATCGGCTTTGTGGGTTTTCCATTCGTTAGAGCTGGTTACCGGGATTTCTCCGAGGGGATTTCCGTCCCAGGATGTTAAGAGTTCAAGGGCTCCGTTTCCCATGCCGCGGGTGGTTACGGAAATTTGTTTTACGGCGTCGCAGGAAAAATATTTAAAGCCTGCGGCGGCGCCGTCCCGCAGGTTGGCTATGTAGCCCTGTGCTTCGGAACCGCCGCATCCGTCCTGGGTGATTTTGGGGAAGCGGCAGTCCATCCAGTCGCCGGGGAGGGCGGTGAAGGCGGACTCATCCCGGCAGTATAGGTTGCAGGCGATGTATGCCGGGTACGTACCGTTTCCCGGGAGAGGGCCCTGGTTGGGGCCGCAGGAGGTCATCTCAGCCTGCGGTATGGAGCCGTCGCCGCGGAATGTGATCGGTTCTATACAGCCCTGTCTGGAGAAATTGGTTCCGTTGGTGTGACGGTGGTAAAAGACGTACCACTGGCCCTGAATTTCTACGATGCTTCCGTGATTATTGCCGCCGTAGTACATGGGACGTTCTGCAGGCTTATAGGTACTGATATAGGAATCGTTGTTGCTCACGATTACGCCGCCGTATGTGAAATCGCGGTTGGGGAATCGGCTGACAGCATAGCAGAGTTCGTGACCCAGGATCGAGGAATAGATCAGGTAATAAAGACCGTTCCGCTTTCTGATGGAGGAAGCCTCGAAGAACTCATGGCCTTCAAAGCCGGTCCCCTGGCTGTGGAAGGCGTCGGGGATCAGGAAGTCCGGCCCCTCTTTGACGGTGACCATGTCAGGCTCTAAGGCACATACCATGGAACCGATGCGTGACGGATCATTTTTCCTGCAGAATCCGGTGTAAAGCCAGGTGGTCTCTCCTTCTGTCAGAACTCCCGGATCAAACTGAGGCTGGTCACCGGGGCGTTTTCCCAGAAGTGTGCCGTCCAGGTAGTGAACGTATCCGTAAAACCGATACGTTCCGGCAGGCGTGTCACAGACTGCCGCCGAGACTATGGGGAGACGGTCCAGTACGTAGTAAAGATAGTACCTTCCGTCCGGGCCTTGTGTGACGTCCGGGGCATAGAGACACATTTCACCGTCGCCGTTTTCCGGGTCGTCAGTCCGTTTGTAGATCACGCCCTCACAGGTCCAGTCCGTCAGGTCGCAGACAGGGGCCGACCAGCAGACGTAATCGCCGGGACAGTAGACGTATCCGTTAAAATGGTCATGGGAGCCGTAGACGTAAACGCGGTCGCCAAAGACGTGCGGCTCGCCATCCGGTACGTATTCCCATGATGGAAGATATGGGTTAAATCCTGGTTTCTTCATAGTATGTATACTCTCCTTTTACTTGGACGGTTTTAACCCTTTAATCCGCTGGTGGCAATGCCTTCGACAAAGTATTTCTGTGCCATGAAGAACAGGAGGATCAGGGGCAGTACGACTACGAAGGAGGTGGCCATGATTTTGCCCCAGTTGATCACGGATTCGGAATCCAGGGATAAGCGGAGCGCCAGGGATACGGTATATTTCTTCCCTGAATTGATAAAAATCAGGGAATTGAAGTAGTCGTTGTACGTCCACATGAACTGGAATAATGCCGCAGAGAACAGGGACGGCTTCATGAGGGGCAGGATAATCTGCATCAGCGTGCGGAATGTGCCGCAGCCGTCTATGTATGCCGACTCGTCCAGATCCCGCGGAATTCCCCGCAAAAACTGCACCAGCATGAAGATAAAGAACGGATAGCAGGCCAGAGCCGCCAGGGCGTAAAAGGGGATATACGTATCAATCCAGCCAAATTTGGCAAACAGCGTGTAGCGCGGAATGATAATGACCGCATTGGGAAGCATCAGCGTCGCAATCAGAAGGGAAAACAGCGCCTTCTTAAATGGAAAATTGAATCTGGCAAAGCCGTAGGCCACAAGGGTGCTGGACACCAGCGTCAGCAGGGTGACCGGAATCACCAGCCGGAATGTATTCCAGAAATAGACGGCGTATGTCATGGTGCCGCTTCCTCTCCAACCGTCTATAAAATTCTGAAAGCTGTAATGGGTGGCCAGCAGTTTCGTGGAGCCAAATATTTCATCGTTGGTCTTGAATGCCGCAAAAAACATCCAGAGAATCGGATACAGCAGCACCAGTCCGATCACCGCGATCACAAGATAGGACAATATGGTCTTCACAGTCTTTTTCGTCGTTTTTCTATTCATATTCATCCCTCTTCCATCAGAAACTTCCTTCGTCGTCATAGTGAACCCAGACAGACGAGGATCGGAACAACAACATGGTAACTGCCACGATCATGACAAAGATCGCCCAGGAAATGGCGGAGGCATACCCCATCTTAAAATAGGAGAAGCCCTCCTTGTACAGCTTCATTCCCAGCACATACGTGGATTTCACCGGGCCGCCCTTGGTGATGACGAAGGCGGAGGTGAAGTTCTGCAGCGCCTGAATCGTCTGCATGATCAGGTTAAAAAATATGATCGGAGTGATCTGGGGAAGCGTGATCCGGAAGAAGCTCTGAAGCTTTCCCGCTCCATCGATGGAGGCGGCCTCGTAAAGCGACGCGGGAACCTGCTTTAAGGCAGCGAGAAACATCACCATGGAGGAACCAAACTGCCAGATTTCCAGGGCGCAGATGGTCTTTAGTGCATATCTCGGATCGCCCCAGAACTGGATGGCCGGCAGACTTAAGCCTGTAAGCAGGGCGTTGATCACGCCGTTGTCGATGAAAAGCGCCTTCCACAGGACAGAGACCGCCACGCTTCCGCCAAACAGCGACGGTATGTAGTAGAGCGTCCGGATCAGGTTAATCCCCTTGATGTTGCGGTTTAAAAATACAGCGACCGCCAGGGCCATCACCAGCTTGCCGGGTACGGTATACAGGGTATAGACCACAGTCACCTTCACCGAATTCCAGAACTCGGTGTCCTTGGTAAAGAGATAGCGGTAATTATCCAGGCCGCTCCAGTTTGGACTGGAGCTGACCTGATAATTGGTAAATGAATAATAGAAAGAACATAAAAATGGATAAATCTGAAGGATAAGCATTCCCAAAATCCAGGGCATCAGGTAGAGAAATGCCTGATAGTCCCGCTTCTTATACCGTTTGGTTTTTATTGCTGTCTGGTTTGCTGCCATAATAGTTTCCCCCGCCGCCGTTTACTGAATGCCGGAAATGTAATTGTTCAGCAGGCTGATAGTCTCCTCAGACGCGCTTTCCGGAGTTGTCACTCCGAATCCAACCGCCTCCACCTCATCGGTCACGATCTGCTTTGCTTCCGCAGCTGAAAAATACTTATCGTCAACCATTCCGCTGTAGCTTCCGGCTACATCCGCGGCCTCCGACAACAGCTTGCTCAATGAGCCGTCCGCCGTACAGATTTCTCTGGCCTTTGCAGTCGGAGGAACACTTCTGGTGCATCCCAAGGTCTCCATGGCCTTCTCATTGTTAAAGAAATAATCTAAAAATTCCACTGCCGCTTCCGGATTTTTGGATTTGGCGTTGATCGCTATGATCTGCGGGCAGTTTGCATTCCATGCATCCACATCGGAGCCCTGATAGAGAGGGAAGAGACCGGCTGTGTATTCTGCATCCGCATTGGCAGCCGCCAGGGTTTCCATGGTGGACATGTAGGTAAAGCTGCAGACGTATTTTCCGGCAATCCAGTTTGGATCGGACTGCATATTGTCTCCGGAGTATGCGGCCGAATAGGAAGCCGGAGCGATCACTTCCTCATCGTACAGGCGTTTCACAAAGGTGTAGACCTCCTGCCACTGCTCGGATGTTAAGTTAATCTCCTTCGTTTCCTCGTTGATAAACGTCTTGCCGCTTAACTGTTTCGCATAGTTGTTGGCCAGAATATTGGCCACATAATCCTTGTTGGAGCAGATTAAGTACATGGAATCGTCGTACTCTCTCACCTTTTTCGCCCAGTCAAAGATGTCGTCCCAGGTATACTGGGTGTGGAAATCGATACCGATCTGATCTGCCAGTCCCTGATTTACCAGAACCGCGCCGCCGGATATTCCGGTCGGGATTCCGAGCTGCTTTCCATCATAGAAGCCGTTGATTCTCAGCTTATAGTAGTTTTCGTCAAAATTGGAAAAATCGAAGCTGGAAGTATTTAAATCCAGGAAGTAATTGGTCTCATCGGAAACCAGCGCCGGCATGAGGCCCGGATCGATCTGGATGATGTCGGGAGCCGTTCCGCTTGCGAGCTGGGTTGCCAGTTTGTCCGCATAGCCGTCGGAGCTTCCGTATTCCGGTTCGATCTTAATATTGGGATTCAGCTCTTCAAACTGCTTAATCACATCGAGCGTGGCCGCAAGGCGTTCCTCACCGCCCCACCAGGAAAACCGCAGTGTAATCTGTTCCGATCCGCCATCCGCTGTTTTGGCGGTTTCTTTTTCCGCCGCCGCGGTCTGGCCCTGTTCTGCCTTCGTATCCGCAGCGGTCGTCTCACCTTTTCCGCCCCCACAGGCTGTTAATAAACTTGCTGCCAGACAGAGCACCGCTGGTATTGCTAAATATTTTTTCATGAAACCTTCCTCCATTTTCTTGTTTGGACGTCCGGACCGTCTCTCCTTTTGATACTCCTATTTTATAATGAAACCAGGAGAAATAAAAGGCGCCCGGCTTTCTAAAATTCTTCTTAAATTGCGATATCTGCAAAAAATGGTATCATTCCTTTTGATAACCGAAAGGAATGATACCATCTCTTACACATTCATCTTTTCACAGGGTATATAGAAGCTGACCGCGGTTCCCATCCCCTTTTTCGACCAGACACGCAGGGCGCTATCCTCTCCATACCGGAGCACGAGTCTCCGGTACAGATTCGCCAGTCCGATTCCACCCGCGTCATCACTCGAAAAGCGGCTCTCCAGACCGGCCTTCTCTTCTTTGGTCATCCCCGCTCCGGTGTCCATCACACAGCAGCGCAGGCGTTCTCCCCGTTTCTGAATGGATACCTTGACGTAGCCCTTCTGCTTCGATCCGCGTATCCCATGGAGCAGGCTGTTCTCCACCAGCGGCTGTAAGAACAGCCGGAACACCGCGGCGTCCATCACCTCATCATCGACCTCATAGTAGATGATAAACTGGTCGCCGAACCGGAATTTCTGAATAGCCGCGTATTTTTTTAAGTACTGGATCTCCTCCTCCACCGTGACCGGCTCCCCGGGGGCGCTCAGCGCATATTTTAAGATATCCGAGACGCAGCGGATTACCGTGCTGATCTCCTCGGGACTGGCCCCCTGCTTCCGCACCTCCATGTCCACGGTCTGAAGCGTATTGAACAGGAAATGGGGATTGATCTGAAGCTGGAGCGCCATCATTTCCGCGTGTTCTCTCTTGTATTCATTTTCCTTTAGCTGGGCGTTTAAATGGTTGGTGTTCAGGAACAGATAGATGATATTATTCATGATCACATCGTATTCGTCCCGGTTGCTGTTTTCCGGCTTCGCCACCGGCAGCCCCTTTTCCGCCTCATTGAACACCGAAATCATATAGGAAATCTGGTCAAAGGACCGCTTCGTCGTCAAATACGCCAGGAACACCACCACACAGAGATCCAGGACCAGAAACGCCAGGAATGACTGCAGCATGGCGAAAATACTCTCGGTTCTGGCCTTTGAGGAGATCGCCGACACGTAATACACTTCCATCGCATCGTAGCTTCCCACACTCAGGAGGCAGGTGCCGTTCTGAGTCCTGACCCAGGTGCCGTCCATCCCCTTTAAATGCTCCTGCCATCCGTCCCCATACTGTTCCTTCAGCCGTGCAAAATACTCCCGGTCCCCGTTCTTACCGCTTCCCGCCGACTGTTCTGCCAGGACATCGCCGTCCCTGTTTACCAGATAGACCGTCTCCTCATGGCCGGAAATCTGCTTTGCCAGAATCTCCTCCAGCTTCGCCACGTCAATGTTTACCACAATACATCCCTTCTGTAAAAGAAGGCGTTTGTAAATGCTCAAAACAGGAACCACCTGATCCGCTCCCAGGGATATCTCCCGCGGCGCAATGTAACTGCTGCTGTCCTTTGCAATCTCCCGGTAGACATCGAGCCAGGAGGAATCCGTACTCTCATCTATGGTATGAATACCCTTGTCCGAGGAAAAATACCGGGCCGCGCCGTCGGTGTAGAGATAGATGGACTCCACATACTCATGGGAATCCTTGATACTCCGCAGAATGGCCAGAAGGCTGTCGATGTTGACCGCATCGCCGTAAGCCATTTCGCTCTGGGACAGAATTCTCTTTAGCGACAGGTTCATCCGGGTCGTGCTGGTCAGCAGATCGTTCTGGTAGAGGACATTGCTCAGGACCAGATCAAAGTTCACATCCACCGCATCCACGGTCTGTCTCCCCTGTCTCTTTAAGTCCCGGTCTATCGTCCGCAAATTCAGGACGCAGAACGCCGTAAACAGGAGCGTCATCGGCAGGAGCATCATACCCAGATAAATCGCCACACGCTTGAAAAAGAACTTTTTCTTCACTGCCCTTCCTCCGTCTTTGATTTCCGGTATTCCATCGGAGTCATTCCATAGTATGACTTAAACGCCCTGGAGAAGTTCTTCGGATTGTCGTAGCCGATATAGTAGGCAATGTCATAGCTCTTATAACGAATGTCCTCCAGCATCTCCTTCGCCTTCTCCATCCGAATGGAAAGAAGCGTATCCGAAAAGCTGGTCCCATTTTTCTCTTTGAAAATCTTAGATAAGTAAGCAGGGCTTAAATTCACCGTCTCGGCCGCCCCCTCCAGGGAGGCATCCTGATAATGCTTCCTCAGATACTCCCTGACGCCGGACACGATCTTGTCGTAATACCCTTTTGGAAGCTCCACCTTCTTCTGGCTTCTGGCATCCAGCTGCTCCTTCACCCGGCCCAGACATTCCAGAAGCATGGCGTAATCCACCGGCTTCAGCAAAAAGTCCTCCACCCGGTTCTGAATCGCCGCCCGGAAATAGTCGTAATCCTGGTGGCTGCTGAATAAAACCACCTTCACATCTTCCTTCTCTAACAATCTGCGGCTGAGCTCGATGCCATCCATATCCGGCATCTCAATATCGCTGAGCACCACGTCCACCTGATTGTTCTCCATAAATTCCAGCGCTTCCACCGCGCTGGTGAAGAGGCCCTCCACGGAAAATCCTATGGTCTTCCACGGAAAAAGCATCCCCATCCCTTCTACGATTTTTTCCTCGTCATCGATAATAATCAATCGGTACATATCCCTTTATCCCCCGTTAAAATCAGCCTTACGGCTTCCCAGCCGCAGCTTTTTACACTACCTGCATTATAACATACCGGCTTTAAAAGGCAAATGCGGATTTCACCAATCAGCAGACCTGTTTCTTTGTACAAAACGTCCTTTGAAATCCGGCCTTTATCTATGGTAAAATAGATCCGGACCCTATACCCAATCTGATTAAACGAGGACATAACCATGACGAAAGACGACGCATTAGAACTGATCGAAAGAATGCCGTACATACCGGCCTTTGTGATCTCCAACGAAAGAAACCGCTTAAGCGCCCTCCGGGCCGCTCAGAAATCCGACGATCCGGTTGAATGGATCAAAGTCGTAAAAACCATCTATATCTGCCGGAACGACCCGAAAACAGGAAGGCGTCCCAGCGACGCGGAAGCCGCCATGGAACAGCAGGCAAAGCTGCAGCTCCAAAACCTCCTGGTTCCCGCCCTCGGCCTGGATCCGGAACAGCTGGATTCCTTTATTGAAAGCCACCTCGCCAATATGTGGTAAATGGTATCCCAGGCGATCGGACAACGCTTCCCGCTTCACCGGCCGGAAGCGTTATTTCACACGCACCGCCACCTTCACGACGTAATCCGCGGTATCTCTGACCGTCAGTTCATCGAGGAGAAGGTCCTCATACCACATTTCATCCAGACGGATCCCCTGTTGTTCGGCGAAATCCCGAATAACCGGATACGCCTTCCCCATGTCTCCGTCGTACCCCCGGTAATACAGTTCCACGTAGGTTCCCGCCGGCTTCACATACGGTTTCAGCGCCGAAATGCGCTTATCCAGCCGCGTATAGACACTCCGGTAGCGGTCGTATTTCCCCGCCTCTAAGTCTCTGCCCAGACAGACTGCGCCCACGGCGTTCATGCTGATATGGTACTGCTCGCAGACCCTGACATGGTGTGCGATCTCCTCTGCCAGCTTCCGTTCCCCTGTGATATTCACCTCGGAAGAAAATAAGTATTCCTGGCCTCTCTCCGCCAGCTTCGGCTTATCCACCTCGGCCTCCAGCGCCTCCTTAATCGTCGTTCTCTCCCACTCCATAAAACGCTTCATATTTTTCAGACGTTCAATCTCCTGGTCGATCTCCGCATCCTTCTGATCCACCAGCGCCAGAAAATGCTCCGGCGACCGGGTCTCCATATACTCCCTGATCTCACTGAGAGGCATCCCCAGCTTCTGCAATGCCCGAATCACCTCAAACGTATCCATCTGCCACACAAAATAATACCGGTAATTATTCTCCTCATCCTTCACCACCGGCGAAAACAGACCAATCTCATCATAGTGAAACAGCGTATGCTTCTTAACCCCTAAAATCTTCGCAAACTCACCTGTTGTAAAATATAACTCCGACTGTTTTTCCATATTTTGATTCCTCTGTTGCAGCTCACAGCCCTGTCGGTCACCGCTTCCCGGTCTGTGAGCTGCAACATTCCTTTCTATATACAAAGTTTTTCTGCTTGACTATCGGCCTACCCTATACCCTATGATAATCCATGCGGCTGAAATTTACAAGAAAATCAGGAGAAATAGTATGAATTATTCACTGGCAAAAAAATTTACATTTGGTTCCCTCATGATGTTTGCACTGCCGACGACCATCATGATGATTTTTACCTCCCTCTATACGATTATTGACGGGGTCTTTGTATCGCGTTTCGTCGGGACCAATGCGCTTTCATCCATCAATATCGTTTATCCCGCCATTAACATCGTGCTCGGCATTGCGGTCATGTTTTCAACCGGCAGCTGCGCCATCGTTGCAAAGAAGATGGGCGAAGGAAAAGCAGAGGAAGCACGGGCTGCCTTTACTTCTATTATATATTTGAATATCATTGTCGGAGCCGTAACGGCGGTTCTCGGCAATCTCTTTGCTGCACCGATCGTACGGCTCCTGGGAGCCAGCGACCTGCTCATGAGCGACTGTATTACTTATATGAGATGGCAGATGGCCTTCGCTCCGGCGCTGATGCTTCAGATTCTGTTTCAGATGTATTTTATCACGGAGGGGCGGCCCGGACTGGGACTTTTTCTTACGATTCTGGCCGGCTTAAGCAACGCGGTTCTGGATTATATTCTCATCGTCCCGCTCAAGCTGGGCGTGGCTGGCGCTGCCATTGCTACCGTTATCGGCTACATGATCCCTGCGGTATTCGGTCTGATCTACTTTGCCTTTTCCCGCAAGGCGCTGTGGCTCGTAAAGCCCCGTCTTTCTGCGGCAGAATTAAAGGAAACACTGATTAACGGTTCCTCGGAAATGGTGACCAATTTATCCTCCGGCATTATCACGTTCCTGTTCAACCTCCTGATGATGCACTACGCAGGAGAAGACGGCGTCGCGGCCATCACCATTATCCAGTACTCCCAGTTCCTGTTAAATGCATTGTACATGGGATTTTCACAGGGCGTCTCACCCGTCATCAGCTACAATTACGGCAGCCGCAATACGAAGCAGCTGAAGCAGGTGTTTAAGACCTCCCTGATCTTTACAGGTGTCACTTCGTTCCTCGTATTTGCCACAGCACAGCTGGCGGGCGGGATTATCGTAACGATTTTCGCACACCCCGGCACAGCCGTATACGATCTGGCCCGCCACGGATTCATGGTGTTCTCTTTCGGCTACTTATTTTCCGGAGTCAACATCTTTTCGTCGGCCCTGTTCACCGCTTTATCTAACGGCAGGGTATCGGCTGTGATTTCCTTCGTGCGCACGCTGTGCCTGATCGTCCTATGCTTACTGCTCCTTCCTCTTATTATGGGGCTTGACGGAGTCTGGCTTGCCGTTCCGGTAGCAGAAGCGGGAGGGTTCCTGCTCTGCCTTTTCTTCCTGAAGAGGCATGCAAAAACATACAGCTATATTTGATTTATGCATACGGCGTTCATACAAAACAGGTCAGCATTTTCGAAGTTGAAAAACAACTGAAAATGCTGACCTGTTTGCATTCCGATCAGTCTCTTCCTATCCCCCGGTCTTTCAATCCCGCGCTTGTCCCACGGTCAGTTTGTACCACCCGATCAAAAGGACTCCCACAAGCACCACTGCGTCCGCAGTCAGAATCGTGGTCACATTTTGCATCATTCCATTCACGTAAAAGATTGTAAATGCTTCTACTGATAATATGACAAAACACAGGCAGTTGGTCACGTAATCGCAGATGGTATCACTGAAGCAGAACAGACGGAGTGTCAGCCATCTCCATATAAACTGACGCAAAAAAAATCTTATGATGATACAGGCGGCGGGATATACAAAAATAAATGCTTTTCCAATCTGACGGCTTATTTCGCCGTTATTCCACTGAATCGGAACCTGGGATGGCAAATGCGGATATGCAAGCAGCGCAAGCAGAAAGCACACCGCTGTGATTCCGCCCCATGCCAGTAATCCACCCCACAGATACAGGAAACCGACCGAATCCAGCCGAAAGACCTTACTGTTATTTTTCCAGTATTCTTCCAGCTCTGTCACGTATGCTTCCACCTCTAAATCTTCATACGTCATTTCCTTTTCGGTCAGCATCTTTTTACATATATAATGGTATTTCTCCAGATCTGCGATTTGGCTCTCCAGCGCATCCGCTTGTCTTTCAAGGACCACCTGCAGGGATACCTCGTGATCGATTATACGGTGAATATTTTCCAGTGAGATTCCCAAGGTTCGTAAGTACGCTATTTTTTTGATGTTCTGTACATCCTCTTCCGTATACTCCCGGTATCCATTCCTGTTATTTCTGACAGGATGGATCAGTTTTTCTTTTTCGTAGAAACGGACACTGGAACGTACAATCCCTGTTTTTTCTTCCACTTCCTTAATTGTCATGTCGTCTTTTCTCCCTTTTTTGCTGTTTACTATAAGGTATAAACAGGGTTTACAGTCAATAGCTTATGCATAAATTGTTTGAAATACTTATATTTGAAGAAAAAAGGAGCCTTCTACTCCTGCCCGGTATGGTCAGGCATGGAAAGCAGAAGACTTCCCGTTATGATGATCAGCGCAGCCGCGCTTGCCGAACAGAACACGGAGGCAGCAAACGCGCGTATCATCTCCACATCCCACCGGGTCTTTGGCAGCATGGCTATGTCAAAGAGATTCTCTTTTACCTGTGTGAATTTTTCCGCATAGAAGGAAAAATCCGACCACCGGGATGGAATAAACTCTCCCGGAAAACGGAAGCCATACCAGAGCAGAGCTGCCGCACCTCCGGCCATCACCGCAAAGAAAAAAACTTTCCACAGCCAGTTTCGATATTTAGCATGATTTTCCGTTTTGTCTCTCCGCCCAGCCTGCTGCATATCAAATTTTTTCAAACGCCGCGAACGCCGCATCAAAATCCAGAACCAGATAAGCAGGGCCCATCCGGGCAGCGTGCAGCAAAACCTTACCATGGCATAGTAAATACTCCCATTAATTCTGATTTCATGTCCCGGCAGTCCGAAGCGCATGATCATCTCTTCCGCCTGCCCCTCAAGTCCCTCCTGACCGGAGTAAGAAAAGGAGACGTTGGGAAAAAACTCCGTCTCCAGCCGTTTTGCCGGAAGCATTACCATGGGATAGGAGGCGGCCGTCACTCCCCGAATGACAAAGCGTTTCCCCTTTACGGAGATCCAGCTGCCGGTCACATCGGTGGAGCCGAACAGTTCCCATGCCGTTTTACTGCTGACGACACAGCCCTCCTCATCATCTCCAAAGCCATACGTGCCGGCCACCAGCCGGTCCTTCACGATCTGATCCATCTCTCCCCGGACCATGATGCAGGTGACATCCTGCTTAAAGTTCAGCACCGGATTCCTGGCCTCCACATAGTACTCCACATTCCATGCCGCGGTCTCCGGGAAGCTCTCATCTTCAGGCTTTAACCCGGCTTCTTTTATTTGCTCCAAAGCCTGCCGGGACACCCCCTGTCCGTGGTAACGGATCTGGATATCACCGGCGTATGGCTCTATCTTCTCTCCCTGCCACAGGGAAATTCCCCACAGAACCGCCGACAGAAGCACTGCCAGAAACACGGTTTTTACTCTGGCTGCTCTGCCCGTTCTGATCCATGTCTTAAACCTGTTCATCGTTCTCTCACTCTCCGGATATTCTGACACGGTCGCCTGCCTCGATGATCCTGCTGCTGGATACGATCAGCTGGTCCGTATTGCTGAATGCACCCTGTACTGCCGCCTGGGTGCTGCTCTTTTCCAGTAATTCCACGGGAATCTTTTCCGCGGTCAGCTCTTCGCCGAGTATCGTCTTCTGCGGTTTTACCACCAGGATGTAGTAACCATCCGATTCCTGCCTGAGCCCTGCGATGGGAATAACCTGAGTGTACTGCCGGGATGTCAGATTAAGCGAAAATGCGGCCGTTGCCCCCAGAATCCCCGTGTCCTCCTGGACCGATGCGGTAAAATGCGCCTGTTCTTCCTCCGATAAGAAGTCCACGCTGTCCACCACCGCCTCATACGTTCGCCTGGACTCTCCATACTGCAGGTTTATCTTCGTTCCCGCCGTAATCAGTTCGCCCAGCTTTTTTTCTACCGTTCCCTCGAATTTCAGCCTTCCGTCACCTATGGCCACAAGCTCATCACCCGTCACGGTCTTTCCCGGGACGACGGCCAGCTCTGTCACCACACCGGATACCGGAGCCGTCACTTCACCAGATGCTGCCTCCAGGGCTTCCAGGGCTTTTAACTGCTCCTCCGCCTTTGTAATATCCAGCTGCTTCACCTGGCGGTCCAGGCCGGAGGCGGTCTGCTCCTTTTGATTTTCGGCGGCCGTCACCGCATCCCTGGCCCGCGCGTTGGATACCGCGAGTTCAGCCTGGCTGAGCGCTTCTTCCAAATTCCTCACGCTCTTCTCTCCGGCCTTGATCTGCGCCTCCACCGCTTCCACCGAGGACTCATAGCTGCTCTTTAGCGCTTCCGCCGCGGTTCTCCTACCGGCACTGACATCGCCGTAATCTTCCTCCGCGCTGTTTAAGGCCGCTTTCGCCTCCTCCACGTTAAGCGACTGCTCTTCCCGCACCTCTTCCAGATCCTCATTTGCCCGGTCCAGAGCTTTTCTGGCTTTCAGGATCTCCTCGTCTGAAGCCCCTTCTTCTTCCAGGCGGTCCAGCTTCTCCTCGCAGTCGGTCACCTCGCGCTCCGCTTTCTTGACCGCACTCTCCTTCTTCGCCACAGCCGCATCGTAGGCCCGCTCGGCGGTCCGGTACTGCCGTCTCGTCTCCTCCTCCATCTCTTCCTCGGACTGGGTCATGTTCTGATTGTAGTCCCGTTTGAGCTTTGCAAGCTTTTCGCCGCTCTCCCGCCTCAGTTCCTCCAAGTCCTGATATCCGAAATCCAGGGCCCGTTTTGCCGCGTCCAGCGACTGAATGGCCAGCGTCTCCTCGGATATTCCCGGTATCTGTTTCGAGCGGACCTCGGACTGGGTCAGCTCCAGTCTCATCTTTTCGATGGAAAGAGCCAGTTCCTCCTTTTTCTTCTGAATTCCCTCCAGCTGATAGGCGAAAAGCACCTCTCCCGCCTCCACCTTCTGCCCGGCCGTTTTTCCGACGGACTGGACCTTTAACCCTTCCTCGGGATTTAAGTATGTGATTCCGGCGGCGAGAAATTTCCCGTCCCCTTTGATTTCATAATTTACATTTCCCATCTTGCCGTAAGAGGTGCCGACCTGCGGCACCGTCAGGGAATCCAGGCTTCTGGAAAGAACGGTAAAGACCGCCATGGCTCCAAGAAACATAAGGAAACCATCTCTGCACCATTTTCGTATTTTTTTCCTCTCCATCTGTCTACTCCTTTATCCCCGATACCATAATTCCCTGCTCCAAAAAACTCTGTCCGGCCAGAAACAAAAAGAGCGGGGGCGCCATAGCCGCCACGGATGCCACCCACGCCACACTGACCTTATCCGCCGTAATATCCGGAAGATAGAGGGACAGCGGCCAGAGCGTCCGGTTCTTCAAAAATGCCATCGGCGCCTCGATGGCATTCCAGCTCTCTAAAAAGCCCAGGATTCCTGCCGACATGATTCCCGGGAACCCCATCGGTATACCGATCCGAAAGAACACCGCCCCTTCTCCCGCCCCATCCAGACGCGCCGCTTCCAGCAGAGACGGTGGGATCGAGGAAAAGAACTGTGCCATGATAAATACCGGAAATGTGGAAAATATCCCCGGAAGGATGACCGCCAGATGGGTATCTAAAATATGCATCTGGTTCAGCACAAAGTAATCCGGGGTCATCAGAACCTGAAACGGGAGTATCATCAGTATGATATATCCCATAAACAACACCTTTTTACCCGGAAATGAATACATGGCAAACGCCCACGCCGCCGGAACGGCCACCAGCATCTGGCCGAACAGCACAGCCCCGGTCTGGAGGCAGGAGTTCCAGAACATCACGAAAAATCCCGGGGAATCCAGAAGCAGCTCCACAAAGGGACTTAAGGTCGGAAAGTCCGGAAACAGGGTAACTTTCACCGCTCCGGTTCCGCCGTTTAACACCGGACCGAACCGGGACAGCATTTCCCCCCTGGACAGGAAGGAATTTCCCGCCATCATGAGCAGGGGAAGCCAGATAAACAGGCAGATTACCGACAGGATAAGCCTTCTGACGTGCGGGAGAATCTTTTTCTCCGGCATCCGTTCTCTCAACCATTTCATGTTTCACCTCTCCTCGAAGCCAGCCCTTTCGTGATAACCGGCAGTGCCACCACCAGCAAAAGAAGGACGGAGGCCGCACTCATCTTCTGGATATCCAGGGTCACAAACCAGTGGTTAAACAGGTGCTGCAGCATATAAATGCTCTCGTGGGGATACTCCCCTGCGATTAAGTACGCTTCCCGGAATACCTTAAAGGAATTGAACACGGAAAGGGATACCACCAGAAATGCCGTCTTGGAAAGGCCCGGCAGCGTCACGTATAAAAACCGTGCCACGATGCCCGCTCCGTCCACTCTGGCCGCCTCGTAAAGTTCATCCGATATGGCCGCCAGACCCGCCACCCACAGAACCACATCGTATCCCAGATTCTTCCACACATAGGTAAAGACCAGCACGCCGAAGGCCGTGTCTCCATTGATCCAGTCTACCCCCGCCATGCCGAAGAGCGCGGTGATCTGGTTGACCATCCCCTGTGGATGGAAAAACAGCTTCCACAGCAGGACGATCGAAGCCACAGGAATGGCAAGCGGAACGAGGAGACTCGTCTTAAAGACGGTCCCCTCCTCCTTTAATCCCGCAATCAGCATGGAGCAAAACAGTGACACCAGCACCAGAAGCGGTACGCAGATCACCAGAAAGCGGAGTGTGTTAAAAGATGCCAATCGAAACGCGCTGTTGCCGACCACCGTCACATAGTTCTGCATGGCGACGAAACGCCCTCCTGCCGCCTCGAAAAATGACCTGCGGACAACATCCACATACGGGAGCAGGACAAACACGGCTGTCCCCGCCAGACTCGGCAGAAGGAACAGATACGCCTTCCGTGCCAGACGGCCCGACTGTGTTTTATTCCGCATAATACAGCTTCGCCTTGTTTTCAAACTGCCCCGCCGCCTCGGCCGCAGTCTGTTTCCCTTCAAAATATCCCTTAGTTTCACTGACTATCATCTCCAGCAGTATATCGTCAACAGAAATGGGTGTATGGAGCTTATCCAGCATTCCCATAATCTCTTCCTTCTTCTTATCATCCGGGTACTCTGCGCTCATCATATCGCCGCCGTCAAAGCTGAAACCGATGCTCACCATGGAAGTCCGTTCTATCCAGGCACCGGAAGCGGTCTTACTCACAGTAAATCCGTCATTTAAATCCCCATTCTGAACCTTCGGTGACAGGGCAAACGCGACAAACTCTCTCGCAGTCTCCTTTTCCTTACCAAAGCTGGTGACTCCCAGGAGTCCCTTCGGATAATAGATATCATTAAACTGTTCCATCTGGTAACCATACTTATCAACGATTGCAACAGGTGTCATGACATCCATCATACCCGCCAGTTCCACCAGAGAGATCTCTGCATTTTTCGTCAGCAGTCCATAATCGCTTAAACCAGTAAATCCTCTCGTATCGGCGGCATTGTATACCCGTCCGCGGCCGCCGTCTTCCGATTCATCGAAGACTACCTTGCTTCCGCTGGCGTCTCCCGCCAGCTTCGCGGTTTCCAGAAGGATTCTGACTTTCTCCGTATCCAGCTGTCCGGCGTCTTTTCCTGCCAGCTCCGGATAGTAGAGATAGATCATCTGCCTCAGAATATTTTCATAGATGGTCTTTGGGAAGAGAGCCTTATCCGGATTCGCCTCCTGCCACGCCCGGAGAGAACCGATCGCAGCCATCTGGCTCACCGCCGTTCCGTCTCCGTACATAATCGGAATGGTGACACGGACCGGGTACTGATAGACACTTCCGTCGGAACCGGTGAAGCTCTCCGCTATGTTGGGGTATAGCTCTCCCGCTTTTACCATGGGAGTGATAATATCACTTAAATCCTCCAGAACCCCTTTTTCAATATAGGATTCGATCGGAAGCCCATCCAGCACCAGCACGTCAGCGCCGTTGCCGTTTAACAGTTCCGCGTTTAAGGAACGGATCGTATCGGATTTTAAGGTGCTCCCCGACTCGCCGGCTCCGTCGATCAGTTCGACTCTGACATCGGGATACTCCATCTGGAAGAGGGCGGCCGCCTGTTTCACGGTCTGATTTTCCGAAAGGTTTAAGCCGTATACCGTAAGGGTTTTCGACGGTATGGTCGGCATTTCCGGATCATACGTATAGCGGGCCAGTTTCTGTTCCTCACTTTCCGAGTACCATAAGTAAAAATCATTGTCATTTCCGACGAGAAGACGTTTTACGTATGCGCTGGGCATGCTCATGGAATTCAGGGAACCGTCCACGATGGTCTCCCACATCGTTCCCTGATCCGCCATGTGATGAATTCCTTTAGTATTGGCAAGGTAGAAATCATCTCCTTCTCCACGGGCCAGACTTCCGTATACGTCTGACTCGTCGGTCTGGAACGGAATCACTTCCTTCTCCGCCAGCGATTTTAAATCGTACCGGAGAAATCCCCTGTCTCCTGTAGTCATAAAACTATTAGCTGTCAGCGTGTGGCTGTCGCAGAAATTGCTGTGGGAATTCCTCTGAGGGAGCTTCTTTTCCACCACGCCATCCGTACCGACGACGATGACCTGGTCACCGGAGGGAATGAACAGAGTGCCGTCTTCGCTTACGTACAGTCCGTTCAGCAGAACCATGGCATCCTCAATCCCGGCGGAAATCTCCTGCATGGGCTGCCCTTCTGCAAACTTCACCAGATGCGCCTTATAACTCTGATCCGCGTAGATCAGATAAAGCGTCCCATCCGCGCCGTAAGCGGAATACGTTAAATAGTCGCTGTCCTGAAGCTCCTGCACCGGAGATGCCGTATCTTCGCTCCAGGAGGAACCGTCGTAGCGGTAGGCCTTCTTTTTCCCATCCACTTCCTGGCCGATTAAGGTGAACATCACCAGCTCCCCGTTCTGGTCCTGGATGATATCCACAACACGTTCCGTTCCAGCTTCAAACGGATATGCAACCGCCTGCTCCACGTAACGCCCCTTTGCGACGTCCGCGGTTCCCGGGTCCGCATTCCCTGTTTGTTTTGTACTGTCCTTTGCCCCCTCTGTGGCGCCATCCTTCTGTTCCTTTGTGCCGCATCCGGCGGTCATGACTGCCATGACCGCGGCCAGAGCCAGAGCCGCGGCTCTCTGAATCAAGTGACTGTTTTTCATCTTCTTTTATTCCTTTCTCTCAATTCACTCCTGCATAAATCAAACCATATCTTTATTCTGTCTCCGCCCGATAGAGCGTCACCTTGCTTATTATGGCCTTTACAGCGGCCGGGAGATCCTGTGTCCCGCTGAAATAGCCTTCCGATTCTTCCGCCATAATGGACAGAACCGTGGGATCCGGTACGACCGGATTATCCAGGTCCGGGATCATATCCAGCAAAAGCTTCCGCTCTGATTCCGTTGGATAATCCCCGTAGATCATAAGGCCCTCCCAGTTCCCCGTCCCATAGCTCATCACTATTTGCCGCTGCTTCCATCGTTCCACACCAGCACGGGTGACGGGGAAGCCATCCTCCACGTCCTCTCCCTGTATCTGTTCCGACAGCAGGAAGGTTACAAAGCGTTCCGCCGTCTCTTTCTGCCTGCTGTTCCGGTTAATGGCGACCCGCTCTTCCGGATAGAAGGTATGATTGACGGATTGAAGCGGATACCCTTTTTCCCTCATAACTGCAAACGAAAGGCTCATCTCCGCCATTTCCCGCGGAAGCTCCAGAGAGGCTTGATTGTCTCCCGCCATAATCCCCAGATGGTCCGGAGTGGTAAACCCGTTCTCAGCGACCAGATTATACCGTTTTCCGGCTCCGTTATCCTCGTCCTCCGGATACAGAACGCGGGCGCCGGAATGCTCTCCGGTCCGCATGGCCGCTTCCAGAAGGTCTGTAAGCTCCTCTTCCTTTAATTTTCCATCGTCATCCCAAAGCTCCTGGTCATACAGAAAAGCAAGGCGCCGGAGAATATTTTCATATACGGTCTTTCCACTTATGGAGCCGGCTCCCGGCGATTCCTGATACTCCAGATACGCCTGCAGGCTGGATAAACTCGCTGTGGCCCCGGCCTCCCCATATACAACCGGGAATAAGACCCTCACTGGCACCTCGTAGACAGATCCGTCGCTTCTCCGGAAATGGCCGGTCAGATTCCGGTATATTTCCCCACTCTCTGTAAACGGCGCAAGAAGTTCGCTCATATCCTCCAGAATCCCTTTTTCTATATAGGACTTTCCCGGAAGGCCGTCCAGCACGAGAACATCCGCTCCCGCTCCGGTCAGCAGCTCCTCGTTTAAGCTTCGGATGATATCCGCATCCATCATCCCTTCCATCTGCTTTCTTCCGTCGATCACCTCGACACGAATATCGGGATTTTCCATCTGGAACCGTATGGCTCCCTGGCGGATCAGATACTTCTCCGACAGATCAAGACCGTATACGGTCAGCGTCGATGTCGGAACGGAAATGGTGTCCGGATCGTATACATAGTGTGCAAGAACGGGATTTTCGTCTTTCTCGTACCATACGAAAAAGTCGTTGTTCTTACCGACACACATCTTACTAATTCTAATCCCCGGAAGGCTTAAGGAATTCAGACTCCCGTCCACAATGGTCTCCCACATCGTCCCGCCGAGCGCCATGTGGTGAATTCCCGCCGCGTTGCACAGGTAGATATCGTCCCCTTCTCCGGCTGCGAGGCTGCCCTCCGCGTCGGAGTCCCCCGTCTGGTAAGGAATCGTCTCCAGTTCCTTTCCTGTCTCCATGTCATAAGCCAGAAATCCCAGGTCACCCGCCGTTATGTACGTATCTCCCACCAGTGTGCTGCTGGTATTCAGCGTGCTGTTTCTGTTTTTCTGATACAGCTGGAGGGACACCCCGTCTTCCGGCTTCCAGACCACGGTCTTTCCATCCATCAGGGAAAAGAGCACCGCCCCGCTGTCAGCCGCCAGAAAATCGGAGATATTATAGATCCCATCCTTTTCAAACGCGGGATCTGCAAGCCGCTCCATCTTCTGACTGCCCCAGGCCATCTTTCCGATGTATCTCTCTTCCCCCTGTGTAAGGTAGTAATACGCCGCATCCTTCGTACCGTTCATCTTTAAAAGCATGCTGCCCTCGGGAATGCTGGCGGTGAGGGCTTCATCCATGTTCCATTCACCCGTATCTTCCATCCGGTAAATCCTGTTTTCCATCTCCTGGTTGTATGTAAGAACCAGGAGATCTCCTTCCGGAGAAAGCATCATGGCTTCCATCATCTCCGTCGATGGATCGAACGGAAATGCCAGTTCCTGCTCCACATACCGTCCTCTGGGGACGTCGGAGTTATCACCGGCTCCCCCATTATCGGCCGTCGGCGCATCCGCCCCGCCCGCCTCCGCACCACCCGGCTTCGGGCCGCATCCTGCCGCCATCACAGTTACCGCGGCCAGTATCAAGAGCCATGCGGCGGCTTTCCGTGCGGTCATTCCTTTTTTTCTGTCCATCCCTTTTTGTCCTTTCTGCCATTCCGGATTTGCCTTTAGAATAATCATACCAGAGAAATCTCTAAAAAAACTGGAAACGGCTGGTTTTTAGATTTTTTAGAGATTTCTCTGCTATAATAGAGGAAACAACTGATATAAATAAGAAAGAAAGCAGGGATCACAGACATGAGAATCTTACTGGTAGAAGATGATAAAATACTGTGCAGCACGGTAGCCATGCAGTTAGAGCAGGCGGGATATCAGGTCGATCAGTGTTACCGGGGCGATGACGCCCTCTACTACGCGACGGAGTATCCCTATGACGTGCTGATTCTGGACCGGATGCTCCCGAGCCTGGACGGTTTAAGCCTCTTACAGGCCATCCGGCAGAAATCCGTCATGACTCCTGTCATCATCACCACCGCGCTCGACGGTGTGGGCGACAGAATCGACGGGCTGGACGCAGGCGCGGACGACTACCTAGTCAAGCCCTTTGCAGTGGAGGAACTCCTGGCACGGATCCGGGCAGTCACCCGCAGACCCGGACGAACCGCGGACACCACGACTCTGACCTTCGGCAGCCTCAGCCTGGACGCGGTCAAGCATGAACTCACCAGAGAAGGCGCCGCCTCCGAGACGGTTACACTCTCCGGCCGGGAGTCGTCGCTTCTGGAGTATCTGATGAGAAATGCCGGCCGTACGCTTCCGCGAAATGCCATCCTCTCCTACGTGTGGGGACCGGATTCCGAGGTGGAGGCAGGCAATCTGGACAACTACATCTATTTTTTACGCCGGCGTTTAAAGGCGCTTCATGGAAATGCAAAAATCCAGACGGTCCATGGCGTCGGCTACCGGCTGGAGGAATTCCATGATTAAAGAGCTTCGCAAAAAACTGACCCTGTTGTACACCGTAACCACGGGAACCATTCTGACCCTGGTAGTCGCAGGACTCCTCTTCTACAACCTTCGTGTATCGGAAAAGGACGCGCTGCAGACCTTCCAGAATCAGATCGTAGCCGTCGCGTCCCGCATGCAGTACGGCTCCACCATTTCCGGAAGCTGGCTGGCCCAGACCGAGGCTTCAGAAAAGCTGATCATACATATTGAGGAGAACCGGGAACCATTTCTCTATTCCGGGTCCTGGGCTCCGGCCACGGACCGGCAGACGCTCATCGACCGGGCGCGGGAAGAGGCCCTGAAGGAAAAAGTCAATCCGGCGGTGCGCCCCGTCTCCTCCTCGGTCATTCAGAGCTCGGTCTTCACGGTAAAGGGGGATCAGGGAGACTCCTATTACGGCACAATCCTTGTCTTTCCCACCGCCAAAGGATATCAGAGCCTGACGCTTCTGGGGTACCGGACGCCGGGTATCTCTCTGATCAGGAGTCAGGGGCCGCGCTTCCTGCTGTTCGATATTCTGGGGATTGCAGCCCTCTTTCTCGTCAGCTGGTATTTCGTCGGAAAATCCCTGGAACCGGTCGAAATGAGCAGAAAACGCCAGAACGAATTCATCGCTTCGGCCTCCCACGAGCTTCGCTCCCCTTTGGCAGTCATCGAATCCAGTGTCACCGCCATTGACGCAGTAGCGGCAAGTCACTCTCCCTTACAGTCGGCGGAAGGTTCGGACAGTCCCTCTCCCCTGCAATCAGCGGAGTGTTCGGAAAAGCAGGCCCAGTATCTGAAAAACATACGGAGTGAATGCAGGCGCATGGCGGCGCTTGTGGGGGATATGCTGCTTCTCGCGTCCACAGACGCCGGCAGCTGGTCCATCAAACAGGAGACCGTGGATATGGATACGCTTCTCATCGAAACCTACGAGCTCTTTGAACCGGTCTGTCAAAACAGCCAGGTCAGGCTTTTCCTGGACCTGCCGGAAGAGACGCTTCCCCATGTAACCGGCGACGCCTCCTGCTTAAAACAGCTGCTCACCATCCTTTTGGACAACGCCGTGTCCTATACACCGGCCAATAAAAAGATCACCATAAGCGCCGCGGTGAAAGGGAAAGAAATGACGATCTGCGTAGCAGACCAGGGGTGCGGGATTCCCGCCGATGTCAGGGCGCATATCTTCGACCGCTTTTACCGGGGCGACACCTCCAGGACGGACAAACGCCATTTCGGCCTCGGCCTCTCCATCGCCAAAGAGCTGACCACGCTCCACGGCGGCCGGATCTCGGTGGATGAAACGGAAGGCGGCGGCGCAGCCTTCCGGGTGAAGCTGCCTGTCATGGCGGAAAATGAAGGGCAGAGACTGTAAATGCGCCCGGGCTCATTGACCAGGGAAATAAAAAAGGCAACAGGCCTGATTTTTAACGGGCCTGTTGTCTTAGCTTACAAAGGAATCACAGTTCTTATCCTATTACCTGTTCAGCGCCTCCCGGTATTCACTGGGAGTCATCCCGGTAAACTGCTTAAATACCTTGCTGAATGCTCATGTGCGGTAAAGTAACACACAAGAATTTAATAGACAACAGCCCCTCACTATTCCTAAAATTAAGGGAAAATAAATAGATTTCTTAAAATCTGTATGGTAGAATATGATTATGAACAAATCAACAAACAAGAATTGATATGGGAGGATAACAATATGTCAAGATTAGGTATGCTTTATGCACTGAACGAAGAAGATGTAAAAAAACTTCGCTCTGTGCCAGAAGAAGAACGATATGAATATATGTTGGAAGAAATAGAAGAAGCCTTAATCGGAAGTCCGCGCAGTTGTGAATTAGATAAAGCATGGGAGGGTATTCAGTATTGCTTAGGTGGTGGACAATGGAATGAAGATAATTGCATCCCGACTAATATTGTCTTTGGCGGAGAAGTTTTGGTAGAAACGGATGATGAAATTATTACATTGAAAAATCATCAAGATGTCAGAGATATTGTTGAATATCTTCATCAGAATAAATTGCAAGAAATAATACAAAAGAACTTTTGGAATATTGATGATGAAAATTTTATGTATAAAAACGATGATGGATTAGAACACACTTTAGGTTGGAGCGAAGAAATTCTTGCTTTTTACGAAAACGCACTGAAAGAAAATTGCCAAGTGATTTTTACTGTTGACTTTTAAGCAAATTTCAGTTTATCGAGCAGATAGCAAATCCAGCCGAGCCAGTCAACGGCAAGCAAGTGGGCTTCGCCCACCGTTGACAGCCTCGCCCGTTTTTGCTGATAAGCAGCCAAGAGGACGATAGCCCAAAGTGCTACCGCCCTCTTTTATTATTTACAACTGAATAACCGTCGCCACGCAGCGGCACATGAAGCAGTAAATCCGAAAAAGATTTGCTGCTTTTTTGTTGTCCGTTTGGCAAATTTCAAAATGTTCTGTATTAGGGAATGAAGCCGGAAAAAGCCGCTGATTTTTTCATACAGCGGGCAAAACGCAGCCAGCCCAACGCTCTATGTGTGAAAAAAAGCTGGTTGCGATTTCCCGGAAAAGTGGCAGTAGGAAGTGAGCGGCAGTCCGGCAGTTTCTTAGAGCAAGATTCTACCGAGGTGCCAAAATTCGCTTTCTGCTCATTTTGCCCCTGCGGGAATCTTGTTGGGGAGTGCCTTCCCCAAACCCTGCCATGCGGCTTACGCCGCTGAAAAATCCCTCAAAATATTTTTCGGATTTTTCAAAAACAGTTCCGCTTCACACCCCGTTTTTCTCCTATTAGTGGGAGGACACCACGCACAAGAAAGGAGGTCAACCACCTATGAAACGATACAACACACCCCACCGCAGCCGGGTAGTCAAGACACGCATGACAGAAGAAGAATACGCCGCTTTTGCGGAAAGGCTTTCTGCTTACCACATGAGCCAAGCCGAGTTTATCCGGCAAGCCATAACCGGGGCAGCCATACGCCCCATCATAACTGTTTCCCCCGTCAATGACGAGCTGCTTGCCGCTGTCGGGAAGCTGACCGCCGAATACGGCAGGATCGGCGGCAACCTAAACCAGATAGCCCGGACGCTGAACGAGTGGCACAGTCCCTACCCGCAGCTTGCCGGGGAGGTACGGGCGGCGGTTTCCGACCTTGCTGCCCTAAAGTTTGAAGTCTTGCAGAAAGTGGGTGACGCTGTTGGCAACATTCAAACATATCAGCTCTAAAAATGCCGACTATGGCGCAGCGGAAGCCTACCTCACATTTGAGCATGACGAGTTTACCATGAAGCCCACCCTTGATGAAAACGGGCGGCTGATACCGAGGGAGGATTACCGCATTTCTTCCCTCAACTGCGGGGGCGAGGATTTCGCTGTTGCCTGTATGCGAGCCAATCTCCACTATGAGAAAAACCAAAAACAGGAAGATGTGAAAAGCCACCACTATATCATCAGCTTTGACCCACGGGACGGGACAGACAACGGCTTGACCGTAGACCGGGCGCAGGAGCTGGGCGAGCAGTTCTGTAAAGAGCATTTCCCCGGACACCAAGCCTTAGTCTGCACCCACCCGGACGGGCATAACCACAGCGGCAATATCCATGTGCATATCGTCATCAACTCCCTGCGGATTTATGAAGTCCCGCTTCTGCCCTACATGGACAGACCAGCCGACACACGGGAGGGCTGCAAGCACCGCTGCACCAATGCCGCTATGGAATATTTCAAGAGTGAAGTCATGGAGATGTGCCACCGGGAGGGGCTTTACCAAATCGACCTCCTAAACGGCAGCAAGGAACGGATAACCGAACGGGAATACTGGGCGGCAAAGAAAGGGCAGCTTGCCCTTGATAAAGAGAACGCCGCCAGAGAAGCCGCCGGACAGCCGACCAAGCCCACCAAGTTTGAAACGGACAAGGCGAAGCTGCGCCGGACGATACGGCAGGCACTTTCCCAAGCCGCCAGCTTTGACGAGTTTTCTTCCCTTTTGCTGCGGGAGGGTGTGACCGTCAAGGAGAGCCGGGGGCGGCTTTCTTACCTCACGCCGGACAGGACAAAGCCCATCACAGCCCGGAAGCTGGGGGACGATTTTGACAAGGCTACCGTCCTTGCCATGCTCACGCAGAACGCCCACAGAGCCGCTGGACAGACCAAAGCCATACCCGAATACCCTGCCGCTGTCAAAGAGCCGTTACAAGGGGAGAAAATCGAAAAAAACACCCCGGCAGACAACACCTTACAGCGCATGGTTGACCGGGAAGCCAAGCGAGCCGAGGGCAAGGGCGTGGGCTATGACCGCTGGGCGGCAAAGCACAACCTAAAGCAGATGGCGGCTACCGTTACCGCTTATCGGGAATACGGCTTTTCTTCCCCGGAGGAACTGGACGCAGCCTGCTCCGCCGCCTATGCCGCCATGCAGAAAAGCCTTACAGAACTGAAAAATGTGGAAAAGACGCTGAACGGGAAAAAGGAGCTGCAACGGCAGGTGCTTGCCTATTCCAAGACCCGCCCCGTCCGGGACGGGCTGAAACAGCAGAAAAACGATAAGGCAAGGGCAGCCTACCGCCAGCAGCACGAAAGCGACTTTATCATAGCAGACGCAGCCGCCCGCTATTTCAAGGAAAACGGCATTTCCAAGCTGCCAAGCTATAAAGCCCTGCAAGCAGAGATTGAAGCCCTTATCAAAGAGAAAAACAGCGGCTACAACGATTACCGGACAAAACGGGAGGAATACCGCCGCTTACAGACGGTCAAAGGCAATATCGACCAGATTTTAAGCCGGGAGCGAAAGCCCGTGAAGAATCAGGAACAGGAGCGATAAAAACTACCCCCAAATGCACCCGAACCCATACCAAACAAGGGGGCTGCCCCGTACCCTATCCGCAATACCAAAGGATTTTTTAACGGGCTTACAGAGCAGAAAAACCCCGAAAATGATACCGAGATGATACAGAATTACCGCCGATACCGCCACACCAGCGGAAACGGCAGAAAGGAGCACAATTATGCCAAGAATGAGCAAGAAACGGCGACTGGAATGGTCTTTTTTCCTGCGGCAGGTAAAAGTCGGGGATACCACCTGCGACCGTATCACATACAATGACCTCTGCCGGGGCTGTACCCATAGCTGCAAGCAGAGTTTCCGGGCGGTTATCATACTCTGCCCCCGCTACTATTCCAAACGCCGGAAAAAGGAGGGCAGGGACAATGGCAGATAACCGCAAGTATTACTACCTCAAGCTGAAAGAGAACTTTTTTGACAGCGACTCCATTGTGCTGCTGGAAGATATGAAAGACGGGATTTTATATTCCAACATCCTTTTGAAGCTGTACTTAAAATCGCTGAAAAACGGCGGGAAGTTGCAGCTTGACGAGCATATCCCCTACACAGCGCAGATGATAGCGACGCTGACCCGCCACCAGATAGGGACGGTTGAAAGGGCTTTAGAGATTTTCCGACAGTTGGGGCTTGTGGAGCAGCTTGACAGCGGGGCTTTCTATATGACCGACATTGAACTGATGATAGGACAATCCTCTACCGAAGCCGAGAGAAAACGGGCTGCAAGGCTGGAAAACAAGGCACTTTTACCACCCCGGACAAACGGCGGACATTTGTCCGACATTCGTCCACCAGAGATAGAGTTAGAGAAAGAGATAGAGATAGAGATAGAAAAAGAGAGAGAGGGAGAAACGGGACACCCCGCCCCCGCCGCTTATGGCAGATACAACAATGTGATACTGACCGATACAGAGCTTTTCGGGCTGAAAACAGAGTTGCCCGACAAATGGGAGTATTACCTTGACCGCCTATCCTGCCACATCGCTTCTACCGGGAAACAGTACCACAGCCATGCAGCCACCATTTACAAGTGGGCGCAGGAGGACGCAGCCAAAGGCAAGGGTACGCCAAAACAGAGTATCCCCGATTATTCTTGCAAGGAGGGCGAGAGCTTATGAAAAACGAAATTGAAGATATGATTTTAAATATGACAGCCACTACCGCCGAAGCGGAGGACTACACCGGGGAGGACGGGCTTTTATACTGCGGCAAATGCCATACGCCCAAAGAAGCCTACTTTGCAGAGGGAAAGACCTGTTTCGGGCGTGACCGCCACCCAACAGACTGCGACTGCCAGCGGGCAGCCCGTGAAAAGCAGAAAGCTGCTGAAAGCCGACAGAAGCACCTTGAAAAAGTGGAGGACTTGAAACGCCGGGGCTTTACTGACCCTGCTATGCAGAACTGGACATTTGAGCATGACAATGGCAGAAACCCACAGACCGAAACCGCCCGTTTTTATGTGGAGAACTGGGACACCATGCGGGCTGAAAATATCGGCTATCTGTTCTGGGGCGGCGTGGGGACGGGAAAAAGCTATCTTGCCGCCAGTATCGCCAACGCCCTTATGGAGAAAGAGGTTGCCGTCTGCATGACAAATTTTGCCCTTATCTTAAATGACCTTGCCGCCAGCTTTGAGGGCAGGAATGAATATATTTCCCGTCTTTGCAGCTACCCCCTGCTGATACTTGATGATTTTGGTATGGAACGGGGGACAGAATACGGGCTGGAACAGGTTTACAGCGTGATTGACAGCCGTTACCGAAGCGGCAAGCCGCTAATCGTCACGACCAACCTCACGTTGGAGGAATTACAGCACCCGCAGGACACACCCCATGCCCGTATCTATGACCGGCTACTTTCCATGTGCGCCCCCGTCCGTTTCACGGGCAGCAACTTCCGAAAGGAAACCGCACAGGACAAGCTGGGACGGCTAAAGCAACTGATGAAGCACTGAAAGGAGAGCCTATGGCAGAAACGAAACAGAAAAGCACCACCAAAACAGACCGCCGCCCGGACTGTGTGACGGAAATCCGCATGGGCAACTCCGTCCTTACTGTTTCCGGCTTTTTCAAGCAGGGCGCAACTGACACCGCCGCCGACAAGATGATGAAAGTGCTGGAAGCGGAAGCTGCTACACAAAAAACGGCGATTTGACCGACCATAAAGAAGCAGATTTGACGCTTTTGCCGCTATACAGACAGCCGCCCCATGTG
>NZ_JACOPC010000015.1:0-204071 GCF_014288035.1 Hungatella sp. L36 | reverse complement strand
CCCCGCAGGCTGAGTTGATAACGATGGGCAGTCAGTACCTTGCCCACTGCCTTGCCAAAGGCAGATTTTTATCTATCCCACGCTTCACGCATATATGTGAAGCTATATGGGCGCACCCAGTCATCGTAGAGACTCCCTTGGATAGATACATAGTCATTTAGGTTTACGGACAGCATGCCGTCCGGTGTCCATGTATCCCATACCTGTGTGTAAATCGTATAATTTGCAGCATCCGGAAACCAGAGCGGTGTAAAATGAACCGTCCGGTTGTAGGTGGAAAACTCATTTTCCCGGAAGATAAACCGTGCGCTGCGTCCGCCGGATGTCCGTTTTAGCAGGCGCAGGTAGGTCTGATATTGGAATTCCGGGAATACAGAAAAGGCTGTTTGTGGATAAGTGATGTGGCTGGCCGGCGCATTGGTGGATAACGTAGCTGTCACATCAGTTTTTACCCCGTAACCGCTTTTCATGGACTTGCCTGCGGCAGTGGGAACAATGTCATCGGGATTCAAAGCCATGGTGCCACTTATGGAGGCGGAATAACCAGTGTATTCAAATTCCCAATAGCCCTCATCGACCCAGTGTCCACCGTCTTCATGGTCGCACCACACCCACACCGGCACCCAATAGCAGCTCCATACACCCCAGTTTGCAGTCAGCTTCTGGGAATTGGAGGGCAGGGAGGGTACGGTGTAACCGGGATTGGTGTCGGTAGCCAGAGGATCGGGCGGGATATGCTCGTTAAGATCCACAATTTTAGCAACAAACGTATCTTTTGCAGTATAAGCACCGCTGACAGAAACGGTTATGGTGATAGTTTGCGGCGTGGGCGGTGTATGCCACTTAACCCATACCACCTGAGAATCACCGCCCGGAATTACAATATCCCGTACCCGGTAGCTGGTTCCCATAATATTGAAAGTCACCGTGGCCGGATTGTCTGGTGTCAGATCCCGGCTGGTTGTCAGAGTAATGGCAGTTATTACATCTGTGTCCACACGATATTCCACATCAGGTGCGTTAATATCACCTTCCGGTTCTTCGGGACGGTCATCGAACCAAACAATACCGATTCCCAGATAGTTGATAATGTCCGCGTTTGATTGGATACCAGTCTTTGGGCCAGTCCATGCGGAGAATCCTAAATCGCTATATTCCAGAAACAGGGCCAGCGGAAGGTTCTGAAAGGCAACGCTGGGAAGCCGCTGCCGCATTGCTCCTCCAGAAAGCTGGTCATACAGGGCCGCTTCAGTAGCAGTTATACAGTAGTAAGAACCGTTGAAAGTAACATAGGCAATGGGCTCCAGTAAGATTTTGTACTGTCCGTCTAGCATTTTATCATAATCAACCCCGGTTGCGGATGCCACCATCTTGCAGGCATACTCTGAACAGAAGTATTTCTTTATGGCTTCAATACTGGTAGGTCTGCTTTTACTATTGACTATGGCTGGCATAGAATAAGCAGGCTGAAGGCAATCATACGGTATACCTGATTGTAATGTAAGTCCAATTCCGTCCCGATACTGGAGTTTGTTCACCTTGCCAAAGTGCAAAACAGTTGCAGGCTGAGAACGGTTGGCAAAATCTACGGAGGAACTGACCGCCGTTCCGGTTTCTGCGTCTACCACGGTAACACGGACACCATCATTGCCTGTGGACCAGAAATTTGTTGAGGTACCCTGCCCCATGTTACCCCCGCCTCCATCCAAATTACCGTTCCCGTTACTTGCCAGAACCGTTGATGAAAACAGGCAGAGCAGAAGAAATACGGTACATAGTACAGAGATAATTCTTTTCACAATTTGTCACGCTCCATTCTGTGAAAAATATAAACAAAGAAGACTGCCACATAAAAATTTGTGACAGCCTTGCATTCAATAGTTTTTCAGTTGTCCGATTTTGTCAATCAATCCCCCATATTGCCGACCATTTTATTGGGATCTCCATCGCTATCAATGGTTGACTGGCTGACCTCTCCGGGAACTACCCAGCCAAACACCGGGTCATAAACTGCTCCATTCCCATTGCCGGAACCGGGGGCTGGTTCTGTATCCGCAGGAGCTTCTGTGCTGGGAGCGGTTACCTCTGGATTTCGATTAACTTCATGCGCCGGGCCGGGGTCTTCCATTATAGTCTTACCTTCCGGAGCAGGATGAGGCGTGGCTTCAGCCGCAGATGGTTCTGTATTGGTAAAGTCAATCACGACCTCATTCTCAGATTCCTCCACTACTTTAGGATATTCCTCAACGGGAGCAGTAGGCTGTGGGGAGACATAGGCATCTGCCCCATTGCTGCCGTCTGTCTGTGAGTTGTTTTCAGACCAGGTGCTCTCTGTGCTGGCAGGCGGCGATTCATCCGGCAGAAACGGATCACTTTTATCCTGACCGGCATACCAGCACACGCCCAGAATCGTGATGCAGAGGACCGCAAGTGACGTTACTATAAAACCTTTAGACTTAAAAAAATTTTTCATAAGAAAAACCTCCTGTTTGCTTATTTATAAATACTTTACGGTTTACTGGACTGATTTTCAACAACATTTTAGAATTTTGTATTGTGGTAACCGGTCAGCTCAATCCGTTGAGTGATAGTAGGATATGACTGGCCGAACATTCGGATAAAAAATTTAGCTTCACAGGAAAATACATATTCCACCCGGTCACCAGTAACATCGAATTTCAGCCGAATATTTGATATCTCGTAGTCATCAGTGGAAAGCGGTATTTTATTTGCAAGGCCATCCTGTACGGTATCCTCCAGTGCAGCAGTATAGGAGCTGCTGGAATAGAGTGTATTTAGATACTCGCTGAAATTGGTTTCTCGTTGAGAGCGATAGGTGTCAGCATAGATCAGAGCGCTCAGGTTGTTCAATTCCATCTTGGCGCCGTTTCGGATATTAATGCAGTTAATCCGGATGGAGGCATATAACAGAAGGAATGAAATCAGCATGACAACGCCGACTACAAAGAAACAGGCGAAGAAGGTTATCTCCCCCCGTTCGTTGCGAAGCGGCCGCCGCAGCCTCATTAAAATACGGTTCATAGGCCACCTCATTTCCAATAATGTTCGCTCACGCCGGCTCCCCGGGATACCACCGTGATATGCACAAGGTCAAAGTTCCAAAATCCGCCCAGTTTGGCATTACCCTCAATCGTGATATAGAAGGGACTCCCCAGTTGAATGGCGCGGGTCATGCCGGATGGAGTTGGCGACTTATAGGTGGCATCAATAGAGTAGCTGATATCTCTGGCCCCTTCAATCTGTGAGCATAGAAAAGAGAATAGTTCCTCCGTTTCCCGGTTGATGCCGCCAGACAGCTGTATCTGTTTTACCATCTGATCGGCAGCGTGGTCGAGCTCCTGTTTCGTAGATATGATGGAAAACAGATCGATAATAAACGCCAGCAGCAGTACCGCAATAAAAATAAAGAATACTGTGCTGAAATAGTTGGCCTCGGCTCTGTCATTAGCCAAAGCCTTACGGATTTTTTTGTAAAAAATAATTATCACCACCTTTACAACAAAAAACCACCCCATGCCGGAGTGGCTTCTTTGCAAATTTTTGACTGTACTTATTATAGCAGATGTGAATTTACGGCGAAAGAGCAAAACTGTGCCAATGTTATGCCAATACCATATTAACTATTTTATCCATTGTTCTTCATGGGGTGATTCATTATCTACACTAAGTAAACGGAGCATAAAAAAATAATTTGTAATTAGCACTCGACATTTGACAGTGCTAACAATGGATGGTATAGTATAGATACCAACAGTGCTGTTGTTTACATAGATGTAACAGCCAGATAATATATTTGTACCTTTATAATTGCATAGAGTCCAAAAAGAAGAATTATTCTTTGTATTGTATTCTAGGCATCCAATAGTGGGTGTCTTTTTTGATTCAAGCGATATTGGTACAAAGAGTAATATTTGGCAAAACCAAAGCCAGAATTTAGGAGGACAATACAATGAATAATGCAATTATGAGAGCACAGAGTTATGCAGTTGACATTGAACATGTCATGAGAAAAGTTTTTAAATGTGAGAGATTTGGTTTTTCAGGAATTGTGAACAGCGATTTTATCCGGAAAAATCCTCTTGCAGCAATTTTAGCAACATGCGGATATATGTACGCATTGGTTGACGAACAAGGGAAGAATCAGATTGAAGCGTTTATCAATGATACAGAATTTTATTGGGAAATGTCATTAGATGATTTATTATCCTTTGAATCTTCGTGTAAAACAGTCGGGATAGCTACCATTGAAATTGAATACGACAATGGAGAAGAGGCACTAATAGACAATATTAAAAAATTTGAAACAATCTGTACATTGATAACAAAGTAGAACAACAGGAGCCTCTTAAAAGAGTGTCCATAAGTTGTGTGATTATTATAGGAAGGTGCAGAGTCCTCTGAAATATGACTCTGCACCTTTTATTGATTATAGGTTCTGTCGGATAATCCGGGTAATTATTCCCACAGCCACACCACGCTCCACATCCAGCCGCGTTACAGCAAAGCTGACATCATCTTTCTTGCCAGGCGTCCGGTAGTCGTAGCAGGAGTGGGCGATAGCATTGACGCCATTGGAGAGCCTGATATAGACTACCCCCTTATGAACATCCGTTACCTTACCCATATACTTGCTCTGGACACGGCATTTCTGCAGGTTATCCTGGCTGGTATTCTGGGAAATGCTTTTGACATCTACCCGGATACTGATATCCTCCAAAGATTCCCGGCGCACCTTCTGTACCCGCACCAGCACTTCATCACCAACAGAAAAACGCTCGTGGGCATCTCCAATCCAATCCCAGGCCAGGTCCCGGGCCATAATTGAGGTTTCCACGCCGAAAATTTCCACACGGATAACTTTTTCTGCAACGGCAATGACTCGTGACTGTACGATACGTCCTTCATAAATACGATATGTGCCGGAAGAGTCGGTATCCAGATAGAACAACTGGCGTTTACGGAGCATTGCTTCTCTACGGCTTGCCACCACACTGAAGGTCTTGGAGTCGATACCCCTTACAATAAAGTCGATGTCGGCTCCCAGCATATTATTAAGAATCTTGTTTTGCCGCAGCATCAGTTCACTGTATTCCTGTTCTGTGCTGGTACGGGGCAGCTGAATCATCATTTCCTTTAAAGGAATGATAATACGGAATCCCTTATAGTCAACAATAGCGATAGTCTTTTTGCTATCTGTCTGTTCAATGCCGCCCAGTTTGCCGGTAAGAATCCTGCGGGTGCGGTAAGCATTGCGGATCTCATGCCAGATGATGTCCTCCCGCTCCTCCTCAGTGGTTACATCCTCACGGCTTCGGATAGTCAGAACAGGGGCATTGCTTCGCACCGGCGTATCCATATTGCCAGGAGTTGCCAGCGCATCGGAAATATCCGGCTGACTATCCTCTGATGTATTCAACAGAGAAGGTGCCTCAACCGTGGAAACTGTGGCATCTTCCAAATAGTTGGGTGTCCCTTCCATAATGGGCGGCATATCAGATTCAGGAACGGAGGTTTCTTCCGCCTTTTTCTTGCGGACACCTCGCTTCGTCTTAGCCGGCTTATCGCCGGGAGCAGGTTCCTCTGAAGCAGTATTTCCGGTCTGTTCCATGGAAACTGCTTCATCAGTTACAACGCTGTTTTCTGCCTGCGTATCGGTCTTACCCTGGGTATCGCCATCGGTCAGATCCATAGCGCCCAGCAATTCGTCCAGATTGACTTTGCTTTCATTGTCATCACCAGTTGCCGTAAGGCTCGTGTCGGCCGCAGGGAGTTCTATTCCAAAGTCTGCGCTTGCGGATGTCCCCAAGGTCTGGTTTTCCTGTTCCAACAGGTCATTGTTTTTCATTGCCATAAATATTGTCCTCCTTTATATAATGGAAATTAAGATAGGATAGAATCCTTATCTGACACAATAATGCCCACTGGTGCCGTTTCCTTTTTGGTTGGCATAGCAGTGGGCTGCTCCGACTTTTTTTCCGGTTTGGGTGCTGCGGGTGCAGCCGCTTTACTGGTACGGCGGGGAGCTGGTTTCTTTACGTCGGGTGCCGAGGCTTTTGCTGCTGCTTTTTCTTCCTCCAAACGCCGCCACTCCGGTATATGGGCGGAAGCCTTACAGGATTGAAGTTTTTCCGCCTCTGGGTGCTTTGTATAGTCCATCTTCGACACTTTAAGTGCTTTTCTGCCCCGGATAATAACAAGGGCCTGGTCGATAGGAAAACGCAGCACTTCATCAGGAGTGAGAACAGGACGCTTGCCGACACCGCTGGTTTCTCGATATTCTGGCGTGTAGTTGGAAATACGCCAGGTACCCAGCTGTTTTGCTTTGCTGGTGACATCTACACTGGCGAGGCCCGTGCGTTCGGAGACAAATTCCGCTGTTAAAGGGTCCGTACAACCGAGGAAGTACTGCACATCACAGTTTCCCAGCAGCTCTTGCCAGAGATTAAGAGGATAACGGTTTTGTAGACCTGCAAGATTCTGGAACACCAGTGACATACTGATATTACGAGAGCGGATTACGGAAAGGCGGCGTGAAAGATCTGGAATGGTTCCGCATGCTGTTAATTCTTCTCCTAATACATGGACAGGCACAGGAAGTTTGCCGCCGGGACAGTTTTTGTCCGCATAACGCACTAATTTAATAAATACAAACGATAAAAACAGGCTTGCCAAAAAATCAAAGGTGCTGTCCTGGTCACTGGTAACTAAAAAGTAAGCACAGGGCTGTTGTCCGGGCAGCTCCAAGTCAATCTCATCCCGTGCCGTGATTTTCTTTATCAGCTCGGACTGGAATACCTGAAGCCGGCTGCCCAGACCGATAACAACACCGCTCCGCACGGTTTCAGAGGATTGCTTAAAAAGGCTGAACGGAGCTTTGGCGGGATGGGTAGGCGCAAGTCCTTCAAATAGGCTGTTCAGTTCAGATTCAGAATTCAGCGTCAGCAGCCGGTAGACCTCACCGATGTTCTTGTGCTCTGAATCGTAGCTCTGGTCCACATACAGTACCAGCGCTTTAAGCAGGTTCATTTCGGCGGAATCCCAGAAGTGGTCGCCCTTGCTGCCGTTCATAGTATTTTTGATGATAACATCTACGAAAAGCTGCGCCATCAGTTCCTGTCCCTCGATTTCAGCAAGACAGTTCCAGGAGTCGCTGTTTTCGGGCGAGACCAGATTGAAAACACGGACACAGTAACCCTGGTCCCGCAAATAGGAACTTGATTTTTCGTATAGCTCGGATTTGGGATCACAAATAATTTGGGATTCTCCACGGGCAGCACTCTGGAGAATGCGGTTCATACAAAAGGCTCTTGTTTTCATAGAGCCGCTTGCACCGTACACGGCCATGTTTGCATTGAAGCGCGTTTCCTCCGGCATACAAACTATCTTGTTGTCCAGCAGGCCAAGAATGGTTCCATGATGTTGGCGCAGGTCCGATACCAAGTCCAGCACTTCAGTCATTTCTTTACGGCTCATCCAGCCAGATGTGCCATAGGTACCTTTGGCAGAGTATGTAAAATTACGGTCCTTATCATATTCACCGCTGTCACTGTATCCCATCCGCATAACCATAATAAGCAGAATTGCCAGCAGGCCAATGCAGATCAGGACACCGTAGAGGCCATAAGGTGGTTGAAATACGGTGGTAATGCAGGATATAAAGTCAGGCGACGCCATTACCGGAGATGTACCATCCCCAGGAATACCGCCGCCCTGTTTCCACACAGCATAATTGCTGATAAATTGAGCCAGATACCCGCCTGCGTACAAAATCGCAAGTATGGCAGCCGGCCCGGCAATCAATCCTTTCATGATTTTCTGTTTGTCTATGGAAAGAACCTCCTTTCAAATTTATCGAAGCCGATGGTCTGAAAACGTATCCGGCTGCCACAATAGCGCTCCAGTACATTTTGCTGGTAATCAAAGCAAATGAGCGTGCCATTTTTACCTTGCAGTTCCAGCGCCGTATTATAGCGGGCAATGCGGGGCATATCGCAGCTGTAAGCAAACAGTACCGGATCGCCGTTCTTGTCAATCGCATCATTTTCGATGCGCCAGTTTGCCCTCCGCTCGGTTAAATCCAGAGAAAGAATTCGGTGCAATTCTTCTTTTTTTTCAGTATCACAGAGCAAGCGCAAAAGTATATCGCCCTTACGGTCATTGGTAACATAAAAAAAGTGGTCGTAGCAGCCATCCAGCATAAAACAGTCATGTCTTTTGCCTCCATTGCTGGTTAGCATCTGGTAGGCCGGTTCCATTCCGTCTCCAAGCACTAAACCGGAAACATCTTCTGGGCGGAACTGGGAGGCAAGCCGCTGCTGACACAATACGGTCCACATCAGAGTTTTCATGCGCAGCTCGGATTTATAGCGCCATTTCATCAGACCGGGTCCGCAGTTGTAGGTAACAAATATACCCGCTGGTGCAAGCAGCGCACCTACGGAACGGGAACTGCGGATTTTGGTAAAATCAATACCAACCTCTTTGATTTCACGGGAATTATAAAACGCAGGCGCTTCAATCTCACCAACGGGTGAACCCTCTGATGAAAAGATGTCCGGTTTTTCATTCCGGAATACAGCTGCGCCGGCATTTTCCATTGTCACATAGGCTTGTGCGATGCGGTGCAGACGCAGCCGACGGTTAACCTCGCTTTTCAAGCGGTTGGTATCGGTTTCTCCTGTGAGATAAAATGTAAACAGGTCGGGGCTTTCCGACAGGAGCGTGGCTTTCGCTTTTACTCCCAGCCGATAGCCTCTCAGCTTATCCCGGTAGTATGTGCGCAGGTAACCATCCTTTTTTAAAGCGGTGATAACGGACTCCTTGTAATAATCACTGCCACGGAGCCGTTTTAACTGGTCTGCCGGGAACTCACCGGAGATAGCAGTTAAGGCAAGAAGGTGGTATGGCAGTGTATCGGGCTGTGGAAACGTTCGGTTGCATTTCCCAATATGGCTCACTCCTTTCGTGAACGGCTTTTACCGAGACTGAAAACGACTTCGGTAAAAACCGGGTACTGCATCGCCTCAGAAGCCCATGAAAAACGTGGATTTTGGCGGTGCGTGATAGGGTCGGGATAAAATACCCCTAAAATCATCAAAAATCCGAGATGGTTTTCAGATGGTTTTCCTGTTCAGAAATCCAGAGAGGAAACCGTGCCTTTTCCATAATGGAGATTCGTGTACAATCCTTTTCGCCAAGTACCGCTGTATTATAAGCGTCACAGAGCAGGCCGCAGTCATCGGTCATGACAAATGTGGCAAGTACGTCTAAAAGCTGCTTTTCTTCAAGGTTGTCATAATCACGAACCCTTCTTGTAGGAAGTGATTGATCGTAGACTTGAGTAAAACATACAACACAATCCCGATAGTGGGGCAGCGTATTTTCTCTGGCATACTGTTCCATGGCAAAGTATAGCGGGTCTAAAAGAAATTCCGTGTTTTGCCTCTGCCTGCGTTTAGGCAGCAGGCTGGGAAGTGACACCGACAGCACCCCTTCTTTGTAGGCAATCTCAATGCCGTGTGCCGACTGTGCCGAGGTCAGATACTCCGCTTTTTTGATGCCGGTGCTGGCATAAATCAAATGCCGCAGACGACAGGCGACCGACTCTGCCCGCAGTGCGGCATCCATAGATAAAACTTCATAATTATCGGGATAACGCTGGATATCTGTGGTGTCCATTGCATATAGAGCATTATTCAGACGGGAAAGATCGTCCAGAATACTCCCGATACGTTTTGAAATAATTTTTCGTTCCAATTATGTTCCTCCATTTGCACGTTGATAATAAAGCACCTGCCCAGAGGAAGATACGGTACAGAATCCGGAAATATTTGGAAAATTAAGCAACGGAATCTGATCCGGCTCCTCCACCAGAACAATGCGGCGGCTGTCTTGTCTTGCGTCCTGTTTCAACGCATGGGCGATAAGTGCCTCCTGACTGACAGCCACATAGACAATTTCATAAATCTCTCCACCTGAAAAGAAGATGACTTTTGCAGGGAAGTCTCCAGGAGAATGATATTCCACCCGGTCGATTATATCCAGAAGTACCCAGACCGACTGTATCAGGCCGGAATCTGCCTGGTGTTTTTTACCATAAGGGAACCAGCCGCCGCTGATACTTTGCTCGGCCCTGCCCTGCCGTTTAAGATGGGAGAGCAGGCCATAGACAACGGCGCTTTCCTTGCCGGGAAAAAATCCTGCCAGCTGGCATTGTACAAGGCCCGGATACAGGGAAATGAGACGCAGCAGCTCTGTGGCCTCCTGCCCATATATATCGGCTCTGGTCTTCATGTGGGAATCACCTCCTTTTGTTCTTAGGCGTAATTTTGACGTAATACGTGCGTCAGTCATGGGAAAGACGCAATTAAGACGTAATCTGAATGTAATTCATCTTATCCGGCACTGGCCTGATTCTCTTGCTGCCGCAGACGATTTACGATATTTCTCAGTTCACGCCGGTCTGTGGTAATTAAATCTTTTTCCAGCGGGCTTGCCTTAAACTCCACCATAATATTGTTATTGTTCGTTGAGATCAAACCGTTCCCGCGCTCAAAATGGATAATTTCCATGATTTCCGCATCGGACAGATGCAGTGTGTCCTGAACCCGCATGGCTTCATCATCCTCCAGGTTGAGAATAATCTTAGTTTTAGAATTGTTGATAATCCCCTTGCCAAAACGCCCCTCATCCAGATTGAAAAAGTCATTGAGGTCCTGGCTGGCACAAACGGCACTGCCGCCATAGCCTCGTATCGTCTTGAATATCTCAAGAACAAAATCCCCTGCAAGCCTTGTTCCGGTAGCGCCGGCACCGGATAAAAGCTGCCAGCATTCATCTATAAAGATGGTCTTTTCTTCAGTACGGTCTTCTTTGGCACGGTCCCATACAAAATCCAGTGCAACGAACATACCAACTGTAAGCAAATCTCCGGTAAGAGAGGAAATATCAAGTACCGTATATTTATTCTGCAGGGATACATTGGTTTGCTGGCTGAAGGTGCGGGCGGAGCCATTGACAAGGCGGTTGAGGATGTGCGCCATCCGCAGAGTATCAGGGGATTGTTTTAACATTTCGTAAAGGTCACCCAGTACCGGCATTTCCCGGTATTGTCCCGGACGTTTGGGATCTTCCAGGGAAGCATTATCATGGGTAATGCCTTTGGCGTTGTAGGTGCGGATCATTGCTTCGTCTAAAAGCTGGCGTTCTTCGTGGCTCATGTCAGGTATCAATAAGCTGAAAAAGATGTGAAGCCGCTGAATTTTGGTTGCCAGTTCGGATAACTGGATGCCCGGTCCGTCCAGGAGTTCGCTAATCGTGTGATCCACCCGGCGAATTTCCATTACATTGATACAGTGTGGGCTTGCCGGGGAAATCGAAATAAACTCGCCGCCCACATTGGCACAGGCCCGGTGGAACTCGTGGCCTTTCAGTGGAGCGACAATAAAAATAGGAATGCCTTTGCGTCTCATGCGGAGTGCCATCAGCTGCATAGTAAAGGTCTTACCTGCTCCACTGGTCCCCAGAATCGCCATATTAGCGTTCTTGTAAACTGCAGAATTAAAGATATCTACAATGATGAGCGAGCTGTTGTATTTATTGACACCCAGCAGAATCCCGTTGTCATCACACATCTCATAACTTGTAAAGGGATAGCAACTGGCTGCGCCGCCTGTCAGAAGGTTGCGTTTACTGCGCTCATACAATTTCTTTTCCGGCGCAATCAGCGGCAGAGAAGACAAAAATGCCTGCTCGCCACGAAAATGGCAGTTGCAGACGTTCATATCCTGTGACAGCAGGAGCTTTTTCATTTCACTGACTTTCCACTCCAAATCGTCCTCGGTTGGGGCGGTAATAGTAATCATAAGATTCAGGTAATAAAAGTCTTCATTGTTAGCAAGTCCCTCCTTTAAAAAATATCCACTGCGAATTGCGCTGTCGATATCGTCATAATCTGTATTGGTATCGCTGGCCTCCTTGATTTTGGAGCGGTTAATGCGAAGCTGCTGACCGACTTTTTGAATAATTCTCTCTTTAGGCTGACGGGAGAGGAATATATCTACGTCAATTCCATCACCCGCATTGACAATCAGGCTGAGCCAGCCAGCCGGAACCTGTGTCTTATATCCATCTGAAGGAATCAGCAGATACGCATAATACAGACCATCAATACAGATGTAACGTGAATGGGTATAGTCAATATGCCTGGGCGCAAAGAATTCCGCAGCGGGAATATGGTCGATTTCATTTTCCCTGCCACTTGCACGGTACTGATTGATTACCTCACGCACCCGGTCGGGCAGCGGAATTACGGCACTTTCATTCCGGCAAAGCAGATTATACAGCACATCCGTAGTGAACTCGTTTTCATTTTCGGGTATTACCACATCATTCCCGCACTGACGAAGATAATTGGCCGCTGTATGGACTGCACCCTGCAAAGAAGTTATTGCCTCATTTTCTTCATTGCTGCGGCTATTGCTCCATGGTTCATACTCAAAAATAAGGAAAAAACGGCGTGTTACTGCCTCGCGGGAACTGATTTGCTGCACGAACTGTAAATAGTCTTCCTGCATAAGCCGGCATTGCTCGTTGGTTTCCAGGGTCATTTCCTGGCGTACAGTGTCTAAATGGCGGCCAATGTCCGCCCGGCGGGTCAATACCTTAAACTGCAGCTTAACTGGGCTTATTTTTAAGTAAGAGATAAAGGAGTAAATGATACTGCGTTGTTCCCTTGCGCTGCGTAACAGAAAGTTTATGGGTATGATCTCTACAACCTTGACAAAGCGGTGATCCTTCGTATATATAATGCCATTATCAATTTTTTCAATGGGCAGATAATCCGCAACCGGATTCAGGCAGGCCGGTTTCTGTTCCTGCTTATTTTTGCGGGGAGCATTCTGTCGGGGAACTCTTTCCTTCTTTAATTTCTTTGCCTTGGAGGGCTCTTTAGCGCGATTCCCTTTTACGGATTTCCGTTTTGCAGGCCGCAGTTTTTGCTTTATCTCATAGGCTTTTACCTCATCAAACTCAGCAGGAAAATCCTCCTGACCGGAACGCAGCTTTTTCTTCCTTGATTCTTTATGCCGCCCCGAGTGATCTTTTTGTTTATCCGAGCGTATTTTCTGACGCTTTTTTGCAGGAGCAGGCTTATCGTTTGCCGCCCCGGGTGAAGATGATTGTTCCTCTATACCCACCACGCGGCGGTTTCTCAGGTATTTCAGAAAAATGAACAGGAAAGAAGAAAGGCTTTCGCCGGAAATGCCAATCAAGGCGACCATTCCAAGGGGCATTGCAGTCAGACACAGCACAATGATACGTGTTGTCAAACCAAACGGCAGGCAGACAAAAACCGGTATCCCTACCACGGCAGAGAGGATACCGGCTTCAATCACGTTTCTTGCTTTGAACATACCGCCGAAAAAAGTACCCGTATCCACGAAATTCGGCGGTATAATGTAGGTATCGTGGTCGTTGTTATTGTTCATGTATTACCTCACTTTCACAGCCAGGCAGGGATTCAGCCGATAATCCAGAAGGGTCCACCGGCGCCTGCCCTCCGGCTGGCCTCGTTTACAATGATAGATAAATCCCAAAGCTGCTCGCTCCGGGAATAACTGGCGGGATCAGCCACCATGATTTTTCCATCCTTCACTCCGCGAAGCACAATAAAGTGTCCTCCGGAAGTAAAGTGGCCTTTTGACATAATCGCCACCACCAGCTTACCCTCAGACAGTGCGTCCACGATTCGCTGCGCCTCTGACGCCGTACAGCCGGAAACGGGAAGTCCCCATGCTCCTGCGGCGGCCGGGATCAGCCCATGATAGGAACCGCTGCCCTTGCACCAATAGCCGTTTTTGTAGGACCATTCCGCCATCTTTACAGGGTCAACAGTTTCATTCGATAGAGAAGATACTACGATAGACATAGCGGTAGGACCACAGCCATAACCGCCGATATTGTCTGTCCCATAAGGCTTGCCGGCATAGCGTTCATCCAGTTGGTTGAAATAGACCACCTGCGTAACTCCATCAGAAAAAGTGACGCTGCCCAGAGAAGCAATGCTGTTGCCGTTCCAGCCAGTCAGATTCTGCAGCATTCCATCACCCAAAAACAGGCTTAGATTCTGGGCATAGTGATAGGCAAGTTCATTCTGTTCTTCTGTCAGGGCAAACACAGTATCGGCAAAGTAAGATTCACCGTTATAGACAATGGTATAAATCCTCCAGGTTTCGCTGACGGTGTTTTCTTCTCCTGTATCGGGATCTGTTTCCTTGCTTTCCCGGATTTCTTCTGTATAGGTGTAAGAATACAGGTGTTCTTTGTTGGCACGCAGGACAGACGCCATATCGTCAATAGAGATACTGGAAAAGTCTTTGCTCCGGGCCGCACAGTATTGTGAAACAAAAAGAGCGCTGTTATAGACCGGGCCGGAGGAGTAGGGATTGTTGATTTCCATACCATCGGCACCGGATGCCGTAAAATCTGCTTCGATCCGATTTGTAACATTTTCCAGTGCCTCATTTAAAATACTGTTAATGGTAAATGTAATCTCATTAGCAGTCTCGGTAATTACCGTATCGCTGTTAAGAATTGGATTTTCAGTATCTGCGGTTGAAAAAGCATTTGTAAACCCACCGAAAATAAGGCCGGGAAGCATTAAAACAAACATCACAGGAATCATAAGCAGGGCGATGACAGCCACAATGATTTTTCCTATATGTTTTCGCCCGGACCACAGAGCACCGGCAACAGCACCATAAGGGCCGCCGACCGCTGCCCCCTTTGCGGAAGCAGCTACCGCTTTTCCGGCTTTTACAGCGCCGCGGACAGTATGGGCCACGGACGCTCCGGTTTCCACAGCATCATCCAGACCGTTTTTCTGTTCTTCAGCCATTTATATCTTGTCCTTTCTGCGTGGTGTGGGCGGCAGCTTTTTCACGATAGATTCGTTATATGCAATCGAACCATCCGGAGCGAGATAAGGAGATTTGTCCACCGTGTCAACTGCATACTGTTTATACCAGGAGGTGCCATCTGCCGCATGAACCGTAGTGTGAGCGCCTTCTGGTGCTGCATATTGTGCAGTATGGTACATTCCGAAAGCAATCCCCTCCGGGTGTTCCTCGGAAGTTTCTGTACCGGTAATTCTGCCTCCACCGATTTCCACGTTGGAAAAGGTAGGAATATGTCCGGCATCTTCTCCCAAAGCGGCATAACCCATATAGGAGGACAGCGCCTCCGACGCCTTTTCTCCAGTAATCGTACCCTGCGCTGCAATACTGCCAGTTGCAACGGTGCTGATGATGTTATTCGCAAAATCACCGCCTTTGCTGACAGAGCTGGAATATAGTTTACCGCCAACGCCACCGGAGACTCCCTGTACTACTGCTCCCAGACCACCCACACTGCCCGATGGCTTGGATTCCGATGAGGTTGTCGCTGTCCTTACGGCACTGTTGGTAATATTGCGGTTGATAACCCCGGCAAGGCCGCCGCTCATAAAGCCACCGCCAAAGCCAGCTCCGCCGCTTCCTCCATTTGCTTTGACATTGGTAGAGCTGCGGGAACCACCGCCACTGAAGTGCTGACGGGAAAAGTTGCGTATGCCGCCTATTCCTTTGGTGGCTATCATGGCTTCGGCCAGCATGCTGCCGCCCGTGTGTCCTACGTTTACCCCCAGGCTTGCCATGAAAGAGTCAATTTTCTGTGAGATTTTCAGGAAAGCCACAGCGCATAGGAACCAGATCAGTACATTGCCGGATACCGCTTCCTTTCCAACGGCATCAACTTGTGACTGTACATCACTTTCTGATATGGCTGCAAAAGCCGGCTGACAGAACAGGCAGGCTAAACAGGCGACCATTAAGGCCGCATACAATATTTTTTTATACTTTTTCAATGATGTGCCTCCTTTACAATGAAAGCGGATTGGCTATGAAAGCTCCAACCATAGAAGTAAACAGCCGCAGGCACCAGGCGTTCATAAGCAAAAGAAATATCTGACCGCCGAGCATCCGGCACCAGGACTTCCAGATATTTGAGGTTGTCTGGGAGGCGCCCATTGAAAATGCTACCGGAGCCGTATAGACCAAAACACCCAGTAAGACATAGCGCTCCGCGGCTTCAAACAGTAGTTTAAGATAGTTCCATGCCAGAATCAGGACCAGGACCAGTGTAATAAGCGCTACTGCACCATTTGCACAGACGCCTATAATAGTCAGCATAACTGAGTTAAAATCGGCAAACTGCAGCGGCGGCAGGTCAGAATCCATAATCCATTGGTAAGGAGTCCCGCCAATGGTTAGTACTATGTTCACGATTTCGTCAGAGAAATAGGCCAGCAGAATGAACATAACCGAACGGATGCTCAATTTTATGGGATCTTCTGCCTCAACGCCGGCGCCCAGACCAAAGTTTTTAAATAACTGCCATACCCAATTCAGCAAGATAATGCCGATGGAAAGTGCGACAAAAACATTGTACATTGTCTCAGCCGCAGGAAAATATCGCAGAAAAACAGCCATATCACAACCTAAAGCACCCAAAACCGAAGTAGTAACAAGGTCAAGACCAGCCATTACCTGTTCTGCAATCCATTCAACGATACCGTCTAAAATGCCCATTCACTCACTCCCTTCTGTTGGGCATTGGCAGGCGTTTTTAACCTGTCCATTTGCCGTCCGAAAAGAAAGGTGTGATGTAGGCCATGATAAAGCCCAGACCGTTTAATACAATCCAGGAAATGCAGATGCGCTTTAGCCAGGCCCGGCTTTCGTCTACGGTTTTCCCAGAGCGGGAAAAGTTCATCATCAGCAGGGCAACCGATGCCGTAACGATTGCTGCCACTGTGGAAATCAGCAATATCTGGTTATAGACATCCTGCATGATTTCTTTTGCTTTGGTCCAGACATCCGTAGCAGCAAAAGCCGGCTGACAGAACATCATGGACATCATCACGCACAGAAAAGCGGTGTATGCTATTCTGGCAACGGGAATGTGATGCCGAAGCCGGTTTTCATGTTCCGGCTTCCGTGGGGATTTGGGAATCATCATTTTTTTCAATTTACAGACCTCCTGTATTTTTTTGCTCAAAGGAATAAAAAAGACCACACCCGCACTGGATGTAGTCTTACAGACCGCTGGCCTTGGGCGTAAAAAAACACCTTGCAAAAAGGTGTCGCTTTGCCGCCGTATTCGGTTTTGGATATAGATTTGAGCATATTTAGTTTAACACATAAGGATTTGCGCCGAAAGAGCAAAACTGTGCCAATTTCATTCCCTCCCCGCGCCAATTATTTGCCATCTTTTCCGGCAGGAAAAAACTGCTCCAAAATCGCTATGCTGTCCTTGGCGGTATATCCCCAAAGAACGGAACTCAAAGCCTCAATGGCTTCCCGCCGTCTGCGATAGTAGGTACGGAAACTGATATCACGTATATGCGGACGCAGCTTTTCAATAATCTCCTCCACATTCCGCAGCTGTTGGGGCGAAAGGAAGGAGTAGTACAGAAGCCAATAGTAAGATTCTCCATTTTTGTGTTTATTACGGAGCAGGTCAATGGCAGTGTCTAAAAGCTTTAACATCTGATGGCTGCGCTCAATGCACTCGGCATGGTGCTCAATATCTGAGCCAGACAGATCAGCTCCAGCAAGATAGATGGAATCGAGAAATTCCTCGATGGAGCTGCCATACTCAATTTCAAACCTATTGCGGACCTGTTGGACGGAAAGCTCCAGGCTCCACACTACATCACGATATTTCTTCAACAGCTTCCAGGTATTGTGATACAGTGGATTTTCAGTAATATCAATCATTTCATTCTTTTTCTTCATCAGTTTTTCCTCCTCATGGAATTCTCTCTGCAGGGAGAGAGTGTTAATTCAAAAGTTGCAACCGGCCGGTCATCGCCGCATAGAATTGTCAGCTCCATGCGTCTTATGGATACGTCTCGCGTGTGGTGTATATACATTTCCCCGCAGGCGTCCGATAAAGGAGATAACTTATATTTGGATTTCGGGCAGCCAAAACACGAAATTCCTTGTGCTGTCAGGAGTTTCGCCATTTTTTCCAGTATGATTTGAATGTGCGATTTTGAAACGCAGCAGAGCCCTTCTGAAATGGTAACCTCATGTTCTGTAACCGGCTCCTGAACCTCTGGCTGATTTCCTTCCGCTGGCAGTTCCAGCTTAATATTCAGAACCATGGCAACCTCCTCTTTGTCAATCATCACATCGGAAATCTGAAACATGGTAGACAGGTAATTTTGAAGATAAATCACGTTGCCATGGCGACCCGGAAACGTCATAAGAGAAAGATAACCGGCATCAGACAATTTCTTCAGGACACGGCTTACAGTGGCTTTGGAGAGTCCCCACCGGGCGCCCAGTTCACTGTAAGTCACCAGCGGATTGCCAGAACCGTTGCGCAGATAGATGACCGGTCCTATTTCCGAGCCTTGCACCTGCGGATCGTTATACACGGCAGACATCCACAAATCCAGTACGACATCCATTTCCGAGCAGCGGTTTGTGCTAATCAGTTCCGTGGTTAGGGATACTGGCAAAAAGAAAAATCCGCTATCCTTCTGGCAGGGCGCGTTGTATTCCAACACAGTGTTATGCTTTTTCCAACTGCGGATTTTGTATTTGATGACTTTACCGCGTCCCAGGGTGAGAAATGAAATTAAGTGCTGTCGTTGAAGCTCCTCCAGAATGCCCAGGGCCTGACATTGAAAACGGGTGCGGAACCATTCAGATACTTCCTTTAAGGTACAGACCCATTCGCCGGGATAGACCGTATAGCTGATACCATCTATGTGTCGGTAAGAGGTACGGAAGTTGGCATAGTTGGAAAGAACCGCAAAATAAAAAAGGCCGGAGCCCCCGCTTACGCGAATGCTCCGGTCGTTCATCAGACTTTGAATAAATTGCCGGTAGATCCGGCAGCGTGGGTAATCCACGACTTGCTTGATTTCTAATTGATATTCTGGCATATATACCTCCATCTTAACTTGTAGTATGATCCGATAGATGATAGAATAAGAGCAGCACTTCAATAGAGGAATCCCATAGAAATGCTGCTCGTTATTTGCTAATTATTTGCTAATTGGCGTCTCTAAAAATGAGTGAAAAATGCTTTTTGCTAATATTTTGCTAATTTCACGAAAAGGGTTGTAAGGCAGTGAAATTATGCAATGTGTACAATAATGACACGCGGATATAAGTTCTCACAGGGGAAAATCGACATAAGAAGATACATTAAGATATGGTAGGGAACCGTATGCCGTGGTTGTATCTTCCCTCCTAAGCGGAAGGCCAGCGGTTCGAATCCGCTCAGGAACGTTGCGACAGACGCCGAAAACCTTGGTTTTGCCAGGTTTTACGGCGTCTTTTTTGAGTTTGAAAACCGGAAACGAGCAGGAAATATCAAGACACCTTCATCTCAATCTGCTATAATGAAGCAGACTGTGAAAATTCTGATCTTGCATGAGAGTATTCGCAGATGAGAAAGAGGGGGAAAGAGATGGCAGATATCATTGTCCAGGGATTGACTCAAAATAATTTAAAGCATGTATCTTTCCGAATTCCAAAGGAGAAGATCACGGTATTTACAGGCGTGTCGGGATCCGGGAAGTCCAGTATTGTTTTTGATACCATAGCCGCCGAATCACAGAGGCAGATGAACGCCACCTATCCGGCATTTGTGCGGTCCAGGCTTCCAAAGTACCCGAAGCCTGCGGTGGAGCGCATTGATCATTTGACGGCTTCTGTAGTTGTGGATCAGTCGCCTCTGGGCGGGAACGCCCGGTCCACAGTAGGGACGATCAGCGGACTGTACTCCAGCCTGCGCCTGTTATTTTCGAGAATCGGCAGCCCCTATGTGGGGACTGCATCCTATTTTTCCTTTAACGATCCCAATGGGATGTGCAGGACCTGTTCCGGGATCGGTAAGATCACTCAGGTTGATATAGAAGCTATCCTGGACCGGGACAAATCGTGGAATGAGGGCTGCGTGAAGGATTCTTTGTACAGCCCCGGAACCTGGTACTGGAAGCAGTACGCCAAGTCGGGCCTGTTTGATTTGGATAAACCGTTAAAGGAGTACTCTGACGAAGAGTACAATCTTCTGCTGTACGGTTCCCGGAACGGCATGGATAAGCCGGAGAACCCGAAGGTGACCGGAATCTATCACAAGTACACGAAGACACTCCTGAATCGGGATATCAGCAATAAAAGCAGGCATACACAGGAAAAGTCACAGAACCTGATTGCCGAGACCGTGTGTACGGAATGCCATGGACAACGGCTGAATCAGGAGGCCCTGAGCTGTAAAATAAATGGCTGTTCCATTGCGGATTTATGCGGCATGGAACTCACTCAGCTTCGTGAGGTGCTTTTGCAGATCACCGATAAGACGGTGGATGTACTGGTGCAGACACTGATTGAAGGACTGGACCGGATGATCGAGATCGGCCTGCCGTATCTCCATTTAAACCGTGATACCCCATCCCTGTCCGGCGGCGAGGCCCAGCGCCTAAAACTGGTCCGGTATATGGGAAGCAGTCTGACAGGATTGACGTATATCTTCGACGAACCCAGCGCCGGAATGCATCCGCGGGATGTCTACCGCATGAACAGCCTTCTGAAACAGCTGCGTGACAAGGGCAACACGGTGCTGGTGGTGGAGCATGACAAGGATGTGATCTCAATCGCCGACTATGTGATTGACGTAGGCCCCCAGGCGGGGCAGAATGGCGGGGAGATCGTCTTTGCCGGCACGTATCCGGAACTGCTCCGGTCCGGCAGTCTGACGGGAAATGCAATGATGGAGACGCTGCCGGTCAAGATGGAGCCGAGAAAGCGAATCGGAAGTCTGCCGGTTCGCGGAGCCTGTCTGCATAATCTGAAGAATGTGGATGCAGACATACCGCTGGGGATTATGACCGTGGTGACCGGAGTCGCCGGTTCGGGAAAGAGCACACTCATATCCCAGGTATTTGCCAGACAGTATGAAAGCGACATCGTGATGGTCGATCAGGGCCCCATCACGGCAACAAACCGTTCCACACCCGCCTCTTATCTGGGATTCTTCGATGAGATACGAAAGCTGCTGGCCAGGGAAAGCGGGAAGCCGGACGGACTGTTCAGCTTCAATTCCACCGGTGCATGCCCGGTATGCGGCGGGAAGGGCGTTATTGTCACCGAGCTGGCATACATGGATCCTATTGTCACGGAGTGTGAAGCCTGTTCCGGAATGCGGTATAATGAGGATGCGCTGGCCTGCACGTACAAAGGCAAAAATATCGTTGAACTGCTGGGATTGACCGCATCACAGGCGATGGATCTGTTTGAGGATGCGAAGATCCGAAAACATCTGAAGGTAATGCAGCAGGTCGGACTCTCATATCTGACGCTGGGACAGCCTCTCAGCACCCTGTCCGGCGGTGAGCGCCAGAGAATCAAGCTTGCGAAGAACCTGGGGAAAAAGGGAAGTATAATCGTCATGGACGAACCGACCACCGGGCTGCATGCGTCGGATATTCAGAATCTTTTAAAACTCTTCGATCTGATCGTATCCCGCGGAAACAGTCTGGTTGTCATCGAACATAACCTGGATGTGATGAAGCAGGCGGACTGGATCATCGACATCGGGCCTGATGGCGGTAAAAACGGCGGGGAGGTCGTATTTGAAGGAACGCCCATGGATATGATACGGTCTGCAGAGACGCTGACGGCCAAATGTCTGCGGGCGTCCTGTGCACAATAGAAAAATCGAGGAAAATGCTGCTTTGCCTGCGGGTCGTGAGAGTCCGCGTGCAAAGCGGCTTTTTTTATTTCATAGGACAGTTCGTCCTATGAAATAAAAACCCTCCGGGCAGGATGCGCACTTCGCGCCAAATGATTTTTCCCATGAAATCCGCATGTAACGAATCGTACGCGGAACCGTCATGAAACGTCAGACCCGTTCTCACTTCTGGTTGTATAATTATGATGTTATCGTCTGCTGAATGGAAAGCGTGAGAAAGGGTATACAGGATGGAAAATAACTGGATCGATTTAAAACGGGCTCGGAAATTAGATGAAGAAACCGCGGAAAACCGGAAGACAAAGCAGAAGACATGTCTGATATTTTTGCTTGCGGCGGCGGGCGGCGCGGGCTTTCACTTTATGGGGATGGGAGCGGCGGCAGTCATTGGCTTTGTGGCCGCAGGACTGCTTCTGGTACTGATGCTGATTCAAAATACCGGAAAGCCAAAGAATTATCTGCGCATGGTTTACGAGGACGGGGTGGCGACACCGGCCATCGTGACAAAGACAGACCCACTGACGGTATATGCGCTGGGAAATCTGGATTATTCGGGAGAAAACCGTATTTACGGCCTGCGGTGGTTTGAACTGAAGGAACTGCCTGGACATCAGGCTGCAGTGGGGGAACGGATACCATGCGCCTCCATGTTTGAAGAGTCAAAGGAGAGGCCCCAGTTCCGGCGTTTTCGGATTCATCCATACTGCTGGGCGACGGATCAGAACACGGTTCTGGAGGAGAAGATCAGGGAAATCGATGAAAAGGAATGGGAACTGCTGAATTTTGCATATGAAAAGTACGGTGATCTGGAACACCTTGAGATTCTGGAGTTAAGGCCGGATGGGACTCCGATCTGCCGGCGTTATGACAACTCGGAAAAATACCGGCTTGTTGCCACGGAGGAGATGAAGGCGGCTCACCCGAAGAAAGCATACCCGGCTCCCCCTCAGCTGTCAGAGGGCATGAAGGAGAACGCGCTGTATCAGCGTCTTGCAGAGCTGGCGGCCAGAAAAAAGGTCTATGAATATATATGCCAGCCGGATGAAAAAGACGAGTTGATCACCATATTCAGCAATCCAGCGGAATTTGCAAAGCGGCAGCAGGAGAATCGGGACGCCTTGCAGGACAATGAGATTCCCCTCATCTTCTGTTACTGCATGGTCACCAGCCGGGGAATCTGGAGAAAAAAAGCGTTTATTCCCTGGAAACAGGCGGTAGTCACGACGGGTAAGGCCCCGCTGGGGGAAGACATGACCATCTACATCAATGAGAAGAGTATCGCCAGGCCTGCTTATCAGAGGACCTATTATCAGATCAGCCCGGAGGCAGAAGTATTGTACGCCCTGGAAGAAAGCTATATGAGAGAATTTTTTATGGAACTGGGAAATCTGGCGGACAGCCAGATATGAAAAGCAAAAGAAAAGGAGAAACAAAGTTATGGCAGTTGCAGTTACAGCTGCATTTATGGCAGTAATTATCGGTACGGCGGCATTGATCACCATAGTGATTGTATGTTATAAGAAACACGTCGAAAAGACGGCACTGCCGTTCCCTTTAGTAATTCAGGAGGCGGCGGTATGTGCGGTTCCGGAGAGTGCGGATTTTGAGAAAATACTGGTTGCGGGTATAAAAGACACCGTTCAGGCTATGAAGGGCTATGAGCGGATTCAGAGCGGTTACGACTCCCTGCCAAACTATATTGTCTGTTATCGGGGCGACGAACTGTATATTATGACGGCCATGTATTCAAATCGAAAAAAGATTGAAGTGGATACCAATAAAATTCTGCATTTTAAGAAAGAACAGATTCAGGAGATTAAAGCGGGAAAAAGCAGGGTGTTAATCTTCTTTAAAGAGAGCAGGCGCTTTTTTGCCATGGGGGTCAGCCCGGTGTTAGTTGCCCCGCAGACGGAGGCGTATGAGAATTTTATGGAATATATAAAGAAACTGGCCTCGGAGGTAAAGGAATGTATTTAATTTTATTCTTATGTATACCACTGGTTATCGCATTAGTACTGATTAAAGCAACAGAGAAAAGGAATAAAAAGAGGTATGAAGGCTTCTTAAGGGCAGTGAGGGACGGTTCAGAGAAAGCGGCGCCGCAAACGGCTGGCTTCGAAATCGTCATGGCCCAGGGCGCAAAGGACATGATTTCCACTGTGGCGGGATATGAACGGATCCAGACCGGCTACGCTTCACTTCCAAGCTTTATTGTCCGCTATCGGGAGAATGAGCTGTATATCATGGCGGTGCCCTGTCCATCCCTGGGATCCATGGAGCCGGATCCCGATTTTATCTTACATATTACCGCGGATCAGTTAAAGGAAGTGAAGTTTGGCCCTATGGGAAAAGTGGCCTTTTACTTTAAGGACAGCAAACAATTCTTTGCAATGACGGTGACGGAATATGCGATCCCGCTCGTAATGCAGCCGGTGGAAAGCAAAAAATTCAAGCCGTATATCAAAGAATTTGCACGAAGGGTTCATGGGGCATAACGGGGAAAAGGAGCAGCATGGAATTATTTAAGACATCTGGTATCATGGATGAGGCAGTGCTTAAAGAACTTGGGAAAAAAGGAATTCCGGCCTCGATGAATGCATTAATCATCATACTGTTCATGGGGGGAATAGCACTTATTTTCCTTGAAAAATACCTCCTTGCCGCAGTTTACCTTTTTGGCTTCCTGTTTTTTCTGCTCGTCAGGATACTGTTTAAGAGAATTACAGTGAACAAAAATCTGAGAAATATGAGGGAACTGAACGGTACGGACAGGTATGAATATATAACCTGGTTTGACGAGGAGGGGCTGGTGGGGATCAACCTTACCAACCATGCAGAAGTAAAACTGTTATACCAGTCTTTAAAACGGGTGGTGGAAACAGAACAGGTACTGGCAGTGGTGACCCGTGGAAGTCAGTTTCAGCCTGTCTTTAAAAAGGACCTGGAGAAGAGAGAACTGGAGGATTTACTGGCATTTCTGCAGAGCCGGAATAAAAAGCTTAAAATCATTCGTATGAAGCATAAGAAATAGAATCACATGGATGCTCATACATACCGCCATACACACAGCCGACAGGTCGTATTTACGCCTGGCGGCTTTTCTTCTTTATCAGGCCACGCAGGCTTGAATTATCGCCTTATTTTATATATAATGAATGAATACGGAAATGGAGATTTTTATTGGAAATATGAATAAAATGAGAAGTACAGGGCGTCACGATAAACAATTAAAGGAGACAGAAAAATGAGAGTAAAAAAGGTAGCGGCTGCGCTGCTCTGCGCGGCACTGATATCAGGTATGACGGGGATGACGGCACTGGCGGTGGTAGAGACCAAGATCAGTTCGGTATCTCTTGTGGTGGAAGCGGACATGGAGGTCGGACAGAATATTCAGGACCAGGAAATAGAAGTTACCCCGAAAAGCGATAAGTATTCCGCAGGAGAATATGAGTTCCTCAATACGGGCTTCTCCTGGTCGGAGGAGGACATCCCGGTTGTCAAGGTGAGCATCTACGCGGAAGACGGATACAAGTTCGCGGTATCGAAGGATAAAATCACCCTGCAGGGTGCAACGTTCGTAGATTACAGCCGTGAGGATGAGTCTCACACGCTGGTTATTACCATGCAGCTGCCGCCGCTGGCAGAGCAGACATCCGCCATCGAGCAGGCCGCCTGGACCTCCACGACGGGAGTATCCTGGAGCCAGTCCACAGGAGCCGGAAGCTATGAGGTGAAGCTTTACCGGGATGGAAAGACGGTGGGAACTACGAAGACCACAGCGGGGAATTCCTACGACTTCTCCGCGGCCATGACGAAGGCCGGAACGTATTTCTACCGCGTACGTCCGGTAAACAGACTGAAACCGGAAAACAAGGGAGAGTGGGTGGAATCCCCTTCCAGATATATTGACAACGATACGGCCGCAGCCATCTATCAGAACGGCAGCCCTGCGGGCGAGTGGAAGCAGGATGAATCCGGATGGTGGTACAGAAACGGGGATGGAACCTACACCGTCTCCAACTGGCAGCAGATTGACGGTGCATGGTATTTCTTTAATGAGCGGGGATACATGGCCACTGGATGGGTGGACTGGAACGGTACGCGGTATTACTGTGACGCCGCTGATGGTAAGATGCTGGTCAACACGACAACACCTGACGGACATACGGTAGGAGCCGACGGGGCTCTGGTGCAGTAGCGCCGATACAACAGAGAAAGAACGGATGCCTGTTCTTGGGAGGTAATTCTATATGCCGCAAAACAGCTTGCAGACTGGCTCACCGCTGATCGCCATCGCGGCGGATTCAGAGCAGAAGGTGATATATGTACATGAAGAAATGCAGACATTTCTGAGGTATCCCGTGTCAGATTGTTCCGGCATGGAGCTTTCCGAAGTGATCTGGGATATTGCGGAACAGCGGATGGAGTTCAAGCCGGATGAGAGGAGCTGGGAGGTGTTCTTTTCCAAAGAGGGAGAAGAGTACCGTCTGGCCGTCCAGCGGCTTGATTCCGGCCGGGATCAGGCTATGCCGGAAATCACCGTTATACTCCAAAAGAGCGGGGACGGGGAAAAAAGGCGTCTGGAACAGGAACTTTCCCTGAATTTACAGAGATATAAAATAGCGCTGTCCAGATGCAACAATATTATATGGGAATACCATGTGGATGAGGACTGCGCCTATTTGCAGGGCCTTCGGAGCCTGCCCTTTGTCCAGTCCGGGAAGATCGGGGACTTCAGTAAGAAGGTGATGAGGGACCGGTACGTGGACAAAGAGAGCCTGCCCGCCGTTCGCCAGATGTTTCTTGATTTGAGGGCGGGGAAGCTTATGGCTTGTGCACTCCTGCACACCAGTCAGCCCGACGGCGGCCAGAGCTGGTACCGGGTTACCCATACGATGCTACACGACGGAAACGGCCCGGACAACATCGCCATAGGCGTAGTCGAGGATATCAGTAAGGAACAGAAAGAACAGGAGAAATACCAGCAGGAAGAGAAGTACCGCCAGGCTCTGATGGGAGACGCGCTGGTATCCTATGAGATTGATATTGACAACGACATGATCATTGAAAAGATCATCGAGAAGAAAAAGGACATGCTGGCCTCGGTCGGCCTGTCGGTCAACTGCAAATATTCACAGTTTTTAAAATGCTGGGCGGAAAAGAATGTTCACCCGGAGGACCGCTTTCTCTTTTTGCAGGAGATGAATCCGAAATTTCTCCGCAGCCAGTATGAGAGAGGCCGCCAGGAGGCAGTGTGCGAATACCGCAGCTTAAACGCGGACGCGGAGATGATCTGGTGCAATACCACCATCTATTTAATCGAGTCAGGAGGCCATCTGACCGGTTTTGTCTATGTGAAGAACATCGAGGAGAAGAAGCGGAGGGAGCTGGAACTGCTTCGCCAGTCGAGAATCGATCCGCTGACCAATCTTCTTAACCGGGCGGCCTCTCTTCAGGAGATCAACTACATTTTAAATGAGAACGGTCAGAAGGAGAGCGCACTTCTCATCATCGACGTGGATAATTTTAAGAATGTCAACGATACCTTCGGCCATATGTACGGCGACAAGGTGCTGGCAGGAATTGCGTACAAACTGAAGAATATCTTTGATACGGATGCCATCGTGGGACGGCTGGGAGGAGACGAATTCCTGGTCTTTCTGTTCAATATCCAGGATGAGGATGTTGTATACCGTAAGGCGCAGATGGTGGCCAGAGAGCTTCAGACCATCCAGGAGGAGGGGGAAAACCGCATTGCAGTCAATAATTCCATCGGTATCGCCGTCAGCCCCCGCCACGGAACCAGATTTCAGGAGCTGTATGTAAAAGCGGATACGGCCCTGCGGTATGCCAAACAGTCCGGAAAGTCCTGCTACAGCGTGTTTGGAGACAAGATATCGAAAGTCGTCCCCATGGAGTATGTGAACCGGGAATGGCTGCTCGATGAACTGGAGGAGATTGTATACATCAGTGATATACAGGACTATACCTTGCTTTATGTGAACCGGGTGGGGCGCGATCTGTTTGGCATGAAGCTGGAAGACTTCGAAAAAAAGAAGTGCTACCAGATGCTTCAGGGAAGAAACACACCGTGTCCGTACTGCAATAACGCGAAGCTGGTGAAAGACAAGTTTTCCATGTGGGAATATGAGAATCCCTATTTAAAGAAATACTTCATTGTGAAGGACAAGCTGGTGGAGTGGAACGGCCGTCCAGTGCGCATGGAGATCGCCGTGGACGTGGGGAATCATATAATCGGGGACCGGGCGACAACCGCCAAATACCACATGGAGACGGTTATGCTGGAGAGTCTCAGGACTCTGAACAGCGCCGACGACTTAGAGACGGGCATCACCCGCATTCTGGAGCTGATCACCCGTTTTTACGACGGAGAGCGGTCTTATATCATCGAGATCGACCGGGAACATGGGTATGCCCATAATATCTACGAATGGTGCAGGGAAGGGGTGCCGCCCCAGAAGGCATCGTTACAGAACATAGCCCTGGACGCGATCCCCTATATCGTGGAGACCTTCAATAAAAAACAGCATTTGATCCTGTCGCAGGTGGAAGAACTTAAATGCACGTATCCCAGTGAGTATCAGTTTTTAACGAGACGGAACGCTCACAGTCTGTTTGCCGTACCGTTTGAAGATGAATCTGCATTTTGCGGATATATCGGGGTGGATAATCCGAATATCAACCAGGACACCATACGTTTCCTGGATTCCATCGCCTATAATATTGCAAATGAGATTAAGAAGAGGCGCCTCTATGAACGGCTGGAGTTCGAGGCCGGGCACGATACGCTGAGCGGCCTCTTAAACAGAAGCAGCTTCGTCCGCTACCAGAACGGGGTGCAGAGAAAGTACGGGGAGTCCTGTGGAATGATCACAGCGGACATTAACGGACTGAAACAGCTCAATCAGGATTACGGACATTCCAGGGGAGATGAAACCATCATCACGGTCACTGCGGTCATGCGGACCTGTTTCCCCGATGGGGAGATCTTCCGCCTAAGCGGCGACGAGTTCGTGATCATCGCCATGAACCAGGAGTATGAGGTCTTCATGAAGCATGTCAGGGAGATGGGGATAGAGCTGGATTCGAAGACGCCCAACGGAGTATCCTTGGGTGCCACGTGGGTGGAACACTTAACCGATCTCGATGTGCTTCTGCATCACGCGGAAGAGCTGATGCTGGTGAATAAACAGATTTACTACAAGAACAGTGACGACGTACGCAAACACTATTCGCCGGAAGGGATGAAGCTTTTAGTCCACGATGTGGAGCAGGGATATTACCGTCTCTATCTTCAGCCCAAGTTCGATCCGGAGACGGGAACGGTGCATTCTGTGGAGGCGCTGTCGCGGTATCAGGCGCCGGGCCATGAGCTGCAGTCCCCGGTCAAATTTGTATCGCTGCTGGAAAAGATGAAGCTTATCCGGTATCTCGATTTTTATATGCTGGAGGAGGTGTTCCGGCTTCTCTCCAGGTGGAAAGCGGAAGGCAGGCCCCTGATTCCCGTTTCCGTGAATTTCTCCAGAATTACTCTGCTGGAAAGCGATTTATTCCAGATGCTGACAGAGATTAAGAACAAATATGATGTACCCAGCAGCCTGGTAATGATAGAGATCACGGAGAGTATCGGGGATATCGAACACAAGGTGATAGAGGCTGTCGGATCGAAGCTGCGGAAAGCGGGGTTCCGCATATCGCTGGACGACTTTGGGGCGGATTACGCCAATATGTCCATCCTGTCCATCATGCATTTTGATGAGGTGAAGCTGGATAAGTCGCTGATTGAAAATCTGGTGGGGAATGAAAAGAATCAGATCGTTGTGAAGTGTATCATAGAGATGTGCCGCAGCCTTCATGTGGACTGTGTGGCGGAAGGGGTGGAGACAAAGGAACAGCTGGAGCTCTTAAAGGCCTACGGCTGCACCACCATCCAGGGCTACTATTACAGCAAGCCCGTGGAGGTGGAGCAGTTTTCGGTGTAATATTAAAACCAGAACCAGTCGAAGGAATCCCATTCCTTCTCCAGCTCGGAGATCTGTCTTCCGACCTTTTTAAAGCGGTGTGAGGCTACAAAGTACTGCACCACGTGGAAGACACCCAGTGTAAACAGGATAGCGCCCATCATCATGACCATGGCAGCAGCCGTGGCAAAAGGATTGAAGATAGCCAGAGCGCCTAAGAGGATGGTTAAAACAGCCGTGATTAAGTTAAACCACCAGGAATCCAGGCCAAACTTTTTAAGCTTCACAGAGGTCTTAAGGCCCAAAATTCCATAGACGGCCAGAAAGACGCCGAGGATAAGCGGAAGTATGGAGGTTGCGGCCAGCGGTTTAAAAAGGAAAATGACTCCGAATACGATGGGCAGAACCGCCAGCACACACTGCAGCCAGTAATTGGCAAAGCGGTTTCTGAACCGGGTAACTTCAAACAGTTTTGTGACGCCGTAGACGATGAAACAGACGCCTGTACAGATGCCGGCCGTCGCCAGGGTGGGTCCGGGCAGCAGAAGCAGCAGAAGGCCCAGCAGCGCGGCGCAGATGGATATGACAAGGTATGAGCGTTTCATTTCTTTCCAGATCATAGTAATTCTCCTTTTGTAATTGGACATTGGGATACCGGTGTTTTGTTAAAACAGGGCGGGCCGTCTTCTGCGGCCCGCCCTGTTCCGGGATGGAGGGCTTTTTCGTCCCGGGATTTGCCTGTTATTCGATTAAGATGCGGTGCGTTTCCTCAACCTGTTTCTGGGAGGTCTTCGGAAATTCCAGATGAAGGATACCATCCTCGAAGCGCGCCTTCATATCTTCCTGTTTCACACCCTCGCCGACATAGAAGCTTCTCTGGCACGAACCGCTGTAGCGTTCCTGACGAACGTACTTACCGGTTTTCTCGTCCTTCTCGCTTCGTTCCATACCGCGTTCAGCGGAGATGGTTACATAGCCGTCGCGAAGGTTGACGGTGATCTCGTCTTTCTTAAATCCGGGCAGATCCATATCGAGTTCATAGCCGTTTTCATTCTCTCTGATATCGGTCTTCATCAGATTCTTTTCCCGTTTCCCGAAGATCGGGCTCTTGAAAGCATCTTCCATAAAGTCGTCAAATAAGTTTTCTCCAAAAATACTAGGCATCATCATAAGTCATTCCTCCTAAAATGAATTTCTTATATGTGTTGACACCTTGTCGGCAGCACATATATGGTTAAAAGTCGGCCACCTTTTTCATTGTGGTGCTCCTTTTTGTTACAATTACGTTATAGCACCATTTGTTAGCACTGTCAACAGAAGAGTGCTAATTTTATGCTTTTTTCACAGAAAATTCATATTGTAAATACAATTTAAAGGGCTTGTTCCATAATGACCGTTATTAAGCAAAAAATAATTGTTTGAAATAGGAGGCATGAACTTGTATGAATGGATAAACTATCATATAATAGCACAAAGGAGAATTTTATGAAGAATTATATTGTACTGGATTTGGAATGGAATCAGAGCCCTGACGGAAAAGAGGGGACGATTGACCATTTTCCTTTTGAAATTATAGAAATCGGAGCGGTCCGCCTGGATGAAGCGTTTCAGGAGACCGGGCAGTTTTGCCGTCTGATCCGGCCGCGGGTCTATCCGCAGATGCACTACCGGATCTCCGAGGTAACCCATATGGACATGGCCGAGCTGGAACGCAACGGTGAGACGTTTGTGGCTGTCATCAGGGACTTTCTCCAATGGTGCGGGGACGACTGCGTGTTCTGTACCTGGGGGTCCATGGACTTGACGGAGCTGCAGAGAAACATGGCGTATTACGGCGTGGAGATTCCTTTCGACAAGCCCCTTCTCTATTACGATGTCCAGAAGCTCTACAGCCTTCTTCAGGGAGACGGAAAACAGAAGCAGTCGCTGGATATTACGGCCCGGGAGCTGGGAATCAGGGAAGACCGTCCCTTCCACCGCGCGCTTGACGATGCCCATTACACGGGGCGTGTCATGGCAGCCATGGACTTTGAGCGGGTGATGGAATACTGGTCCACCGATTATTACCGGCTTCCGGAGAGTAAGGAAGAGGAGGTCTACCTCATATTTCCCGGATACTCCAAATATATTTCGAGGACATTTGAGACGAAAGAGGAGGCGATCGCGGACAAGACGGTCACCGATTTAATCTGTTACCGCTGCAACCGTATGCTCAGAAAGAAGGTCCGCTGGTTCTCCGTGAATCAGAAGTTTTACTTTGCCCTGGGCGTCTGCCCGGAGCACGGATACTTAAAGGGGAAGATCCGCATGAAGCGCAGTGACGACGGACGAGTCTACGCCGTAAAGACCATGAAGCTGGTAGACGAGGAGGGGGCACGCCAGATCAGCGAGAAGAAGGAAGAAGCGAAGAAAAAACGCATTGAAAAGACGAAGCACAGAAAACAGAAGACGAATATAAAAATGCGGGGAAGCGATTAATTTTCGCTTTCCCGCATTCTGTATCCAACGCCGATTTCTGTGTAAATATATTGAGGTTCTGCCGGATTGATCTCCAGCTTCCTGCGGATATGAGCCATGTTGACCCGCAGGATCTGATTGTTGCTGTCCGCAAATGGACCCCAGATTCTGCTGATGATGTAATCATAGGTGAGAACTTTCCCGGACTGCTCGGCCAGCAGGGAGACCAGCTTGTACTCAATCTGGGTTAAGTGGACTTCCTTATCCTTCAGCGTGACGAGGCGTTTGTCAAAATCGATAACCAGATCACCGCTGCGGTACGGCGGCTGAACGAGAGTCCCATCCCCGGTGCTGACGGTCGGCTTGCCGTGGCGAAGTGCGGTGCGGATGCGCGCCAGAAGCTCGCTGGTGCCGAAGGGCTTCGTAATGTAGTCGTCTGCGCCGAAGTCCAGGGCCGCGACCTTTTCCTGCTCCTGGGTTCTTGCGGATATGACGATGATCGGGATGTTGGACCAGCTGCGCACATTCTTGATGATGTCGATTCCATCCAGGTCGGGCAGCCCCAGATCCAGAAGGATCATGTCCGGGCAGCAGGCGTTGATCAGAGACAGGCCCTCTTTTCCGCTGACGGCGGTGAGTACCTTGTAATCATGGGTCTCCAGTGCCGCCTCGATAAAACTCAGTATGTTTTTCTCATCTTCTATAATAACGATCGTTAACTTACTCATAGATATCTTCTCCTAACGGTAACGTAAATGTGAACCGGGCTCCCTGTTTTTCATTTGCGGCTGTTATGGTGCCGCCGTGGGCGGTAATGATGGTCTTGCAGATAGACAGCCCGATCCCCATTCCTTTGTGGGAATCTCCGCTGCTGTTCGGGGATGGCGTGTAGCCGTCAAACAGTGTGTCCAGCCGCTCCGGCGGAATTCCGGTGCCGTGATCCGTGATGTCGAACCAGGCCAGACCGTCGTGAACGGTGATATTTAAATCGATGGGTTCATCCGAGTGCGAGTGATAGACCGCGTTTTCCAGCAGGTTTATGATAACCTGCTCGATCAGGGTGGCGTCCATGGGCACCATGATGAATTCATCCGGTACGGTGACATGAACGGTAGCGTCGGGAAGGCGCTTGTGGAACCGCTGTACCGCCTCTGAGGCCACCTCCTCCAGCGGTTCTGAGGATTTCGTCACCTGGGTCTCGGTATCGCGGATTCTGGTGACGCTGAGCAGATTCTCCACCATGTTGAGGAGCCAGTTGGCATCCTCGTTGATGTTAGACACCATGACGGTCTTTTCGTCCTCTGTCATATGGTCCCTGTTTTCCAGGTAGGCGCTGCTGGCGCCGATGATGCCGGTCAGCGGAGTCCGCAGGTCATGGGAGACAGCTCTCAGTAAGTTGGCCCGCATCGTCTCCTTCTCGGCCTCCATCAGGATGTGGTTCTGCTCTTTTAAATGGGTGGTGGTGGTGCTTGTAATACCGGAGATCAGAAGCATGGCAATGAAGGTTACCGGATAGCCATCCAGTGTAAAATCCAGTTCCATAAACGGATACGTAAACACGTAATTCACACAGATAACACCGAAAATGGAGGCTACGATTCCGGGTACATAGCCGTCGGTGTAGCGCGCCGTCAGCATGACCGCCAGCATGAAGACGATCCCCACATTCGTCCGGTTTCCCCCGATAAAGAGAAACAGGGCGGAGCAGGTAGTAGCGGCAAGCAGGAAAACTGATGTGACGACGATATTCCGGATCAGATCTTCTTTTGGCATCTTGCCTTGTCTTTTTATCCTCATTGTCTTTTACTGCCTTTCCGCGGATTATTTGAATTTTAAATGCCGGTTTCCGCGGCCTTTCTTTCGTTTGGACGTGTAGGCACTGCGCCTCTGTTCTATCAGGTTGTTGAATTCATCGGCGGATACGCCGGAATCCTGCAGACGTTTTAACCTCTGTTCATGACGGAAATGGTATTCCTGGGCCTCTCTGTTCTTTCTGAGGATCAGGAATGCGATGAGCGCGCCAAGGAGCACGACGCCGGCGACACTGCCGAGAATGATCCAGGCGATAACCGGTATCTCAAAGGGCCTTAATGCCTTTTCTCTGTAATCCTCCGTCTCTTTAGGAAGCTCTGTCTCGCCCTGAGGGTTCACTCCCTCCGGAGCACTGGTCCCGTCTGATGACGGTGCGGCGGCTCCGTCGTTCTCTCCGCTGCTGGCTGTATCGGGTGCAGCCGCTTCTGTCTGGGCACCGGAGTTCTCCGAACCGTCCGCAGTTTGCCCGGCTCCTGCCGCGGATTCGCCTTCCTTGAGGGCGGCCGGAACCTGATGGGAGGACGCGGCGCTTTCAAACAGCGCCTGGTTGGTCTCCAGATAGGTACAGCCGATCTGGCGTTCATTGTAACGGTAGCAGATTTTGGCAACTGCGTTATCGGGATCGCTGTCTGAGATATCGTAGCTGAGCGTCGCCTCGGCGTCGGAAAATTCGGCCGTTTTCGGAAGAATGATCCGTCCGTCAGGATCTAAAATGAGCGCCGCGGGCTTATCCAGGGTGAGGCCGCCGAAGGTTAAATCACTGCTTACAGGGCTGTATTTCGTCTCGTGATCCGCTGCGCGGACGGAGACAAAGTTCTGGAATCCAAAGTCCAGCAGATTCTTAGTATCGGTCCAGTACTGAGGCGTCGATCCCTTGAGGATGACGGCAATAAGCTTTAAACCGTTCTTTTTGGCACAGGTGACCAGTGTGTTGCCCGCCAGTGTGGTGTAGCCGGTTTTGCCGCCCACGATGCCGGGATAGTAGTACGGCGTACTCTTCTTAAGCATCTTATGGCCAGGATAGATGGTCAGACCTTCCGGGTTAATGGAATTCGGCGGAAGCTTATAATAGGTGGTGGAATCGATTTCCTCGAAGGTGGGATTTAAAAAGGCAGCTCTGGCGATTAACGCCATGTCGTATGTGGAAGTATAGTGTTCCGGGTTGTTTAAACCGCTGGGGTTGGCGAAATGGGTGTCGGTGCAGCCCAGTTCCTTCGCCTTTGCATTCATCATATCTGCAAACGCTTCCGTACTTCCGGCCACATGCTCCGCAAGGGCGTTGGCCGATTCGTTGGCCGATTTTAAAAGCAGGGCGTAGAGGCAGTCCTTGACGGACAGCTTGTCCCCCTCGTTGATCCCCGCGTTGCTGCTTCCCGCTTCCACGTTAAAGACCGCATTGTGGGAGAAGGTGACGGTTTCATCGAGGCTGCATTTTTCAATGACGATCAGTGCCGTCATAATCTTCGTAATACTGGCCGGAAAATACTGGTTGTGAATATTTTGTCCCCAAAGTACGGTTCCGGTGTCCGCGTCTATGACGATACCGCTTTCCGCCTGAACGGAAACACCGGAGGGCCAGTCAGGGGCCGCCAGTGCAGTTTCCGTATATGCGCCCATAAGGAGCATCAGACATAAGAGGAACGCCGACATTCGTTTTATCAATTGCGTCATATCGTGTAATCTCTCCGTATTTTCATTCGGTTTCATAAAAAGGTCCACTTTACAGTATAGGTTATTTCCTGTAACAAGTAAAGGTTCAAACGTTATTTTTCTTTGATTTTCTAAGGAAAAAGAGGGCCAGACCGAAGACAATGACGACACAGAGAAAGAAGGTGATTCCAATATGGAGCACCGTGTCGCTGAAAAATCCCTCCGGTACGATATTGATCAGCATATCCGTGGCGGGGTCCAGAATCCATAAATCGTTGCGGAAGAAGATATGGTGGAACATGATGAAATATTTCGAGAAATCCGTGGAAATGATGGCCGCGAGGATTGCGGTGATGCCGAAGAACAGACCGGTCCCCAGACAGACCGATTTCGGGAATACCCGCTTAAAGTCGGCTTTCAGCAGGAACAGGATGATGACGCAGAGAGCCATAAGAAGCAGGCAGCCGCGGCGGATGGCGAGCGCATCTAAGAAGAGTCCGCGGACATCCTCCATATGGGCGATTTCCCGCTCATTGAAAAATTCCCGTGAAACTCCGCCCATGGTGGTGTCTACATGGAGATCAGCCCGTTTTCCGCGCAGATAGGCCATCATCTGGTCCGTCACATCGAGTAAGTCTTCCATTGTCATGTCCACCGCTTCGGTGACGTTGTATTTCGCGTATTCCTTCTCAAAATAGCCGGGTGTCCAGTAGACGACCGCCTCCACCGAAGTGATTAAGAGCGTAACCATCAGGCAGAGTGAGAAGATGATGCCTGCGGCGTAATGGATCAGTGTTTTCATAGTAAGTCCTCCTGTAAATGGTGTAGCGGTTATTTTTTCGTGGCCGTCGGCAAATTCCAGCAGTAGCGGGTGGCCAGAACCCGGATCAGGATGACGGAGCCGGCGCCGATCAGCATGGCGGCGTCATTGTTCATGTAGTCCTGAAGATACGCGTAGAGAACCGCTCCTGTGATGGAAGCGGAGGCGTAGACGTGTTTCCTCAGTATATAAGGCGTCTCGCCGGCCATGATGTCTCTTAAGAGTCCGCCGCCCACCCCGGTGATCACACCGAGAAAGATAATCAGAAAATGGTAGCGGCCATAGCCGGCCAGCACCGCGGTGTCAATGCCTACCACAGTGAAGGCGCCCAGGCCGACGGCGTCGAAGATGTTCATGACTTTCTCATACATTTCGATGGAGCGGCTGGCCAGAATCATCTGGTTGCGTCGTACAATAACAAACAGTATCATGACCGTAATGAAGGCAAGTAATACATAAACCGGGTCCTTAAAGAGATTTGGCGGCACGTTTCCGATAATGATATCCCGCAGCATTCCGCCGCCTACGGCTGTGGTGACGCCGAGGACGATGACTCCCAGAAGATCCAGCTGCTTTTTGATGGCCACCATGGCTCCGGAAGAGGCAAAGGCGATCGTCCCGACCGCTTCCACGAAAAATAGTAACGACAACTGCAGTTCCATATTCAAAAACCCCCGAATGTTCTATATTAAGCATTTTGTACGGTGAATCAACAAAAGTATACGTTTCTGTTCGAATTTTGTCAATAAATATGAAGGAACGGAAAAAAGTATTTTCTTGTTTTTAACAAGGTAAAGTGGTATAGTGTTATTGGACTAAATGTAAAAAATTGATAAATTTAAAATATTTTGCTTGCATTTTTTCGGAAAATTATTTATTATTGAAAGTGAAACAGTTCAAAAGTGAACAATTGGGAGGTGACCATATCTAACGAAGGCCCAAGGGGGCCGAAGGCATGGGATCGTGCCGGAGGACTTCCGGGAAAGCGGCGGAACTTAATCATTAATTTTAAGAAAGAGGTGTTTGCATGATTGATCAGAAAGAGTTTGTAAAAAATGTTGATGAGTGGTCCAGTATCTGTTTAAATGATGAGAGGATCGACTTGGGGTTATATGAAAAATATGACGTAAAACGAGGGCTCAGAGATAAGAACGGCAACGGTGTTGTGGCAGGTCTTACGAAGGTGTCAAAGATTTTGTCCAGCAAGACTGTGGATGGCGTAAAGATGCCGTGTGAGGGCCAGTTATTCTACCGTGGTTATAATATCTATGACCTGGTAGGGGGCGTGGTGAAGGACAGCCGTTTTGGATATGAAGAGATCGCCTATCTGCTTCTGTTTGGCGAACTGCCGAATAAGGAACAGATGGAACGCTTTTCCCAGACACTCGCCTACAGCCGTACCCTGCCTACAAACTTTGTCAGGGACGTGGTCATGAAGGCTCCAAGCAAGGATATGATGTCCTGCCTGGCAAGAAGCATCTTAACGCTTTCCTCCTACGATGATATGGCCAGCGATATCTCCGTTCCAAACGTGCTGCGTCAGAGCCTGATGTTAATCAGCGTCATGCCGATGTTAGCCGTATACAGTTACCACGCGTATAATCATTATGAGTGTGACGAGAGCATGTATATCCACCGTCCGGATGAGAATCTGTCCACGGCTGAGAATCTGCTGCGTCTGCTCCGTCCGGATAAGAATTACTCCATGGTGGAGGCCCACGTGCTGGATCTGGCGCTGATTCTCCATATGGAACACGGCGGCGGCAACAACTCCACATTCACAACCCACGTCGTCACATCCTCCGGTACGGACACGTATTCGGTAGTAGCGGCGGCACTGGCTTCCTTAAAGGGACCGAAACACGGCGGCGCCAACATCAAGGTCGTTGAGATGATGGAAGACCTGCGGAAGGAAGTTCATGACTTAAAGGACGAGGAAGAAGTAGAATTCTATTTAAGAAGACTGTTACATAAAGAAGCATTTGATAAGAAGGGCTTAATCTACGGCATGGGTCACGCCGTCTATTCCAAGTCCGATCCGCGTGCCGAGATCTTTAAGGGCTTTGTACATCAGCTGTCCGAAGAGAAGGGACGCATGGATGACTTTAACTTATATTCCATGATCGAGCGTCTGGCGCCGCAGGTAATCGCCGATGAGAGAAAGATTTACAAGGGCGTCAGCGCCAATGTGGACTTCTACAGCGGCTTTGTTTACAGCATGCTGGATATTCCGAAGGAATTGTTCACTCCGATCTTCGCAATTGCCAGAATCGTCGGCTGGAGCGCTCACCGGATTGAGGAGCTGATCAACATGGATAAGATCATCCGTCCGGCCTATACCAGCGTGATGATGGAAGAAGAGTATTCACGCCTGGACGAGAGATAGGAATTGAATAATAAGATATGATATAAAACGGCTGCAGACTGCGGAGAGGATCCCGCTGGTCTGCGGCCGTTTTTAATTGCCTGCAGGACAGGATTTCATTGAGTTTTGGGCCTGAAAGCGCTATAATAAAACTACTATTGACCCGAAGGACCAGGACCCGGACGGCGGAACGGATATGGAAAGAGAGGTACAAAGGATGACAGAGGAAACATTGTCAAAGATACAGGAAGCAGAGATGGACGTGGAGGGAGCGCTGGCCCGTTTTTGCGGAAACAGCGCACTGTATGAGAAATTTCTGGGGAAGTTCCTTCAGGATGATAATTTTAAAAAGATCGGAGAGGCGGTCGAGGCGGGGGACAGCCAGGAGATGCTGATGGCAGCCCACACGTTAAAGGGAGTTGCGGGAAATCTGGGCCTTAACGGTTTGATGGAAGCCTGCGCCGAGATGGTCAGTCAGCTGAGAAGTAACAGTATGGAAGGCGCGTTAGCTGCGTACCCGGCGGTGAAGGAGAAATACGGGAAGGTCTGCGAAGCAATTAACAGTATGGAGGGAATCGGTGGATGAAAAAGCGTGATACCCTTCTGATTGTGGATGACATGGAGGTAAACCGCGCTATCCTGAGAAGCCTGTTTGAACGCCAGTATAATCTTCTGGAAGCAGAAAACGGTGAACAGGCTCTGCTTCTTCTTCATGAGTATGAGGAACACGTGGCAGCCATGCTGCTGGACCTGGTCATGCCGGTCAAAAACGGCTATGAGGTCATGGAGGAGATGGGAAAAAGCGGTCTTGTGTCGCGCATACCTGTAATTGTTATCACTTCTGATGATACGGCGGAAAGCGAGGTCCGGGCCTTTGACCTGGGAGCGGCCGATATTATCATGAAGCCATTTGAACCCCATGTAGTAAAGAGAAGGGTACAAAATGCAGTGGATCTGTGCCGCCACAAGCTCCATCTGGAAGAACTGGTGGAGGAGCAGTCGGCCAGTTTAAGGGAGTCCAACGCCATCATGATCGACGCCCTTTCCTCTATCATAGAGTACCGGAGTGTGGAATCGGGACAGCACATACGCAGAATCCGCATGTTTACCAAGATCCTTCTGGAGGATGTGGCGAAGGCCTACCAGGAGTATAATTTAGACAGCAGAACCATAGAGATTATCGCGGATGCCTCCTCGATGCACGACATCGGCAAGATTGCGATTCCCGACTCTATCTTAAACAAGCCGGGGCCTCTGACGAGGGAGGAGTTTGAAGTGATGAAGACTCACACCACAAAGGGGTGTGAGATGCTTTCCGGTCTGGAACGCATGAACGATAAGGAGTATATCGGCTATGCTTATAATATCTGCCGCTACCACCATGAGCGCTGGAATGGAAAAGGGTATCCGGATGGCTTAAAGGGCGACAATATCCCAATCTGCGCACAGGTCGTGGCCATCGCCGACTGTTACGATGCGCTGACGACGGACCGGGTCTATAAAAAGGCGCTTCCGGCGGAGCAGGCGTTCAACATGATTCTGAATGGGGAGTGCGGCGAGTTTTCCCCGCGGCTGCTGGAGTGCTTTAAGAATGTACGTGAGGACTTTGCGGCGCTGTCCAGGGCGTATGCGGACGGCGTCGGCCCGAAGTTTAAGCCGGAGAGAAAAGAACTGAGAAAGCCTGAGACGATCGATGCGGTCAATACTATGGAGCAGGGGCAGATGAAGTATTTAACGCTGCTGCGGTATGTGGATTCCACGGTCATGGAGGTGGATTTGAACACGGGGATCTACCACGTCGTCTACATGCCTAACCGCGATTTTGAACTGCTTCGCTCGGGGAGCCGGTTTGAAGATTCAGTGAGGGCGTTTGCGCAGGGATCGGTCTATCCCGATGACAGAGGCACCGTCCTGGGACTCCTGGGAGATTACATGACGCAGTTCTTCTCGGATGGCCTCATGAAGCGGACGAGGAAATATCGGGTGCTGGACCAGACGACGGGCGCTTATTACTGGTGCTATGCCACCCTTCTTCGGGTGGATATCGGCAATCCGGGTCAGAAAAAGGTGATGCTGGTCTGGCACCGGGCATCGGATGAGCAGCAGGAGGTATTGCTGCCGAGCACGGTGAAGGAAGGCATGTACCGGGGAACCGTTATCAGCCGCCTGGCCGGCGGTGTCATGAAGTGCAGGAATGATAAATGGTACACGCTGGCGGACAACGGAAAAGGGCTGTGTGACTTAATCTGCTGCACAGAGCAGGACCTCAGTGAAAAATACCATAACCGCTATCTGGAGATCATATTCCCGGCAGACAGGGACAGGGTGAGCCAGGAGATGGTGTCGCAGCTGGAGGAGGGCCGAATCACGGAGCTGGAATACCGGCTGGTCACCGAGGAAGGAAAGCTGATCTGGGTGATGGACCGGAGCATTCTCGTGACAGAAGAGGACGGGCTGGAATATATCTATACACTTCTGGTGGATGTTACCCAGTCACATAAGGCGATGGAAGAGCTGCAGATGTCGGCGGAACGCTACAAGATCATACTGGATCAGACGAAGGACGTGATCTTCGAGTGGAAGATTGCCACGGATGAGATCTCGTATTCCAGCAATTGGGAACATGAATACGGGTATCAGCCCATTATGGACGGAATCAGCCGCCGTCTGCCCTTTGCCTCCCATATTAACCCGGATGACATTCCGGATGTGCTTAAGTTTACCAATGATATGATGACAGGAAGGCCCTTCGGCGATGTGGAATTCCGTCTTGCAAACTCCGAGGGGCGGTACTGCTGGTGCAGAGTGCGGGCCACGACTCAGTTTGATACGGCCGGGAAACCGAGGACGGTCGTCGGCATCATTGCAGATATCGACGATGAGAAGCGGGCCACGGAGAAATTAATAGACCGGGCGGAGCGCGATGTTCTGACGAAGCTGTATAATAAACGGGCGGCCAGACATAAGATCAGCCGCTTTTTAGAGCTGAGCCAGGGAAGCGGCTGTTCGGCCATGCTTATGATAGATGTAGATAATTTTAAGCTGGTGAATGACCGGTACGGCCATATGTTTGGCGACGCTGTGCTGACGGAGATGGCTTCCAGGATATCATCGCATTTCCGGGACAGCGACATCGTATCGCGTATCGGCGGTGATGAGTTTATGGTATTTATGCCCGGGATTGGAAAGCATGAGATTGCAATGGAACGGGCGGAGCGTCTGATGGCTTCATTTCAGACCATGTTTAAAAATAATCTTAAGGATGTTCCATTTTCGTGCAGCATCGGTATCGCTTACAGCCCGGAGGACGGCAGTGATTTCCAGAGCCTCTTTCAGAACAGTGACGCAGCCTTATATCAGGCGAAGCTGGAGGGAAAGAACCGCTGTATGCAGTATTGTAAGTCTGCTGTGAATACTGCCTTTGAATTCAAAGAGGAGGCGGACAGGCCGGAGGATGAGCGGGAGAGTGCGGAGCAGAGAGGGCAGGTTACCGTGGCCAAAGTGATCAGCATGACCTTTCAGGAACTGTATGATGCGGCGGATTTCGACCAGGCCATGAATTCCATTCTTGAGATGACGGGAAGACTGTTTCACGTCAGCCGTGTCTATATATTTGAAAACTGCGCCGACAACGAGGAACGCTGCACCAACACGTTTGAATGGTGCAGGGAAGGGATACGGCCGCAGAGGGATGAACTGCGGAACCTTGCCTATGGCGATATGGGCGGTGACTACAGGGATAACTTTAATGAAGAGGGCGTGTTCTACTGCCTTGATATTACAGAGCTGACACCGGAGCTGCAGTGCCTGCTGGCAGATCAGGGGATTGCTTCCGTGCTCCAGTGCTCGATTACCGCGGATGGCGTTTTTAAGGGGTTCGTAGGCTTTGATGAGTGCGGGACGGCGAGAATCTGGACGCAGGAGCAGGTGGACTGCCTCGTGTTTCTGTCGAAAATGCTGTCCACCTTCCTCCTTAAGAAAAGGGCTGAGGATCGGGTGCGGGAATCCATGCTGAATCTGGAGCGCGTTTTAAACAACCAGAACTCCTGGATCTATGTGATCGACGGAGATACGTATGAACTGCGTTATATCAATGAAAAGACGCACCGGCTTGCGCCGGAATCCAGACTGGGTATTTGCTGCTACGACGCGTTCTTTCACCGGGACAAGCCCTGTGAGCGCTGTCCAGTCAGGGAATGCGCGGGAAAGGGCAGCAGCGCGATGGAGATCTATAATCCGGTGCTGAAGGTCTGGACGCTGGCCGATTCCTCACGGATCCGGTGGGGGGACAGGGATGCGTTTCTTCTGGCCTGCCATGATATCTCACCGTATAAGGAGGGTGAGGCGGCGGAAGGGGTTACGCTTCTCAACCTGGAAGACAGATAAATAATACCGCACAGGCAGATCATGATTACAAATCAGGTCTGCCTGTGCGGTATTTTTTAATACGTTTATTTTGTCCGCTGAATCAGGCGCTGGTCTTATTTCTCTTAATAACCTTCAGCCTTGTAAACTCCTCGCGGTCCTTTTCTTCCAGTGCGTTCGTAATATTTCTGGTGAGCGCCTCGTAGCGTGGGATCGTGATGTTCTTAAGCGCGTTGGCGCGCTTCTGTGTCCGCTTGATGCTGTTTGCCAGGCGGTATGCGGAGTTTTCCACCATGGACAGCTTTACCGTAAGCTCCTTCACCTTTTCAAAGTGGTATCTGGCCTCATCTAAGGATTCCTTTGTGCTGTAGTAGGCATACGTCAGATTTAACGGCTTTTCCTCGTGCTGGACGAGGGGAATCTCCGTACCCATGATGCTGCGGGTCTTGATACGCACCGTATCGTCCACAGGGACGGCCGCGGCGATGTCCTGCACATAATTGATACCCAGCTCGATATTGGCCTTCTGAAGGGCCTTGTAGGCCGCTGTGAAGGTGGTGTCGATCTCAGACTGGATTCCCTTGGCCTCCTCGATCAGACCCATCAGTTCCTTGATTAAGATATTCCGCTTTTTATCCATCAGCTCATATCCCTGGCGGGCCAGCGTGAGGGAACTCTTGGCGAGAATTAAATTACCCTTTGTGGGAAATGTATTCGGGTCCATACGCGTCCCTCCTATTCTTCGGAAGCTTCTGCGGTTGTCGGCTTATAGTACTGATCCAGTACCTTGGTGTCGACACGGTCGAGTTCTGCTCTCGGGAGAAGTCCTAAGAGCTCCCAGCCGATGGTCAGCGTCTCTATGATATTACGGTTGGCATGGTTTCCCTGGCCGACGAAGCGGCGTTCGAATTCCTTGCCGAATACCAGATATTTCTTATCGATCGGAGATAACTCGTCTTCACCGATAACAGATGCCAGCGCTCTTGCATCGCCTACCTTGGCGTAACAGGAGAACAGCTGGTTTGCCACACCCTGATGGTCCGCTCTCGTAAAGCCTTCGCCGATGCCATCCTTCATCAGACGGCTCAGGGACGGCAGTACGTTGATCGGCGGATAGATGGACTGGCCGTATAAGTTGCGGTCCAGAACGATCTGCCCTTCTGTGATATATCCCGTAAGGTCGGGGATCGGGTGGGTGATATCGTCGTTTGGCATGGTGAGAATCGGTATCTGGGTCACGGAGCCGTGGCGTCCCTTTACGATGCCCGCGCGCTCATAGATGGCGGCCAGCTCGCTGTAGAGGTAGCCTGGATAGCCTTTTCGGGAGGGAATCTCGCCCTTAGACGAGGATACCTCACGAAGCGCCTCCGCGTAGGCCGTCATATCCGTTAAGATAACCAGGATATGCATGCCCTTTTCAAATGCCAGATACTCAGCCAGCGTCAGCGCCACCTTCGGGGTGATCAGACGCTCAACGACCGGATCATTGGCCAGATTGATAAACATGGCGACGTGGTCGGAAACACCGCTTTCCTCGAAGGTTCGGCGGAAGAAGTCTGCCACATCGTACTTTACACCCATGGCGGCGAATACGACTGCGAACTTCTCGCTGGACTGCGCGTCGTCCCCTAAGGATGCCTGTTTTACGATCTGAGCCGCCAGGTCGTCATGGGGGAGTCCGTTGCCGGAGAAGATCGGCAGCTTCTGGCCGCGGATCAGTGTCATAAGGCCGTCGATGGCCGAGATACCGGTACGGATATAGTCACGGGGATATTCTCTCGTAACCGGGTTTAATGGTTTGCCGTTGACATCCAGGCGGATATCGGAGCTGATGTCGCCGAGTCCGTCGATGGGGTCTCCGACACCGTTGAAGGTACGTCCCAGCATATCCTCGGACACAGCCAGCTCCATGGGACGGCCGGTCAGCCTGGTATGAACGTTTCTTAAGGCCAGTCCTTCCGTTCCCTCGAAGACCTGGATGATTGCCTTGTCTTCGTAGACCTCGATGATACGGCCGATCTTCTTATCGCGTCCCTCTACTGTCATTTCCACAATCTCATCGAAAGCCGCATCCTGGACGCCCTCTAAAACGACCATGGGGCCGTTAATAGCACTTAAGCCTAAATATTCAATTGCCATCTTATGCCGCCTCCTTATGCGTTGCGCTCGATGACGGATTCATAGAAGGCATCAATCTGCTTCCTGTAGTCATCAAACATGTCGAGTCTGTCGTTAGGTACATCGTATTTGATGGAGATGATCTTATCGAAAATCGGATCTTCCTTGAGCACGGACATCGGCATGCCCATGGAGACGAGGGAACGGGATTTCTTATAGAGATAGAGGATTAAATCCATCATTTTAAACTGCTTTTCCATTGGTACGCACGTATCGTCCTTGTGGAACGCATTCTGCTGAAGGAATCCGATTCGGATGACCTTTGAGATCTCCAGAATCAGCTTCTGGTCGTCGGGAAGCATGTCTCCGCCGATCAGCTTGACGATCTCCATCAGGCTGCTCTCCTGTGTCAGTAAAAAGACGATGCGGTTTCTGTAGTCCACAAATTTTTTGTCTACATTTTCCACGTACCATGGGGCTAAGTCGGTTAAATACTCGGAGTAGCTGCTCAGCCAGTGGATCGCCGGGAAATGGCGTTCATTAGCCAGGTTCCTGTCCAGACCCCAGAAGCAGCGGACGAAACGCTTGGTGTTCTGGGTAACCGGCTCGGAGAAGTCGCCGCCCTGCGGGGATACGGCGCCGATGATGGTGACGGAGCCTTCCGTTCCATTCATGTTCTGCATCATGCCGGCGCGCTCATAGAACGCGGATAAGCGGGATGCAAGGTAAGCCGGGAAACCTTCCTCGGCGGGCATTTCCTCCAGACGACCGGACAGCTCTCTTAAGGCCTCCGCCCATCTCGATGTGGAGTCAGCCATGATGGCGACGTTATAGCCCATATCGCGGTAATATTCCGCCAGCGTTAAGCCGGAGTAAAGGCTGGCCTCACGGGCGGCAACCGGCATGTTGGAGGTGTTGGCGATCAGCGTGGTACGGTCCATTAACGGATTGCCGGAACGCGGGTCGATCAGTTCGGAGAACTCCTCCAGAACCTGGGTCATCTCGTTGCCCCGCTCGCCGCATCCGATGTAGATGATGATATCGGCGTCGGACCACTTGGCGATCTGATGCTGAGTCATGGTCTTTCCGGTACCGAATCCGCCGGGGATACAGGCGGTGCCGCCCTTTGCCAGCGGGAATAAGGTATCGATGATACGCTGGCCGGTGATCAGCGGCCGGGAGGCCGGATATCTCTTTAACGTAGGCCTCGGAACACGGATTGGCCATTTCTGAGTCATGGTAAGCTTCTTCTCGGATCCATCCGGAAGCTGAAGCGTTAGAAGTTCATCGTGAATCGTGTAGGAACCATCCGATACCACATCGAGGACGTAGCCCTCCATGTCCGGCGGAATCATGACCTTGTGCACGATGGCCGGGGTCTCTGGAACCTCCGCGATGATGGAACCCGGGAATAGACGGTCGCCCTTCTTTACGGTGATATGGGTTTCCCACTTCTTACCGCCATCCAGGGAATCCACATGGACGCCGCGGTCGATATAGGCGCCGCCGGTCTTAGCGATCTCGGTTAAGGGACGCTCGATACCGTCGAAAATATTGTTCAGGATGCCGGGCGCCAGTGTTACGGAAACCGGTGATCCGGAGGAGGTAACTGTCTCACCCGGCTTTAATCCGCTGGTTTCCTCGTATACCTGGACGATGGTACGTCCGGAGGTGAGGCCGATGACCTCGCCGACTAAGTTGTCCTTGCCGACGTAAACCATTTCATTCATTTTGAATCCGGGGTCGCCCTTCAAATAGATGACAGGGCCGTTGATACCGGAAATAGTGCCAGTATTAATCATTGGTGATACCTCCCTCCAGATCCTTTAAGTTAAAACGGAAGTCCCGTTTTGCCTCCTCCAGCTTTGTCTGAAAGGAGTCGTCAATCAGGATATGCCGGGATGGGATGACGGCCCTTGTGCCGCCTCCGAAGGAGTATTCGCTCACGCGGACGTCGGCGCTGTTGTGGAGCGCCAGCCGGTTAAGCCTGGTCTCGTCCGCCGGATCGATGTAAATGGTAAAGAATTCATTTCCGGCGAATTCTCTGGCGTGGCGGATCTGCTTCTCCAAAAGCTGTGTATATTCGGGAGTTTCCATGTACTGTTCCAGCACATCTTTAAGCTCCACAAAGATCTTGTCTTTCAGTTCTTCCTGTTTATGTCCGAGCTCCCGTTTGATGCCAATCTGCTCCAGGGAAAGCTTCTTGTTCGTCTCGTGTTCGATCCGTTCGCTTTCCAGTTCCACCTGCTGTTCGGCTCTCCGCCTCGCATCTGCCTGATGCTCCGCAAAGGTCTGTTCCAGGGCGGCGGTATATTCATCGAGCATCTTTGCACTGCGGCTTCTCGCATCTTCCATGCAGAAATCCAGGAAATGCTGTAATTTTTCCTCAGTTGTCAAGATGACCACCTCTTTCCTATAGTTTTAATCCGATGGCTTCGTTTACATAATCCGTGATAAAGTTCGGCTTGCGGCCGGTACCATGGCGGTCGGGGATTTCTATGATGAGCGGCAGTTTCCGGTTCAGCTTTACATCGTCGATGATGTCCGGAAATTCCCGTCCGAATTTTTCTGTCAGTAGAACAATTCCGATCTCCTTGTCGGCCAGGACCTTATCCAGCTCCTGTTTTAACTCAGCCTTTTCATGGACGACAGCGCCTTCCACCCCGGCCAGCCTCATGCCAGTCCAGGTATCGATGTTGTCGCTGATTAAATACATTTTCATAGATTATAACTTACCTAAGATCATGAAAGAAATGATCAGACCATACAGACAAACACCTTCGGCAAGACCTACGAAGATCAGTGATTTACCAAGGATGGAACCATCTTCGCTGATGGCGCCAAGAGCTGCGGAAGCAGCTGCGGATACGGCGATACCACCGCCGATGCAGGCCAGACCTGTGGAAAGTGCGGCAGCTAAATATCCCATGCCTGCCACGCCGGAAGCTGCTGCAGCCGGTTCCGCTGCGGCTGCACTGCCGGAGAACATGAAGACTGCGGATACCATCAGGGTGCCGAAGAATAAGAACGCATTAACGCCCAGTGCCTTTTTGTAACGGCCTTTGGACTTTTCACCCATGGCAAATGCGCCGAAAGGAACTGCGATGCTTAAGATTAAAGCTGCTGCTAAGGTTATTTTTACTAAAGTTGACATAATAAGATACCTCCTGATCGATTTAATTTAATTTGTCTTTCCGTATGGTTTAAATGCACGGCCTGTTCCGCGGTAGAAACGGCTGAACAGCTCGTAATATTCAAGACGGAGCACCTGAATGCCCACGATTAAGCCCTCCATGCCGCACACGAATAAATTGCCGAGAACGACAATTGCCCAGTTGGGATTACCGGCTTCTGCGCCGGACAGCATGAGAACAACCTCCATCATGGCCGCATGGCTCACTGCGAAAGCGCCCACTCGGACGAAGGAAAGCGTGTTGGAGAAGTAGCTGAGCAGTACTTCAAACAGTTCGAAAAATCCCTGAACCACAAACATGCCCTTGCCGGCCGGCATGATCTGCGCCTTCTTTTCCAGCACATGGGTAAGCGGCTCCTTGAAGAACATGACGAGAAGCGGAATTCCGAACATGATGACTAACAGAACAGTCGCCGGTACCGGATTGCCCGTCATATATAAAACGATTGTGAGGACCAGGCTCGCGTAGAAGACGAGGCCGGCCACACCGTTGGTGTCAAACCATGTTTTTTCCGGATCGTGATCCCGGAGGCTGTTGATGATGTTAAGCACCATAGTCAGCAGGATGATACCCATGCCGATGGAGACAGCCACGATAAATACCGTGTTCAGCTTGCCGATAAACGGCAGATTTGTCATGTGTTCCATGGGACGCAGCCATACGGCGTCGATAATCGTTTCGAAGCCGAATACGCTTCCGAACATAAAACCGAAGATGGTGGAGAAGAATCCGCAGCAGGAGATGATGGCCGCCAGATTCGCCTTCTTGAACCGGTAAAGCAAAAAGCCGCCGAGCAGGAGGCAGAGTCCCTGTCCCACGTCTCCGAACATGAAGCCGAAGAGGAAGGAGTAGGTGATGCCGATCAGCATGGTCGGATCGATCTCATTATAGGCCGGAAGGCCGTACATCTGGATAAACATTTCAAACGGCTTAAACAGCTTCGGGTTATGAAGCTTTGTCGGCGGTCTGCTTATGATGTTGTTATGGTCATCCTCCACGATGCAGAAGGTCTTTTCGTCGTTCGATATCTCCTTCTGGAACGCCTTGGCGTCCTTTTCACTCATCCAGCCGCACAGAATATAGAAGGTATTGATGTTCTGCTTCGTGCAGGCCGCCAGCTTCCTGACATTAAAGTTTGTGGAGAAGGTGGAAAGCTTCTCATAGGAGGCCAGAAGCTTATCGCGCTGGCTGCCCAGCACCTCGGCCATCTGACTGTGTACCGCGTCGATATCCGCCTGAAGCGCGGAGATCTTGTCCTCCAGGGTGTGAATGGCGTCTAACGGTGTGCCTTCATACTCATCCGGAAGGAAGAACCGCTCGAAATGCATGGAGGAGTAGATCGCATCGATCTGATTGGAAATGGTCTCAGGCACGAAATAAACGACCCAGACGTATTCCTCGTCCTCACGGCACTTATAGAGCACGGTGTCGATAGAGTCGTAAACGTAGCTTTCAAATTTCTTATAATACTCATGGGAAATGCGTCCGAACCTGAATTTAATGTATTTGAAATGCAGGATAGAACTCAAATCATAGTTAAGCCCCGTAAAGGGAACTACCTTGTCTAAGGATTCCTGGAAGGAATCGCGTTCACCGGTGAGCACGGTCTCCTTTTCCGTAAGCTCCGTCATCGTCGTGTCCAGTTTCTTAATGGTGTCGATGGCCTCTTCAATGGAAACTACGGCGGATGTGGTCTTCGGCGCTGTGGCCGGAAGCAGTTCCACCAGCTCGGCGGCACGCTGGTATGTGTCCCTGTACGGGTTAATCTCAATATATGGTCTTAAGTCTTTTACCGTCTTTAATTCTGACAGCGCATTTTCCAAATGAATCTCGTATTTGGACAAATACGTGTCAATGACCCGGTCGATGTCTTCTTTGGGCCCGGTGATACTTAAGAACTTCATCTTTTCTATCACGGATAATAACCCCCTTTACTGGTTCTTTACCACATAGGAGAGAATTTCATCCGGGCTGACGCCGTAACGGATACTCTCTATGACGGTAATAATCTTCTGAATTTCCTCCTCCTTGAAATAGAGGTATGAATTCAATGTGGCGATGGAATATGGATTCTTGCGGCTGGTGGCGCTGTAGATCTTGCCCAGAACTTCCTCGGCCAGCATCTCCAGCTCGGTATTATCCGAGGAGTCCATGTCTTCCAGTCTGCCATAGTACGTCGTCTGCAATGCATGGAAAAATTCATCCAGCGTCCCGGCTTCCACAAGCTTTGTGATCTGCTCCTTCTTTAAATGGAACTCGATGGGAATGAGCAGTGCGTAGATGTCTGCCGGCTGCAGGTTATAATATTTTTTTGAACGGTATATCCACTGAATATTTAAAAGGTCCAGCTTGCTGCCGAAGCAGTCGGTAAGGAGCTTCTGTTCTTTTCGGGAAAGATACTTTCCCTTGACCTTCCAGATGGTTTTGAAATACAAAAGATCCAGATGGATCTCGTAATCAAACAGGGAAGGATGTTCCACATCATCCAAATGGGTCAGCAAATCGTAATAGATCGACCCGTCTAAATTAGAGATAAATTCCTGTACGCTTCCCGACGAGGAAAGCCTTATTAAATCAAGCTTTGAATGCTTCTCGAAAAAGTCCTGGAACACCGATAAGTCTATTTCAGGCTTCTGGTGGCCCAGCGCGTTGCGGAAGCATTTCTTCAGGATATCGATCTCGTAGTGCATGAAATACAAATCCAGGAATTTGCGCTGCGAAAGGTTTGCGAAACGATAGAGCTTTGCAAAATCCTGGTATTGAGACAGAATCAGACGCTGTTCGATGGCGCCGCGGTGCAGCTCGACTCCCTCCAGATTGGAAAAAATCATGCCGTAAGCGGGCAGCCGCCGTAAATATTCCACTGCGTCGGATACTGATTCAAGCGTGGACATCTCGCCGAACTGGCGGTCGGTGATCAGATGGCTCTCCATGGCCCGGACCTTGGTAGTGATGCCGCTGTAGGATAGCAGGCCTCCCATATGATCACTCCTTTGTCATTTTTTTAAATAGTTCCTCAACATATGACCTGTGATGTTCCTGATAACGTTGTTCCATTGCGCGAAGGACGTTCTGGGAATCGTTCCGCTGTTTTTCGAGACGTTCGTTCATCTCGATCTCCATTCTGGCCCGTAGTTCTTCAATCCGTTTATTCGTCTCGGCTTCCAGCTGAGCGTCAAAAGCTGCAGTCCGTTCTTCCATCTCTTTGGCAAATGCTTTCTTGCGTTCATTGGCATCCTCCATGATGGCGGTAGCGGCAGATTCGATCTCGGATATCTTTTCAATAACAGTATCCATATATTGCCCTCCTCTAATTATTATAAAACCCGTAAATGCACAAGTTTCAACTTATAATCATACTACAAATTTAAAAATTTTCCATAGTAAATTTAGAAATAGGACATTAAAAATTATGGAAATTCAATATTTTTTAACTTTCTTGATTAAAAATTATCAATTTCTTGCTTTTATGGAAAAAAATGGTGCACAAAAACAGCGGCGAAAGTACTTTCTTAAAATATAAAAGACCGCGGTGCGGACAGTGCCGTCATATGACGTCTGTCTGCATCGCGGTTCTAAACATTCGTTTTTCGCGGAGTGATTGATCGTACCGTGAATCTGTGATTGAAGTATTACTGGGCTGCAGTTGTCGCTTCTGTCTCGGCATTCGACTGCTGAGGTGCTTCCTCTGCGGCCAGATACTTACTGGATACATAGGCCTGCTTGCCCTCGAACATAATGACCGCCCAATCCTGATCATGGGCCTGGACGTATTCGACCACTGTCCCGGGAACCAGTGTTCCCAATACGGCGCCAGTCTGTGAAGGCTCCGCTCTGACGTTCAGTCTGGGGCTGGCCGTGGTCTTATAAATCTTCGGGGCTTCCGTCGATGGCTCCGGTTCTGTCGCCGGTTCCGGCGCTACTGTCGCTTCGGTGGTAACTTCCGGAGAAGAGGACGGAGCGCTTGTCTCTTTCTTATCATTCTTGCCGCCGAAAAGCTTGAAGAGGCCCATGGCCGCCAGCACGATAACGAGAATAATCAGAAAGATCACTGCCGGTCTCAGCAGATCGTAGGGATCAAATCCTTTTTTCTTTGAGCGCCGCCTGCTCCGGTTTGCCGAAGACGGTCTCTGGCTGCTTCGCTGACCGCTTCTCTGGGGAGACGAACTCCTCTGGCCGGTGCTTCTCTGAGCCGGCTGTGCGGATCTGGCCGCAGGGCGCTGCTGTGGCTTGGCGGGGGTGGTACTGCGGCGTCTGCCGCTATAGATATCTGCAAAGGCAGCAGCTTCCTGGGAAAGAAGCTGATACGCTTCATTCGCATCATAAGGGCTGTCATTCCCATCATGAACAGCTTTGTTGCCGAGTACCCGAATTCTGTGATAGTGGTCTTTTGTGGCCTGGGATATCCAGTGGCCTTCAAACAGCTGGTCGATGCTGTCCGCCAGATCCCCATCTACAATCAAAGCCTTTTCTCCAAGGCAGTTTACCATAAATTCCAGTGCCTGGCGGGATTTGATCATGGCCAGATTATACTGCTTCTGGCCGATGAGACGTTCCGCCTCCCGGACACTTTGCTGGACCCTTGTCCAGTTGTTGTTGTCTGTAGTTCCCATATGCTTCCTCCTTTGCAAAAAACGATCGTATACCAATATACAGATATTATACTAGATTATCTGTAATTGTGCACCTATTATTTTGAAGTTTTTTATTTGTAAGAGAAAAGTAAAAAATAACCAAAAACCAGAATAAATCCCCTCCAAAAGAGCCCGCACTTGCGTTCGAATCGTATTTTATGGTACAATCAGAACGAAAAAATTAAACAGATACTGGAGGATATGAATATGAGATTACGCCATATTCCAGGCTCGGAGGAAGAGATCGCAAACAGCCCTTACGTGGTTTCAAACCCAGAAGAGAAGAAGGGGCGCTGGAGCGAGGTCTTTGGTAATGATAATCCAATTGAAATAGAAGTAGGCATGGGAAAGGGACGATTTATCATGGAACTGGCGTCCAAAAATCCCGGGATCAATTATGTGGGCATTGAGCGGTACTGCAGCGTCCTGCTGAGAGGAATTCAGAAACGCCAGGAGATGGAACTTTCCAATATCTACTTTATGTGTGTGGATGCGAGAGAGCTTTCTGATATTTTCGCTCCGGGCGAGGTAAAGAAGATTTATCTTAATTTTTCCGATCCATGGCCCAAGGACCGCCACGCGAAGAGGCGTCTGACATCGGAACCGTTTATGGAAGTGTATGATAAGATTCTGGCCCCGGATGGTGTCGTGGAGTTTAAGACGGACAACCGCGGACTGTTTGACTATTCCCTGGAAGCCGTGCCTGCGGCTGGATGGGAGATCAGAGAGTATACGTATGACTTACACCATTCCGACATGGCAGAGGGAAATATCATGACGGAATATGAGGAAAAGTTTTCTTCCATGGGGAACGCCATATTCAAGCTGGTTGCGGAACGGAAAAGGAAGTAACCGGGAAAAAGGGACTGGCACGCCGGAGACCGCCTGTCATATAATGGAGTTAACAGGATATGACAGGAGCGGTCCATATGGGAATGAAAGACAAGGTAACCGTAAAACTTCTCCAGGCGACAAGCGATAAGACGGAGCTCAACAAGAAGGCACTGCAATGGAAGAAATCCTTCGTGGAAGTGAACAAAACTCTCGGTACTTCCTCCCCTAAAAAGAAGAAAAATAAATAATTATGAAAGAGTTGTAAATATTTTGTAAAAAAGGGGTTGACTTTTGTCAAACGCAGTTATATAATAACACACGTGTCACCGAGACAGGCACACAAAACTGAAGAGAAGCGCCTTTAGCTCAGTTGGTAGAGCAGTAGACTCTTAATCTATTTGTCCAGGGTTCGAGTCCCTGAAGGCGCACGAAAAAGTTCCGATTTTGCAGACTGAGAGTTGCGGGGTTGGGGCTTTTATTTCGTATTGTCACAATCTGTTTGTTCTCGAAAGAGTGATTTAAGCTGATGAAACATTCCCATTCATAAATAATCCCCCCAAAATATGTTACAATTTAACTAAGGAAACTCTGTTTTTAATAAAATAAAAGCGGAGGGAAAGTGTAATAACAGAGTGAGGACAAGTTATGGAGTATGATTTTAAATCGTTGTTTGACTATGATTTTGAGTTGCTGTGCTGTGATTTGTTAAGTGCGTTATTAAAAAAAAGGATAGAAAACTTTCGCAGAGGAAAGGACTTAGGTATCGATCTGCGATATGCCGGAACGTCTCAAGGGCGAATTGTTGTTCAGTGTAAGCATTTTGCTAATACGCCTTTTTCTGGTCTTTATCGCGCTGTGGTTAAAGAATATCCCAAAATTAAGAAGCTTAATCCTGAGCGCTATCTGCTAATAACATCCTATCCTTTAACACCCGGAGAAAAAGAAAGACTATTTGATGTCTTAAAACCATACTGTAAGTCAATCGATGATATATTGGGTGGAAATGAAGTGAATACTCTTCTTCGTGAGCATCCTGAAGTAGAGCGTGTTCATTATAAATTATGGCTTACCAGTACTGCAGTTTTAGAGAAAATTCTTCATAGTGAGGTTTATCAGCAGAGCGAGATTCTTCAGGAAGAAATTAAAGATAAACTTAAATTGTATGTTCAAAGCCAGACTGCCTATGGAAAGGCTAGAAAAGTACTTGATAATTATAATTGCTGTATTATATCGGGAATTCCAGGAATTGGAAAAACCACGCTGGCTGAGATACTGTTGATATACTATCTTGATCAGGATTATCAAATTGTTAAAATTCAATCGGATATAAAGGAGGCGCTTAAGGCGTATACTCCCGGTGTCAAACAGGTTTTTTTATATGACGATTTTTTGGGAGATACGGCTTTGGAGATAAAGGCTAATAAAAATGAAGGGAAAGAACTGATCTCTTTTATGAAACATATTTCCAGGCAGAAGGGAAAAAAGTTTATCCTGACTACCAGAGAGTATATTCTTAATCAGGCATGCCAAAGTGATGAAGAGCTTGCAAGGCAGGACTTTAAGTATGATAAATGTGTGATTTCTTTGGAGGATTATACGAAAGCTGACCGGGCCCGGATTTTGTATAATCATCTATGTTTTTATAACATTTCTAACGCATGTATTGAGGATCTGTTAGTAAACAAACGGATTATGAATATTATTAATCATCCCAATTATAGTCCGCGGTTGATTGAAAGTGTTATGAATCTTTACCATAGTGGTGGCGGTGGTAAATTTTACGAGTTCTTTATGAATACCTTATCTCATCCGGATAAGCTGTGGGAAAAGTCGTTCTGCCGTCAGATCAGTCCCGCCGCAAGAGACTTATTGCTTCTGGTGTGTTCATTCAGTAGTCCGGTCTCTGTTGCCAGGCTAAAAGAGTGTTATGAACCTTACCATCGTCATAAGACTATTTTGGAAAACCGATCTTTGTCAAGTATCGACTTTAAGGATGCCTTGAGGGAGACAGAAGGAACTTTTATTATAATCGACAGGTCGCATATTTCCTATCATAATCCTTCCGTACGCGACTTTATTCAGGGGTATTTACTGGAAAATGATGTGGAGTATCGGATGCTTTGCGAGGGGGCGCAAGATTTTGATTTAAGCATTCAGCTAGCCGGATTTAATGAAGATTTATGTATTGCTCAACGGAATTCTCTGATTGATGCAGTTAAAAGGACATATAACAGTGGAGTCCAGTATGAGTGCGGCGGATTTCAAGTGATGGGAAACAGGGCAGTTCAATTAGCACGTATTAATAAAAATCTCAAGTTTCCGGAATTTCATAAGATGGTAAAAGAATTCATTGATAAGATACCAGACCTGTTAGAAGAAGAGCAAAAAAATATGACAAACGAAAACTGCTGCTTTAAAGTAGCGCCACATGAATTACGGGAGATACTGGAAGGATTAAAAGCTGCCGGTTACGGAGAGAGTCTGGTACGAATGAAGTATGATAAAGTGTTTGAATATTTACAGGCATGGTTTTTCTGGTCTATCATTTATTCTATAGAGGATTTTATGTTGTTTCGTGACTTATCGTCTGAATGCCCTCTCGAAATTGACGCGTTAAATTTTCCTGATGTTTATCTGGCTTTGGAGGATTTCAGAGACAATATTGCAGAAGAACATATACAGAATATTGATTATGAAAGTGACTGTGATGAATACCTGGAAAGTATAGAAGCATTACAGAGTTTATTTAAGATAGACCTTTCGGGAGCAAGGATGGCAGCCGAGGAACGTTTTTTTGAGCTCCATGATTTTGAAGACGAAGAAGATGATTATGAGTTTAGGGAGGAGAAAAATAACCAGCTGTTTAATGATGGGGTTATTTTAGATATGTTTCAAAGCCTTCTGGAGAGAGGAGAAAGCTACGTATAAGTTAAACCTGGGCCGGTTTAGCTGCTTTCCCTCTCCACCAGCGATGCAGAGAACACCAGATGCTGCACGCTCGGTTTATTATCGGAAGGCGCTTCAATCTCATCGATGACCATATGTGTCGCTTTTTCGCCCATCTCGTGGGCGGGAATCTCCAGCGATGTCATGGTCGTCTCTAAGAGTCCGCCAATGGAGTGACCGGTTAGGCTTACCAGCCGGATCTGCTCCGGAACGCGGATTTTTCTGTCTTTTAGTGCGCGGATCGCCGCCATCCCCTGAATATCCACGGCCGCCATAATGGCGTCCAGATCCGGATTCTGATTCAGAAGATCTTCTGTACACTGATACCCGTATTCAAAATTGTTGCCCGGCATCGGAGAAGTGGCGCAGGTTTCTGTCAGCCCCAGCTCTTCCATGGCCCGGTGATAGCCGTTATAGCGCTCCCGGTAGGGCGCAAGGCTTGTGGTGCCGTTGATCAGGCCGATTTCCCGGCAGCCCTTGGAATAGAGGTATCTGACGGTGTCGTAGCCGCAGGCGTCGTAATCGGCGATGACGCTGCTGATGCTGCCTTCCTGCTTCCGGACGATCTGGGTCACCGCAATGCCTCCGGCGTGAATATCCCGCAGGAGGTGGCCGTTACGCCCTGTACCGGCTATGATAATGCCATCCACGAAACCATTGCGCAGGCGGTTTAAACACTCTTTCTCGATGACCGGGTCATCCTCCGTGTGACAGATGAGCGTCGCATATCCCAGCTTTCGGGATTCCGATTCGATACTCTGGGTAATATCGGCGAACAGCGTCAGATGAAGGCGGGGAACGACGACACCGATGGTATGGCGTTTACCCTGACGCAGTCCCTGGGCGAGAACGTTGGGCTGATAGCTTAATTCCTTCACGGCCGCGAAGATTCGGGCCTTTGTGTCCGGATGGACATAGGAAGTATTGTTCAGCGCCCGGGAAACCGTGCTTACATCGACACATGCCAGTCTTGCAACATCTTTTAAAGTAGCCATAAGATCAATCCTTTTCCATTTATTTTGCAGAACATCATATACAATCGTTTGCCTATAATACCAATATAGTACAGATTAAAGCGGAATACAAGCGAAATACAGGAGAAATACAAAAGAATTACGGAGGAAGATCTAAGCCTCATTCTCTTAAGCGTAACGTAGTCTGTTTTATAAAAAAGACGGTAATTGTGCACAAAAACTGTAGGAATAAACAAAATATACTATGCTTTATGCAATTATTTGTAGGCCGTATGCAATAAATTGCAGGTCGGACCATATCTATTGACCACCGCATTGCGGTATGGTATAAAGGAGCTACAGACATACAAACGATTGCACAAACGAAGTCAAAACACCAGCGCGCGATGGTGAAGTAGATTTCGGGGCAGACCGCTGTGTCAGATGATAATCAAATCGAATAAACAAATTGGATAAAACAGATTGAATAAAGCAAATTGAATAAAACAGATCAGGCTTATAGAATGAAAAGGAGAATAGAGTCATGGCAAAAGTAAAAAATTTTAAAACAGTATTCCCGGCAGTATCCGTACCTTTAAATGATGACTATACAATTAATGAACCGGAGTTTCGTGCCTACCTTCGTTGGATGAAGACTTTCTATAATAAAGGAATCCAGGGACTGGTGTGCAACGGCCATACAGGCGAGATCACAGGCCTTTCCCGTGCGGAACGGAAGCGTGTGGTTGAAATCTGCAGTGAGGAATGCGGCGATATTATGACGATTATCTCCGGAATCAACTGCGAGAATACCATAGAATCCATTGAGATGGCAAAGGAAGCAAAGGAAGCCGGAGCGGACGGAATCCTGCTGATGCCCCCTCACATGTGGCTGCGCTTTGGCATGCATGCGGATGCACCATTTGAGTATGTGAAGGACGTGGCAGAGGGCGCGGATATCGACATCATTATTCATCTCTATCCGGCCACCAGCAAGGCATTCTATCCAGTCGGGACACTGATTAAGATGTGTAAGGAAATCGACCACGTAAAATGCATCAAGATGGGAACCCGTGTTACCTCCATCTATGAGCACGACGTTCGCCTTCTTCGTCAGGAGTGCCCGGATATCTCTCTGATTACATGCCATGACGAGACACTCTGTGTCAGCTGGTTCCCGGGAATGGACGGCGCCTTAATCGGTTTTGCAGGCTGTGTACCGGAGATCATCTGCCCGGCCCGCGAGGTATTTGCCAATCCGGAAAAGCACACATTAAAAGAGGCCCAGGACTGGTCCGACCGGATCTTTCACATTTCACAGGCCATTTACGGCGGCGGCCAGCCATCCGGCGAGGCCCATGCACGGCTGAAAGAGGCACTCGTACAGCGCGGCATATTCTCCAGCGGCTTAATGCGCAAGCCTGTGCTCCCGCTGAACCAGGAAGAGAAGGACTGGATCGCGCTGGGACTTAAGAACAGCGGCATGGAAAAAGTGGACATGAGCCAGTTTCAGTAATCAGTAATGAAATCCAGTAATGTAATTCAGTAATGTAATCCAGTAATAAAATCCAGTAATAGAATCCAGTTGTAAAATCAGAGAATTGAAAGGATTATAAAAAGGCGGCACCGGAGGCAGCCGGCGCCGCCTTTTATCAGGAGAGGTGAGAATATGGGGGAAGAATTTGACCAGACAAAAGTCAAAAAAGCATCAATTCTGGAACTGTTAAAACGTATTGGTCCGGGTATCATTCTGGCGGGGGTCGTAATCGGACCCGGAAACATAACGACATCTGCAATGCTGGGCTCCAACTATGGGTATTCCATGATATGGCTGGTGATTCCCATCGCATTTATGGGAATCACATTTATGCTCACGACATATCGGCTCTCTATGCTTACGGGAATGCCGGTGATCCATGCAATACGGCATTACTATGGAAAAGGGGCGGCAGTGATTGTTGGCATGGCCACATTTTTCTCGTGCCTGTTCTTTACCATGGGGAATATCACAGGTTCGGGAGCCGGTATGAACCTCATCTTCGGAATGAACTGGAAGCTGGGCTCTCTTATTATGATAGCCATTATTCTGGTGTGTTATTTCACCAAAGGGGTTTATTCCAAAGTGGAAAAGCTGATCACGCTGTGTATTCTGGGAATGATCGTCTGCTTTTATGCCACGCTGACGGCCACGGGCGGACCGGCATGGGGAGAGCTTGGCAGGGGGCTTACCCACTGGAAGATCGCGGATGGCTGCCTCACTACGGCGCTGGCCTACATAAGCACCAATGCGGCCATCACAGCGGGCATTTACGGAACGTATCTGGGCGTTGAAAAGAAGTGGAAAAAAGAAGATTTGTTCAACGGAATCATGCTTGCTGACGCCATCGCCCATGTGGCCGCCGTCATCCTGATATCAGGGGCGATAGTTTTAGTCGGCGCGATTGTACTGCATCCGACAGGAACGGCAATCAAGGCTCCGGCCCAGCTTGGCGATCTGCTCATTCCATTTTTAGGCAAAGCCGCGCCGGTCGTCATGGGGATTGCGCTGCTGGCAGCAGGATTTTCCTCACTGCTTGGTAATACGCAGCGCGGCATGGTGCTGCTTGCCGCCGGGATCGATAAGCCGGTGGGGCTGGAGACGAAGTTTATCCGCTGGGGCTGCCTCCTTTGCATCGCTTTTGCGGCAGTCATCTGTTACAGCTACGGCGGTTCCCCCACTCAGCTGATTTTCATTGCCAATATCGCAACTGCGGTCGCTACGCCGTTTGGCGGATTCTTTGTCTGCCGGCTGATTTTCCGCAAAGACGTTAATGCCGGATTAAAGACTCCGCGGGTACTTCAGATCTGCATGGTGATCAGCTACGCCTTCGCTCTGATCATGACGGGCTCCGCTCTCTGGAAGATGTTCTTTCTGTAATCGTGAGAGGCAGTCTGTGGGATGACGGAAATCTATAATAGAAAACCAGGGCAGAGAAAACAATTCTTGTTTCAGGAAAATTGTTTTCTCTGCCCTGGTTTTTTGTCAGCTGCCCAGAAGCATTAACATCACCGTAACCACAAACTCCTTTTCGTTCGGGGTAACCTTCATCTCTCCGTCGTACTTTTCCACCGTCGTGCGAACGTTGGAGAGTCCGATTCCACAGAAATGCTGGCCTTTTTTAACACTTTCATACTGGTTTTCCTTCAGGATGTACTGGCCGTTATAAGAGTTTGTGACCTTAATAATAAGAAAGGACTTCTTAAACAGGATTTCCACGTCAATGAAGCGGTCCTCCGTGTCTCCCTCCATGCGGCAGCAGGCTTCCTGGGCGTTGTCCAGTAAGTTTCCCAGAATAATGCATAAGTCCACGTTGTCAATCGGTAAGTCAGGCGGAACCATGACATTTACTGTCATGCGGATGTTGTTCAGGGAGGCCCGTTCTTTGGCATCGTTCAGCAGGATGCTGATCAAATTGTTCCCAATGTTGACCGTGGAAGACAGGTGCCTGGAATCGGTGTAAATCTCATCGATGTAATGAAGCGCATCCTGATACTGCTCCAGTTCAATGAAGGATGCGATGCAGTGCAGATGGTTTTTCAGATCGTGGCGCATGGCCGCGACCTCGTGTTGAGACTTTTCCACACTCTTGTAATAATCTTTCTGATGCTCCAGAAGCTTGGACGCCATCAGACTCCGCTCGCTGGCCTCGTCGATCATCTCGGTCTTGTCGATCAGATAGAACAGCGCGAAGGACGTACACATGAGAATCCCGGATTCCGATAAATAAAATGGAGCGGTCTGGTTGATGGTCCGCAGATAAAACTGATGTATGACGATAAAGAGGATTCCGGCCGGTGCTAAGTAGGTGATGGCGGAATACAGGTTGTATTTATTGTGGCGGCGCATGCTTCGGAAGTAGATGAACAGCCAGGTAAACAGGATAAAGACGACGCAGGCCGCAATCTGTGACAGAGGGCTCTGAATCAGATTGGAAGGGACCGACGGCAGATCCGCGTGCTTTAGCGCCATGAAAAATGTGGAACAGGCCAGCTTGCATGAGTAATGCAGGGTGACAAAGAGGTACGTCACGAGGATCTTAATCTGAAGCGCATCCGCGAAAAAGAGGCAGGCCAGCAGAAGCGTAAACAAAAGATAGTAGGTCCACGCGGAAAACAGCGGCCAGCGGCCGGCATACGTGACAAGCTGAAAAACGAAATACGAAAAAAGCCCCAGGTAATAGTATTTATTGGGGCGGGAGTTGCGCCTTAAGAAGGCGCGGTACATCTGAAACAGAATCAGTGTCTCGGCACATGACAGAATCGTGTCTAGCAGCAGCTGGTAATAGACCGTCATATGATCTGCTCCTCCATATAATCTAAAAATTTCTGGTTTACTTCCCTGTGGCGGTGGCGGCTTAAGGGAATCACCTCTCCGTTATCCAGCGTTACGGAATCCTTAAAAATGTTGTGAACGTGCTTCAGGTTCACGATAAAGCTCTTATGGACCCTGAGAAAGCCATGGCCTTCCGTCTGCTCCTCGACGGCGCTGATCCGTCCGGTAAAGGTATAGTCGCCCTGTCTGGAGGAGATGTGGATAGACCGGATATCTGATTCAAAATAGAAGATATCTTCCATGGATATGACGGTAGTCCCGCTCTTGCTGGGAAAATGGTAATAAGCCCCCCTCTTTTTATCGATGGAGGCGAATAGGTTCTTTGTAATTTTCTGAAATTCCGGCTTTGATACCGGTTTGACAATGTAGCGGGCCGCATTGATCTTATAGCCCTCGATGGCGTATTCCACAGTTGCCGTCACGATGAGAATGGCCACATTCTGATCCACTTTCCGTATCTTCAAGGCAGTTTCGATCCCATTTAACCGGTCCATCATCATATCGAGGATGATTAAGTCGTACTGTCCTTCCTTTTTATATGCCTGCGCCAGCTCTACTCCGTCGTGGAAGGAGGACAGCTCCAGCGGATAGTGAAATTCAGGTTCTGTCAGATAATCCGTTATTAACTGCAAGTCTGCCGGATTGTCATCACATATTGCAACTTTATACATAAGGCTTCCCCTTTCCGAATCCGTCCGCCGGTGCGAACAGATTAAAAATAGCTAAATCAGGTGCCGTTTCTGACATGAAAAATGTCTTTTCTGCACAGATAATTGACTATAAAATCATAAGAGTTAAAATGGCATTTGTCAAGTGACACATATACCAAATAAAAGGGGGAATTAATTCTATGGCTGGTTCCAAACAGACAGCTCCGGAAGGAACGGGTATGCAGAAAACCCTATCCATCTGGAACTACTTCACAATAGGTTTCGGCGCGATCATCGGGACGGGCTGGGTGCTCTTGGTTGGTGACTGGATGATTATCGGCGGCGGTCCGATCGCTGCAATGATTGCATTTTTCATCGGTGCGTTATTTCTGCTTCCGATTGGCGCAGTGTTCGGGGAACTGACGGCGGCAATACCGATATCCGGAGGTATCGTCGAGTACGTGGACAGAACCTTCGGCAAAAACGTTTCATACATAACGGGCTGGTTCCTGGCACTTGGAAACGGAATCCTGTGTCCGTGGGAGGCAATCGCAATCTCCACACTGGTTTCTGATATGTTCGGCGATATGCTGCCGTTTCTTCGCTCCGTAAAGCTCTATACGATTATGGGGGCCGATGTGTATCTGTTCCCGACAATCATCGCTCTGGGCTTTGCGTGCTACGTTATCTTCTTAAACTTTAAGGGTGCAAGCTCCGCGGCCAAGCTGCAGGCGTTCTTAACAAAGGCGCTGCTGGGCGGCATGCTTCTGGCCATGGCCATTTCTTTTGTAAAAGGCGGCCCGCACAATATTTTACCTGCCTTCGGACAGGTGGATGGAGCCGGTACTTCGACAAGCGCGACAAATATGTTTGCCGGAATTGTGTCCGTCCTTGTTATGACACCGTTCTTCTATGCGGGATTTGATACGATTCCGCAGCAGGCGGAGGAAGCGGCGGAAGGCCTCGACTGGAATAAGTTTGGCAAGGTAATCAGCATGGCGCTTTTGGCTGCCGGCGGCTTCTATATGATCTGTATCTATTCCTTCGGAACTATTATTCCGTGGTCCGATTTTGTAAAGAGCTCCGTGCCGGCTCTGGCCTGCTTAAGAGACATCAACATGTTCCTGTATGTCATTATGCTGGTAATCGCAACCCTGGGGCCGATGGGACCGATGAACTCCTTCTATGGCGCCACCAGCCGAATCATGCTGGCTATGGGACGAAAGGGTCAGCTCCCGGAGAAATTCGCTGAAATCGATCCGAAAAGCGGTGCGCCGAAAATGGCCAACATGCTTCTTGCCTGCTTAACCATAGTCGGACCGTTCCTGGGCAAGAAAATGCTGGTTCCGCTGACCAATGTATCCGCGCTGGCATTTATTTTCTCCTGCACCATGGTGAGCTTCGCCTGTCTGCGTATGAGAACGACGGAACCGGATCTTCCGAGACCGTATAAGGTACCCGGCGGCAAGCTGGGAATCGGAGCCGCCTGCCTGGCCGGTTCCATCATTATTGCATTAATGGTTATTCCGATGAGCCCGGCGGCCTTAAAGCCGGTAGAGTGGCTGATCGTAGCGGGCTGGCTGGTAGTTGGCCTCATCTTAAAAATGTTTTCACAGAAAAAATAATATATCTAAAAATTAAAGGAGGTTTTATCATGAAGAAAGAATTAAAAGATACCGCATTTGTCGGCGGACTGCTGATCGATGGTACCGGTGCAGAACCAATTAAGGATTCCCTGGTTCTGGTAAAAGACGGAAAAGTCGCCTATGCGGGTGCTGGAAAAGAATTTAGTCCGGAGTATGAAATCGTAGATGTTTCAGGAAAGACAATTATGCCTGGTTTAATTGATACACATCTGCATTTCTCCGGTAACTTAACGGATGATGACAGTGACTGGGTACTGGAGAGCGTTGAGCAGAAGGCAGTTGTAGCTGTTCAGCAGGCGCATGAATGTCTGGAGACAGGTCTTACCACAGTTGGTGAGATCGGACGCAACGGACTTGCAATCCGTGATATGGTGGAAGCCGGAATCATGGAAGGACCGCGTGTTGTCGGTACAGGACTTGGATTCTGCCGTACAGCAGGCCATGGCGATTCCCATAAGCTCTTAAAAGAGCATAACGATTTAGGCCATCCGTGGGCTGAGCGTATCGACGGACCGTGGGATTTAAGAAAAGCAGTGAGAAGAAGACTGCGTGATAACCCGGACGCCATCAAGATCTGGGCAACCGGCGGCGGAATCTGGCGCTGGGATCAGAAGCTGGATCAGCATTACTGCATGGAAGAAATCCAGGCAGTCGTAGACGAGTGCAATATGGTAGGAATCCCGGTATGGGCTCACTGTGAAGGCTTCGGCGGCGCATTAGACTGTGCAAAGGCCGGCGTTCATCTGATCATCCATGGCCAGGCTTTAAATGACGAGTGTCTCGATATCATGGCGGAAAAAGGCATCTACTTCTGCCCGACAATTCAGTTCTTACATGAGTGGTTCAAGACATATCCGCCGACATACGTACCGGAAATCCATGACAAGTTCCCGGGCAAGGATGTGGTTGAGAAGGAACTTAACCGTGTTTACGCAAACCTTAGAAGAGCAAAAGACAAGGGCATCGGCTTAACCATCGGTTCCGACTCCTTCTGCTCCAGCCTGACACCATACGGCTATACCGCCATGGGCGAGATGTACTCCTTCGTAGAGTGCGCAGGCATCAGCGAGATGGATACCATCGTTGCCGCTACCAAGGTAGGCGCTGAGATGCTGAAGGTTGCAGACGTAACGGGTACTCTGGAAGAAGGCAAGAGCGCTGATTTACTGGTTATCGACGGCAACCCGCTGGAGAATATCAGAAATATCTGTGTGGAGAACATGAAGGTTATCATGAAAGAAGGACGTTTCGTAAAACGCCACTAAATACAGAAACAGAGAGCCCGCAGAATACGGCGGCCGCGTGTGCGGCACCGTATTCTGCGGGCTTTTGCTGTTAGAGGGCTGACCTGCCCTGCCTTAAATTCTCTTCTCGATCCAGTGGACCGCATCTCCGATTACTTCATCCCGGCAGTATTCATTAAAGATCTCATGGAAGAGTCCGCCGTAAATTTTCATCTGTTTATCTTTGGACGGTGCCTCAGCAAAGAAATCATAAGTATCTTTTACACTTACGAGACCGTCTTTTTCTCCATGAAGCATGAGGACCGGATAGGTAAAGTCCTTGACAGCGCCGTTAAACCAGTCGAGACCGCCGCAGATGGCGTAGCACAGGCCTGTGGTAAAGGTCTTTGTGTTATAGGGATCCTTTCCGTACCAGTCTACGACCTCGGCTACGGAGCAGACACCTGCGCCCAGCTCATTGGGAAGCAGGGTGTGCGGATCCAAGTCCTTCGGAACGCCGGTAATCAGGCCGCCGTTGTCCTTCGTCAGAGCGCCGCTGGTGATCAGGCCGCGCAGCCTCTTATCCGGATATTTTGCACCGTATAGCGCAACTGTGAACCCACCCATACTGTGGCCAATTAAGAAGACCGGCAGATCGGGATTTTCTGCAATAGCCATGTCCACGATTACATTGGTATCATCTAAAAGCTCGTTAAAATCTTCATAATACGTGCGCTCCCCTTCGGAACGGCCATGCCCCCTGTGGTCGAACCTGTATGTAGCGATGCCTGCCTGATGGAAAAGATCTGCGAGATAATCATACCGCCCCTGGTGCTCGCAGAGTCCATGTACAATGACGGCAGCAGCTCTTGCCTGTTCCGGCACTTCTCTGTTAAAGTAAAGCCTTGTTCCGTCAAATGAAGAAATCATTTCTCCCATAAGAAACCTCCTTAATAATAGTTGAATATTCTGTTTTTGCTATGCATCCATCATACCATAAACGGCAGGTTCGTGAAAGACCTCATTCCAATTCCGGGCGTATCTTTATCAATTCGCCTCGGCGAATTGGTGCGAGCGCCCGTCATGCCCCGCATGACAAAATACACTGTGGCGCTCTGCACATCCGCCGGAGGCTTTAGCATTCAGAAGTGGGGGAATCTGCTTCTGAATGTTGAACTGTAATAGGAATCCTTACATAATCCTTACACTTCCAGTCATACCCTTGCATTCCATAACCTTCCATGATAGAGTATTCGAAGAGCCATAATGGTGAGGAATACTGTAATCGAAAGAAAAGAGAAAGGAGGACCTGCGATGAGACGCGGCTATTCATTCTTTATACAAAACCAGTTTATACAGTCACAAAATATAATACAGCTGCATACAGATGATATCATACGGTTTCAACCGACAGCCGACAGGCTTAGTCTTAATATGGTCCATCCTGATCGTTCGCCAATAGGAGGCGAAGAAATCACCTGATGTCCAACCGGAGGAATGTGAAGAGTCCTAAGTAAACTCTACAGAAATCCAGGCGGGAGCACAGGGATTACAGGAAGTATTTGATATCCGGCTGCCTAAAATAACTGGATTTTAGCGGCAGGATCAGAGAACGAGATAAGGACAGAAATATTTAAAGACGTTGGGAGAGCCGGAAGGCTCTTTTTTTATTTCACAGGAAAGTTCTTCCTGTGAAATAAAAACCCTCCGGGAGGATGCGCACTCCGCGCTAAGGAAGTATGGCCGCTGAAGCGACCGCGCTCCGGCGCGAGAGTCCGGATCGCCGGACTCCTTATTCATCTATATTCATAAAAAACAGATTAATATATAAATTTCAGGAGGGATTACAATGAGACAGGTTAAAGAAGAAGTATGTCTTTACTATATGGGCTTTGGCATATGCGCCAGAGGGCTTCATGCAGATAAAAAGGGATGCTGCGCCGGATGCAGCCAGTATAAAGCATCGGGCGTTAAAATCGGTAAAAAAAGCAAAGTGGTAACGGGAAAGAGGGCATAGAGGAAACCGATGAAAACGGTAAAAGGAAAGTACAATGAGGCCATTGTTTATACCGATGTGGCAGAAGACATGGCGCTCCAGCAGATTAAACAGTTATGCGACATGGAATTTGCGGCGGACGCCAGGATCCGGATTATGCCGGATGTCCACGCGGGCGCCGGCTGTACGATCGGTACGACCATGACGATCCATGACAGGGTGGTACCGAATCTTGTTGGGGTGGATATCGGATGCGGGATGGAGACAGTCCGTATCCGGGAGCGCCGGCTCGACCTAAAGAGGCTGGACACGCTGATTCATGAGCGGATTCCGGCCGGATTCCTGGTGAGGGAGAAGACCCATCCCTATTACGGTGAGGCTGACTTAAAGAAGCTTAAATGCCTGGAGCAAGGCGCTGTCAATCTGGAACGCGCGGAGAAAAGCATGGGCACCCTTGGGGGCGGCAATCACTTTATAGAGGCGGATCAGGATGAGGACGGCAATATTTATCTTGTCATCCATTCGGGAAGCCGCCATCTGGGGCTGGAGACAGCCGGTTTTTATCAGGATCTGGCGTATAAGAGCTTAAAGGAGCCGTCACGTAAAACCATTAATCAGATGATCGAATCGTACAAGGCCCAGGGGCGGCAGGGAGAGATTGAGGCAGCTGTCAAGGCGCTGCATGCGTCCGGTGAGACCACGGTTCCCAGGGAGCTGGCATACGTAAGCGGTCAGCAGATGGAGGACTACATTCACGATATGAAGCTGGTCCAGCACTTCGCCCTTTTAAACAGAAAGGCCATGATGGACGAGATTGTAAGCGGAATGGGCCTGACCGTGGAGGAAAGCTTTACGACGATTCATAACTACATCGATACGAAAGCCATGATCCTGAGAAAAGGAGCCGTATCCGCACGGAATGGAGAAAAACTTCTCATTCCCATCAACATGAAGGAAGGAAGCCTGATCTGTGTGGGAAAGGGCAATGAGGAGTGGAACTGGTCCGCGCCTCACGGTGCTGGCCGTCTGATGAGCCGGAGAGCGGCGAAAAAGGCGTTCACAGTGGCCGAGTTCGAACAGGAGATGAAGGGAATCTATACGACGTCGGTGGGCGCAGAAACTCTGGACGAGTGTCCCATGGCTTACAAGGCCATGGATGATATCGTCAAGTACATCGATTCCACGGTAAAAATTCTTCAGGTGATAAAACCAATTTATAACTTTAAGGCAGGAGAATAAGCTATTTAATAGGAAGAGTTTTTCGGAAATATTATAAAAAACATAGATGAGCCATTTGTAAGTTTTGATGGTCAAAATAAAAGGCTGTCCCATGGGGATAGCCTTTTTATCTATCATTTGCAGAATATTAACTTAACGTTTAGGTAGTAATGACGATGGAAATAAAAAACATAAAAAAAACACGGTCAAATTTCACAAAATACTGAAATGATTTTTGGTATAAAATTAAGAAAATTGGGGTTCAAATTAATAAAGTTCATAATTCCTTCATATTTTCCTTAAAAATTTAATAAGAATTTCAGAAATAACTCCGGGAAAATTGTTCCAAATGTTCAAACAATTAGTCTCATTAACGATTTGTTAAGAAGCGGCGGAAAAGTTGACAATTGTTGCAGATGCAAGTATGATACACGGTATACTTAATGTACAAATATCAGTACAAGTATTATAATAGTATTAGAGAGTCTTGAAGAAAGGAAGTGAGCATTACGGAGGACTTAGCAGAGAGGTTAATGGAAGAACTTAACTGCGAAACGGTATTTACCATTCCGGTATTTGGTGGAATTCCTATCGCTGAATCCGTAGTGGTGTCGTGGATTATCATGGCGGTGCTGACCATACTTTCCATCTGCCTGGTGAGAAATTTAAAGGTGGAGAATCCTGGGAAGAAGCAGCTGGCGCTGGAAGTGGCAATCGGCGGCATTTACAAATTCTTTGATGATCTGGTTGGAGAAGAAGGGCGCAGATATATTCCGTATCTGATATCCATAGCCATCTACATCGGCGTTGCGAATCTGATCGGTTTAATCGGCTTCAAACCACCAACCAAGGACTTGAATGCGACTGCGGCACTTGCCCTTATGAGCATCGTATTAATTGAATATGCGGGCTTCCATAAGAAGGGACTTAAGGGATGGGTAAAAAGCTTTGCAGAACCGGTAGCGATTATCGCTCCGATCAATATTCTGGAAATCTTTATTAAACCGTTGTCTTTATGTATGCGTCTTTTTGGCAACGTGCTTGGTTCGTTTGTAGTCATGGAGCTGATTAAGCAGCTCGTAGCGCCAATCATACCGATTCCGTTCAGCATGTATTTTGACATCTTTGACGGACTCATTCAGGCGTATGTATTCGTATTCTTAACTGCCCTCTTTATCAAAGAAGCAGTGGAGTAACCAAAGTGTTGGAGTAATCAAAACAATTAAAAAGAGAAAAGGAGATATTTATTATGTTAACAGCTATTGGTGCAGGTATCGCAGTTTTAACAGGTGTAGGTGCAGGTGTAGGTATTGGTCTGGCAACTTCAAAGGCAGTAGACGCAATCGCAAGACAGCCTGAGGCAGAAGGCAAGATCAGCAAGGCTTTATTACTTGGTTGTGCTCTTGCAGAGGCAACTGCTATTTACGGTTTTGTTATCGCTCTGTTAATCATCTTATTCTTAAAATAATGCCTGACAGACGGAAAGTTAAGAATATAGATAGAAAGGCAGGCGAATTCGATGTTACGTTTGGATTTTAACCTTGTGTGGAACATCGTCAATGTCATCGTCCTGTATCTTCTGCTCAAGCATTTTCTGATTAAGCCAGTGATGGATATCATGAACAAACGCCAGACTATGGTGGATCAAAGCATCACAAATGCGAGGGCATCCGAGTCCCAGGCGTCCGAGCTTAAAAGCCAGTATGAAGAGAAGCTGGCGGCGTCGGCGGAAGAAGGAAAGAAGCTTGTGGAAGAGGCAAAGGCAGAGGCGAAGACTGTACAGGAGCGCATGATAAAAGAAGCCGGAGAGCAGGCGGATAGAATTATCGAAAATGCCCACAAGACGGCGAATGCGGACCAGGAAAAGGCAATGAGGGAAGCGGAAGCGCAGATTGCAGGTCTGGTACTTGCAGCAGCGGCAAAGGTTGTGCAGGGCGAGATGGACGATAGGAAGAACCAGGCACTCTACGACCAGTATATAGCAGAAGCAGGTGATTCTCATGACGCAGGCAGCAAATAATTACGGACAGGTGCTTTACGAATTGAAGGTTCCAAAGGAAATAGTGGAAGAAGCGGAGGTGCTGTTTCGCGAGGTTCCCCAGCTTAAGGAAGCCCTCGTAAGCCCTGTGGTGAAAAAAAGCGAAAAAAACCGCGTCATTGACCGGGTATTTCCAGCAGAGCTGAGGAATTTTCTTAAGGTGCTCTGTGGACATCAGGACATGGGCGAGGTCGAAGATGTATTCGAAGCGTACCATGCCTATGCATGCGAACAGGAAGGCAGTCTGCGAGCAACGTTGTATTATGTGACGGAGCCGGACGCAGAGCAGCTTAAGAAAATTAAGCAGATGCTGATGAAGAAATACCAGAAACAGGATGTGGAACTCCGCCTTGTTAAGGATTCCAGTCTGGGCGGAGGATTTGTGATCCGCACCGGCGATATGGAGACAGACTGGAGTATAAAAGGACGTATGAAACAGTTAGAGCAAATATTGATGCGGAGGTGAGAAGCGTGGGTTCAATCAATTCAGATGAGATTATCTCCATCTTAAGAAGCGAGATTGAAGATTATGACGTACATGCAAGAGACCAGGAGGTCGGCACGGTCATCGGAATCGGTGACGGAATCGCGACGATTTATGGAATTGACCACGCCATGTACGGCGAAATCGTTATCTTTGATAACGGTGTAAAAGGTATGGTACAGGATATCAGACGGGACGACATCGGTTGTATCCTGTTTGGTTCAGATAGAGAGATTAAAGAGGGATGCAAGGTTACGAGAACAAAGAAACGTGCCGGTATCCCGGTTGGCGACGCTTATATAGGAAGAGTTGTCAACGCATTGGGTGCAGCAATCGACGGGAAAGGTGACATCAAGTCCGACGACTACCGCCCGATCGAGAATGAGGCGCCTGGTATCATTGACAGAAAGAGTGTTTCGGTACCTATGGAGACGGGAATCCTGGCAATTGACTCCATGTTCCCCATCGGCCGCGGCCAGCGTGAGCTGATCATCGGCGACCGTCAGACCGGTAAAACCTCGATTGCCATCGATGCCATTTTAAATCAGAAGGGCAAAGATACGATCTGCATCTACGTGGCGGTAGGCCAGAAGGCTTCCACCGTTGCGAAGATGGTCAATACATTAAGCCAGTATGGAGCCATGGATTATACCATTGTTCTGTCCTCAGCAGCCAGTGAACCGGCTCCGCTTCAGTATATCGCTCCCTATTCCGGAACGGCGCTGGCAGAGTACTTTATGTATCAGGGAAAAGATGTGCTGATCGTTTACGACGATTTGTCGAAACATGCGGTTGCTTACCGTGCGCTGTCTTTACTCCTTGAGCGTTCCCCGGGACGTGAGGCATATCCGGGCGACGTGTTCTATCTGCATTCCAGGCTTCTGGAGAGATCCAGCAGACTGAGTGAGGAAAAGGGCGGCGGTTCTATTACGGCGCTGCCGATTATTGAGACACAGGCCGGAGATGTTTCGGCATATATTCCGACAAACGTTATCTCCATCACGGACGGACAGATATTCCTGGAGAGTGACTTATTCTTCTCCGGTATGAGACCTGCGGTCAACGTGGGACTTTCCGTATCCCGTGTCGGCGGCGCAGCTCAGACAAAGGCCATGAAGAAGGCGGCAGGAAGCCTTCGTATCGACCTGGCCCAGTGCCGTGAGATGGAAGTATTTACCCAGTTCAGTTCGGACCTCGATCCGGCGACGAAGGAGATGATCCAGTATGGCAAGGGACTGACAGAGATGTTAAAGCAGCCGCTCTGCCATCCGATGAGCTTACACGATCAGGTCATCAGCCTGGTAGCCGCCAATAACCGGCTTCTTCTCGATGTGGAAGTGTCAAAGATCAAGGGTTTCCAGAAGGAAATGCTGGCATTCTTTGAGCAGAAGCATCCGGAAATCGTGAAGGAGATCGAAGAGAAGAAAGTTCTTTCCGACGAGCTGAAGCAGAGCATTTTAGACGGCGTGAAAGAATTTAAACAGAACACGATGGCGTCATTTTGAGTTGATCTGCAAACTCGAAATGCGGACTGAAACAAATAAACAGAAGCAGGTGTAAGATATGGCAAATGCGAGAGAGATACAAAGCAGGATGAACAGTATCAAGAGTACGATGAAGATTACGAATGCGATGTATACGATTTCCTCGTCAAAGCTTAAAAAGGCCAGAAAAAACTTAACCGATACAGAACCCTATTTCTATGCGCTCCAGAGGACCATTTCCCGAATTGTCAGGCATACACCGGAGATAGAGGACCCTTATTTCGATACGAGGCCGCAGATTAAGCCGGAAGACAAGAAGATCGGGTATATCGTGGTAACCGCGGACAAAGGCCTTGCGGGCGCATACAATCACAACGTATTCAAGATGGTGCAGGAACAGATCGACAAGGGAGGAAATCCCATGCTGTTCGTGGTCGGTGAGCTGGGCCAGCAGTATTTTGTGAGAAAGGGGATTCCGGTAGAACAGGATTTCCGGTATACGGTGCAAAACCCGAATATGAGCCGGGCGAGGATCATTGAGGAGAAAATCGTGGATTATTTCCTGTCCGGGAAACTGGATGAGGTATACATGATTTATACCAGAATGGTCAATGCAATGAAGATGGAGGCCGAGATTACGCAGCTTTTACCGCTTCCGAAGTCTAATTTCAGCGTGCCCCAGGGCATACCGATCGACATCCATCTGGAGGAAATCACGATGAAGCCATCGCCCAAGGCGGTGATCGATGCCATCGTACCAAACTATATAGCCGGATTTATCTATGGCGGTCTGGTGGAATCCTACTCCAGCGAGCAGAATTCCAGAATGATGGCCATGCAGGCTGCCACGAAGAGTGCGCAGGATATGCTGGATGAACTGGCAATCACCTATAACCGGGTCCGCCAGGCTGCCATTACCCAGGAGATCACCGAGGTAATCAGCGGAGCCAAGGCCCAAAAAAAGAAGAAGAAAAAATAACAGAGAGGAGGAGTCCTCACAACTGTGAGAAACAGATTATGAATAAAGGAAAAATCGTGCAGGTTTTAGGGCCTGTTGTAGACGTAGAGTTCGAGGAAGGCGTGGAGCTGCCGTGCATTAAGGACGCCCTTGAGGTAGATAATGACGGAAAACGCTGTGTAATGGAAGTTTCCCAGCATCTGGGAAATAATACCGTTCGCTGCATTATGCTTGCTTCCAGCGAAGGACTCTGCAGAGATATGGAAGTAACGGCCACCGGTTCGGGAATCAGGGTTCCTGTCGGCGAGCAGACACTGGGACGCCTTTTTAACGTCCTGGGTGAGACGATTGACAACGGCGAACCGTTAAAGGAAGGCGAGAAATGGGTCATCCACAGGGATCCGCCGTCATTTGAGGAACAGAGCCCGGTAGCGGAGATCCTGGAGACGGGAATCAAGGTTATTGACCTTCTGGCCCCCTATGCAAAGGGCGGAAAGATCGGTCTGTTTGGAGGCGCCGGTGTAGGCAAGACGGTCCTCATTCAGGAGCTGATTCATAACATTGCAACAGAGCATGGCGGATATTCCATTTTTACCGGTGTTGGAGAGCGTTCCCGTGAAGGTAATGACTTATGGACCGAGATGGGAGAGTCCGGCGTTATCGAGAAAACGGCCCTGGTATTCGGTCAGATGAATGAGCCGCCGGGAGCCCGTATGCGAGTAGCGGAGACGGGACTTACCATGGCGGAATACTTCCGTGATCAGGAGCATAAAAACGTACTGCTGTTCATCGACAACATCTTCCGTTTCGTTCAGGCCGGTTCCGAGGTGTCTGCGCTGCTCGGACGTATGCCGTCCGCTGTTGGCTACCAGCCGACACTGGCCACGGAGATGGGCGAGTTACAGGAAAGAATTACCTCCACCAAGAACGGTTCTGTTACTTCGGTTCAGGCGGTTTACGTGCCGGCCGATGACTTGACGGATCCGGCTCCGGCGACTACCTTTGCCCATCTGGATGCGACGACGGTTCTTTCGAGAAAGATCGTGGAACAGGGTATTTACCCGGCGGTTGATCCGCTGGAATCCAACTCCCGTATTCTGGAACCGGATGTGGTAGGCGAGGAACACTATGAGGTGGCCAGAATGGTTCAGGAGACACTTCAGAAATACAGAGAGCTTCAGGACATCATCGCAATCCTCGGAATGGAGGAGCTGGGCGATGAGGATAAGACCACAGTAAACCGTGCCAGAAAGATCCAGAAATTCTTATCCCAGCCATTCTCCGTAGCGGAGAACTTCACCGGCGTTGCCGGAAAGTACGTTCCTTTGAAGGAGACGGTGCGGGGCTTTAAGGCCATCGTAGAAGGTGAGATGGACCAGTATCCGGAGGCGGCGTTCTTTAACGTGGGAACGATCGACGAGGTAATCGAGAAGGCGAAGACATTAGGAGCCGAGGAAGGCAGATAGAGGTGAGGGCCTGTGAGCGCAAATACATTTTTTCTGCAGATTATTGCAACTGACAAGGTGTTCTTTAAGGGGCCGTGCCAGAAGCTCATCATCCCCCTGTTAGATGGAGAAAAAGAGGTTCTGCCGCACCATGAGGACATGGTAATTGCAGTTACGATCGGCGAGATGAGACTGATGAATGAAAGCGGCGAATGGATTAACGGCGTGGTAGGCGATGGTTTTGTACAGATTATCAACAACCGTGTCACCCTTCTGGTGGATACTGCGGAACGTCCTGAGGATATTGACGAGAGGCGTGCCGAGGAGGCCAGGGAGAGGGCCGAGGAGCAGCTCAGACAGAGTAAGAGCATCCAGGAACATTCGCATTTCGAGGCGTCGCTGGCGAGGTCGCTGGCGAGGCTGAGGCTGAAGCATAAGTATGAGATTTAATAAATAGAGAAAGCTTCTGCAAAGGCACCGGGCAAACGTAATGTTTGACGGGCGGTGCTTTTGCGGAAGCTTTTTCTATACCCGGCAGCAGCCAGGCGGCATGCATCTTCTCTTATTTCTCAATGGGTATCAATACTTTTAATACTTTCAATACTTCTTACCATAGCATACTGCCCCAGTTCCTTAAAACCGATCTTGCGGTAGATGGCGCCGGCCTCCGGGTTATCATAGAAGAGGCAGAGGAATTTCATGCCGTCCGCCAGACAGTCCCGGCATAAACGGTTTACCAGCCGGGTGGCGTATCCGCGGCCTCTGTATTCGGGCAGAGTCGCAACGCTGACGATCATGGCCGACATGGAGTTTTCAGCTGAGGTTCCGGCTACGGCTGCAAGTGTCCCATCTTCAAAGACCCCGTACATCCGACCTTCGTTGGTCATGGAACTCAGAATATCTTCCCGGTTTTCCTCCTCCGTCTTACTCCGCATGGAGAAAAATTCATCGATCTGTTTTAACAGTGCGTAGATAGCATCGATATCATCAGGGACAAGGCGCCTTGCAGGAAAAGCCGGATCATCGGGGATGGCCGGCCGGTCAAGCCTTGCCAGATATGTGGGAACCAGCTCAAGACCCTTTAAGAGCGGTATCAGTGGCTCGATCAGTTCCCGCTTTCCGCTTAAGTTGCGCATCTGGAAACCGGAGAGAAATCCGGCGACTTCAGCCTTGTTGTAGTCTGTGGTATGACTGTAGAACAGGAAATTGTTCCTGTAATTCAGAATAAAGTAGGGAAGTGTCCCCCCTGTCCAGGTGTCGGCCGTGTACACGGAGACGTTTTCCGACTCCAGACCATAGTTTTCCAAATCCCCGATCAGGAAGAGGTTGAATTCCGGTTCCAGAAGGGCATAGGCCATGGCATCGTTAAAATGTGAAGCAGTAAGTTTTTTCATAAATAAATTTTCCCTCCTCAGACTGAATGTCAGATGCAAACAGAACGTGATGGTATTAGTATAGCAGAGGAGGAAAAATTTTCCAAGTGGCAGGTGTTGTCCACTTATTATAATAAAATTATAGAAACTGGTTTCGATATTCCTTGGGAGAGAGTCCCACATGTTTTTTAAAGGTTTGATAGAAATAAGCATAATCTTTAAATCCGGATAAATCAGCGACTTCATTAATTCTATGACAAGGATTTTGCAGAAGTTTTTTTGCGTGTTCCAGCCGGGCTTCAATAATTATATCTATAAAATTTTTTCCTGTCTCCTTTTTAATCAGAGAACTTAAATAGGAGGGATTAACTGAAACAACCTTTGCAACTTCTGAAAGGCTGAGATCCTGCTGATAATGGCTTTCGAGATACTGTAAAACATGGGTAATTATAAGGCTGTAATTTTGTTGTTCTCTTACTGCAAATAGACGAAGCCGGTTAGAGTAGCCCATAAGAAAAGCGGACCATTCCGCCTCACTGTCTGGAACCTGGGTAAAGTGATACAGATCCGTGGTTTCCTGATCGAGGTTAATTTTTTGCGGTGCCAGATTCCAGAAGTAGTGCAGGATAATGGAACAGACCTGACGCATACAGTTAAGCAGTATATCGGAGGAATCATCGGGGGCTTTTTGCACTAGATAAATGGCTTTTCTGTATATAGAAGACAATTTCTCCTCAAATGCTTCCGTGGCATTTTGCTGTAAAAGAAGACCGAGTTCCTGAAAACCCTGTATCATGGAGGGCGCATTTTTTTGAATCTCATCCTTTGCAAGCGCAATTGCCTCTAAAAGCTGACTGTCATGTATTGGTTTTAACAGGAAGGCACAGGCATGCAGTCTGATGGCCGCATGGGCATTTTCGAAGTCCTGATAACCGGTGATAAATATAATCTGAGTTGCCGGCAGGGCTGACTGGACCATGCGCACCATGGATAGGCCATCCAGATCCGGCATTTTGATATCGCTGATAATAATATCGGGACATACAGACTGTATGCAGCTTAAACCTTCCCGCCCGTCGGAGGCATCGCCAACCACCGAGCAGTCGGGCAGCCGCCGCTTTATTGTTTTGGCAATTGATCTGCGAGTCAGTTCATTATCATCAATAATAACTATTTTGTACATATTCAATCACTCCTGGTCTTCTGTACTGTGGTCATGATATAAAGTAGTAGCAATAGGCAGGATGATCCGAATCCGGGTTCCCTCTTCCTGAACGGATTGAATACGAATGCCATATTCCGGGCCGTACAGAAGGCGGATGCGATCCAGAACGGTTACGAGACCTACTTTGGTATGCGATGGAGAACCTGAGGCTTCCGATGAGTATCTGGAATTTAAAATCATTTCAATTATATCCTGAGACATACCGTGCCCATTATCACTCACCTCCAGGATCAGAGTATCATCCTGACTAAAACTGCAAATATGAATGACACCGTGTCTTGAAATTCCTTCAATTCCATGAACAATGGCATTTTCTACTATGGGTTGAAGGATAAATGCCGGAACTGGTATGAAAGAAAGCGAGGGATCCGATTTATAAATAAAGGTTACACGCTCCCGATACATCATTTGATACAGAGTCGTATATTTCCTGACATAGGATATTTCTTCATCCAGTGGAATCAGGCGCTTTTTTTGCCCAATGCTTTCTCTCAGCATGTCACTGAGCAGACAGATCCAGTCACTGATATCATATTCATCTCTAAGTTTGGCCAGACTGCTGATAGAATCCAGAATATTATAAAGAAAATGGGGGTTCAAACGTGCTTGAAGGGCATTATATTGGAACTCAAGCATCTGGTACTCAATCTGCTGTTTTTGCTTTTGTTCCAAAGTAACTTCCCTCATCAGCGTTTTTATTTTTTGACCCATTGTATTGAAATTATCCGCAATGATTGCAAATTCATCGTGACTGGCCGGTACGATCTGTTCATCAAAATTTCCGTTGGAGAATTGTTTCATGCTGTCTGTGAGCAGCTTTAAATTTTGAGAGATATTGCCGGAAATCAGGAAGGCAAGGACAACAGCCAATGCAAATACAGCAAAGCCTATAAAAAGTATCCAATATCCGATTACATGAAGTTTACCGGTCAGCTGAGAAAGGGAAACAATATGAGTAAGAATCCACTGCCCATCAGGAGTATTGTATACGGCGGCGGTATACGTTTCTCCATTCATTCTCACCGTGTGATTCTCAGCTTTGGCAGAGCTGGATACTGCCTCCAGAGCGATTTGCTCGAACGTGTCATGGTCAGAGATCATAGGCTTACGATCCAGGCTGAATATTACAACACTTCCGCCATAGCGGTCAATCGACTGTTCATATACTTTAACCAGGTAATCCCTGTCTATTTCTACAAAGAGGCAGCCGATATACGTACCGGTAGGAAGGTGATAGAGAGCCCGTTTTAATAACAGGTTTCCGTTTGGACAGCTGTCCCACACGCATTGTCCCCATGATTTTTTTATTTCGGGAGCCTCGTTTGTAAAATAGTCTAAACTTTGATCAGATAGAAGATTGGATCCGGCGGTATACAAATGATTATTTAGATCCAGGAAAGCAATGCTTTTATAGTAATCGGTAGAATAGAGGAGATTGTCAACGGCGGACTGGTATGACAAGCGGTTTTGAATCGGCGTATAGTCAGAGACAGGGAGAATCTCATTAAAGGCACCGTCATTCTGATATTTTATAAAGTTTGTCTCCTCAATATTATCGACTTGGGAAGCAAAATTAGAAGCAATCTGACTGGAAATCGCAATGGAGTAATCAGATACATAGCGAGTAATTAACAAATTGCTTACAGCATAATTGGTACCGCTGATACAGAGCGTTGTGAGAAAAATAATAACAAGGAAGGAAAGCAGCAGTTTTTGTTTGAACTTTAGATTTAAATACCATGTTATGAACTTGGACATATGCGTTTCCTCCTGCTTTTATGTTTTTAGAATACCCGGATAGGGATAGAAAGTCAATAATAGAAGTGAAAGTCGTTTATATGTCAATTAAAATCTAAAAATAACTAATAAAATATAGAATTACATATATAGTAATGAAAATAAAAAACAAATATACTATAAATACAACAAATTATGTGCGGCATTATTTGAATAGGAGGGATATGTTATGAGAAAACAGAAAAAAATGATGCTCATGGTCATGGCGGCTTTAGCACTTACTGCATGCGGGTCATCAGAAGAACCCAAACAGGAAATGGCTCAAAGCGAGAGTACTCAGAAACAATCAACAGAAGAAAAAAGTTCTTCCGCAGGAGAGTCAAAGACCGATGAGAAAGTTAAGCTTGTGCTCATGCATTATGCAGCTGAAGAGACAAAGAGGAGTGGAATCGATGCATGGGTACAGTCCGTAACAGAACAGTACCCTGATATTGAAATTGAGGTGCAGGCAGTTACGCCATGGGCACAGTTTGCATCTTCGCTGCAAACGAAAATTGCAGCAGGCGACGCACCGGATATTTTTATGGGGAAACCTTCTCAGTTTATTCAACTGGCAGAAGCCGGACAGGTTCTTGACTTAACAGGGCAGAAGTGTCTTGATAACCTGTCGGAAGTGGATAAGGCGATGGTAAGTGTAGGTGAAAAAGTCTATGGTGTTCCGGTAGACAGATCTATTGCTGGCGTATTTTACAATAAAGATATGTTCGATGAATATCAGCTGAAGGCGCCGACAACTTTAAGCGAGTTTAATGAGATTATCAGGACATTTGAAGAACAGGGCGTAGTTCCTTTTGTAAGAGCTTATAAAGATAATATTTATCCTCGTGTGGATTTTGATAGTTCTTTTGGGAGTATGGTGGCAAAAGAGGATGAGAAGTTTTATGAAAAGATACAAAATGGAGAGAAGAAATTCAGCGATTATCCAATGTTTAAACTACAGGCTGACATTTACGCCGCCCGATTATCCGCTAAAAGAGATGACGATCTTGGAACAGATGCTTCGAGAGCCAACCAATTATTCGCCAGCGGGAAGTATCCTATGTGCATTACCGGTTCCTGGGCAATTGGAGACATAAGAAAAAATAATCCAGATGGAAATTTTGGCTTCTTTACAACTCCCTGGTCGGACCAGGAAGAGGAAAATACACTGCCAATCGGAGTAGATACGGCATTTATGGTTAGTGCACAGACAAAGCATCCAGATGAGGTAATGAAGTTCATGGAACATCTGACATCAGCAGAAGGAGTCCGGCAATGGTATGAAAATGCAAAAGTGCCTACGATTATACCAGTGGAAACAACGGATCTGGATCCAATTTTTGTGGACATGAATGCAATTATAGAATCTGGCAAGGTGGTTAGTAAGGACAGTTATCCTTATTTTAGCGGAGAATATAAATCCAAGTTTGAGAGTGACTTGCAGCTGTTTGCTGCAACGCCGGAAATCGGAGCAGAAGGACTTATTTCAATGCTTGATAAAGATTTTTCGGGAATTTCAAAATAAAATAGAATAAATACCAATAATGGAAGGAAGATGGGAATGAGAAATAAGAAAATGGTTAAAAAGACAATACAAAGCATTTTATTTCTTGCTCCGTGCGCAGTCGTGTTTTTTGTTTTCGTTATCATGCCGTTTTTGCAGGGAATCCCATATTCCTTCCGCAGGTGGGATGGGTTTAGCGCGGATTACACAATCGTTGGATTAGAAAATTATAAAAATGTTTTAACGGATGGGAGCATTGCAGCTCCGGCAGTAAATACAATAAAATTTGCGGCAATGGAGGTAGTATTCAGTAATTTGTTTGGTCTGCTGCTGGCTTTGGGAATTAGCCGAAACTCCAGGTTCCACCGTATCCTGCGTACGATTTATTTTATGCCGTACGTAATCAGTATTGTGCTGGCCTCTTATATCTGGTCTTATATCTTCAGCGATGTCTGTTATTCGATTCTGGGGATGAAAAATCTTCTGGCTTCCCCTAAGACGGTAATACTTGGCTTGGCTATTATCTCGGTTTGGAAAGATACTGGATACTGTATGATTGTCTTCCTTGCTGCGCTTAAGAGTGTTCCGGATGAATATTATGAGGTTGCACGCGTAGAAGGGAGCAGATCGCTTCATACCTTTACTAAAATTACACTTCCTCTGATTGTTCCGGCTTTTACAACTAATGCAACACTGGTTTTGTCGTGGGGGCTGAAGGTCTTTGAATATCCGATGGTGACAACCGGAGGGGGACCGGGAACATCCTCCGAAAGTCTGGCAATGTATATCTATAAAAATATCTTTGTGTATTATAAAGCGGGGTATGGTCAGGCGGCGGCTATTCTCTTTACATTATTTCTTGCTGTAATCAGCTTTCTGGTTGCCAGCTTTTTCCGGAGCAGGGAGGTGGAGGTATGAGTATACTCAGGAAATATTCCATTGGAAAAAATGTGATACTGCTGTTTGCAGCCGCAATTATGTTGTCACCGTTTTACATATCTTTTGTCTATTCAATGAAAACAAGGGAACAGATTACATTTACAGGTTTGAAATTTCCATCAGAATTTCATCTGGAAAACTTCAGCCAGGCAGTTGAGGCATCAAATTTCTATGTAGTTTTAAAGAACAGTGTCATTACAACCGTGCCGACAGTGCTTCTGCTCATCATTATTTGCCCGATGGCAGCCTATGTTCTGGCGCGCAATACAGGAAAGGCTTATAACATTATTTATTCGCTGTTTCTTACGGCACTTTTGATACCGTACCAGTCAGTTATGCTGCCGCAATATATGAATCTAAAACAGGCGGGTCTTTTAAACACATACATGGGGGCTGTCATGGTCCGGGCCGCATTTAATATTTCCTTCAATATTCTGCTGTTTACAAGTTTTGTAAAAACGGTTCCCATAGAATTAGAGGAAGCGGCTATGATTGATGGGGCGGGGATGATGAAAACTTTTTTTCGTATTGTATTTCCGCTGTTAAAATCCGTACTTTGTACTGCCGTCATTATTAACGCACTGTTTTCCTGGAACGATTTTACTATTACATTAAACATATTGATGAAAGAGGGAATGAAGACAATTCCGCTTATGTTATACCGATTCTTCGGTGAGTATAATGTGGAACTAAATCTGGCGTTTGCCGCGTTTACGCTGTCGATGATCCCTATCCTGATATTATACTTTCTGCTTCAGAGGTACATTGTGGAAGGGGTTATGAGCGGCGCGGTAAAAGGCTGATGATTGGAGGGAAATCATGTTAGAGAACAGAAATCAGTTGGAAATAGAGCAAAAACTAAAGAGGGAGATGGAAAGAGAAGGACTTGACGCGTTAATCCTGACAGAGCCGGAGACAATTTTGTATGCCAGCGGTTTTGCCAGCCATTTTCTTTATGATTCCAGGCGAATAGGTACGACTCTGGCTGTTGTGCGAAAAGAAGGGCCTGTCATACTGATCCTGAACGAGATAGAGAAACAGACAGCCGAAAATCAGTGTAAGGATATTAAAATGGAAACGTATCCCGTCTGGATCTATATTGATGGGGTGGAAGATGATGGACTGGAAAAGCCGTCTCAACCGGATATGATGGTACCTGTTAAGATTGCATTAGATTTCATTACGGAGCGGACGGCTGAGGCAAAAATTGGAGTGCAGAGTCCTTCCATACCACATGATATATGGGACTTTCTTTCGAATTGCACGGGAGTGGGAAGCCTGTATAACTGCGAAAAAGTACTTAACAGAGCGAGGGCTATTAAGACAGATTGGGAGATTGGTTTACTGCGCCGTACAGCTAAGATTACTGAAACTGCAATGTTGGAAACCGCATACTGTATTGTTCCCGGGATGAGCGAGAAGGAAATCCTTTCTATATACAGAAATGCTGCGTTCTCGCAGGATCTTGATGTAATTGGTGCCTATACGGTCTCTGGAATAGGCGCAGAGTATTCAATTGTACAGATACCCAGAAATATCTCCGTCAAAGAAAATGATATTCTCAGGCTCGACGGAGGCGCCAATATCTGTGGTTATCAGGCAGATATCGCGAGAACCTTTGTGGTAGGAAAACCAGCAGATAAAGCAGTTCAAATTTTTGAGGCATTATATCGGGCGTTCGATACCGGACGATCCATGATTGGCCCTGGCGTCCCATTTGAACCAGTATTTCATGCCATGCAGGATACCGTGAGAAAATCCGGCTTCGAAAAGTACACGAGAGGTCACTGCGGTCATTCCGTAGGCTGCAATATATTTGTAGAAGAACGGCCATTTGTGGCTCCCGGAGAAGATCAGGAATTTACAGCATTTATGCCTGGAATGGTTATGTCTATAGAGGTGCCGTTTTACAGCGCAGTTTATGGTGCGTTTAATATTGAGGATACAGTCCTGATCACAGAGAATGGATGTGAGTGGTTTACGACAGTAAATGACAGCCTGTTCTGGCCAAGACATTAGTTTAGGGGAAAATGGGGGAAGAGCATAGCAATGCAAAAGAGCGGCAGTAAGTAAAAAGAAGCGAAACGGTCCATAAGAAAAACCGTTTCGCTTCTTTTTCATATAAATATCATCTCATAAATATTATCACCCAAGTGCCACATCCAGTATCATCATAATGACAAATCCCCCCATAACGCCCAGTGTACCGACGTTGGAGTGTTCGCCTAAATGTGCTTCAGGAATCAGTTCTTCCACTACGACATAGAGCATGGCGCCGGCGGCAAAGGAGAGCAGCCAGGGCATCAGAGGCTCGATGGCGCCTGCCACCAGCACCGTGAGGATACCGAAGATTGGTTCTACGATACCTGACATACTGCCGCGGAAGAATGCCCTACCGGTGGAAAGACCTTCCTGACGCAGGGGAAGGGAGATTGCCGCGCCTTCCGGGAAATTCTGAATACCGATACCGATGGCGAGAGCCATGGCTGCGGTGTAAAGCGCCGGATCGTTGCCGTGCTGTGCGGCCAATGCGAAAGACAGGCCGACCGCCATGCCCTCCGGTATGTTGTGAAGCGTAACCGCCATGACTAACAGGGTGGTCCGTTTCCAGCTGGAGGACACGCCCTCCGCCTCGTTGCAGCCCGGATTACTGCAGTCCGGGTGAAGGTGGGGGAGATAGGTATCGAGGGCGATCAGGAAGAACACGCCCAGTAAAAAGCCTCCGGCGGCAGGAATCCAGCCGATACCACCGTTTAAGGAAGCTTCCTCAATGGCAGGAATCAACAGTGACCATACGGAAGCCGCCACCATAACTCCGGCCGCGAATCCCAGAAAAATTCTCTGTACAGATGCATTGACTTCTTTGCGAAAGAAAAAAACTACAGACGCGCCCAGCGTGGTCATTAAAAATGTAAATCCAGTCCCGCCGGCCGCCCATAATAAAGACGTACTCATAATAAAACCTCCTTTCGGTTTCTGAGTTAGCAATTTCTAACCCTATTCAGTATACCATATGACTGCCGACTGTGCAATGGAGGGAGGATACGAAAGTAAAGGCAGAACTGTTACAACTATTCAGCCGTATGAGATAAATTTCCTTCCCTTTTTCCCTATAAATGTGCTAAAATAGACCTGATTCGACAAAAGGAAAGGAATACCGATTTATGAATAAAAAAACACGATGGTACACACCTTTTATACATAAAGTACTTCTGGCCGCGGCTGTCGCGGCGGTTTTGGGAGGCTGCGGAAAAAAGAATGACGCAGGGCAGGAGACACAGGCGCCCGAGCCTTCTTCCATCTCGATCGAGCTGGAGACTGAGAAGAATCCCGAGCCGGTAAAGATCCTGACAATCGGTGAGGAGCCGATACCCGTACTGCCGGATCTTCCGGTTCTGGATGAGAATCCCGTTCCGGAGTATCTCCGAAACGGCGTGGAGCATCCCATTATAGCAAGCCTTCAGCAGCGGCTGATGGATCTTGGATTTATGGACAACGATGAACCGACTCAGTATTTTGGAAATATGACCGAATCTGCGGTCAAGACTTTTCAACGGCAGAATCAGCTGGCGCAGGATGGCATTGTCGGCCCGGAGACGCTGAAGGCAATCATGGCTCCTTCCGCCAAGTACTACGCGGTTTCGAAGGATGTTGATGGTGACGATATCAAGCGGATTCAGAACCGCCTTTACGAACTGGGATATCTGGCTGCTGGGGATCTGGTGACCGGACACTTCGGGGACGATACGGAGGCCGCAGTCATCAAGCTTCAGGAGGTCAACGGACTGAATGTGGATGGCAAGGTGGGTCGGCAGACGATTAACCTTCTGTACAGTGATGAGATCAAACCGAATTTCCTTTCCTATGGAGAGAAGAGCGATGTGGTGCTGGCGTGCCAGACGCGGCTGAAGGAGCTGGGATATTTAACGACCACACCGGACGGCTCGTATGGCGATGATACGGCGGCAGCGGTCAAGCAGTTCCAGGCGCGAAACGACCTGGTGGTTGACGGTTATCTCGGGCCATCCACCCGTGTGGCCTTAAACAGTGCCGAGGCGCAGGCCAACGGCCTGATGCTGGGGGAACAGGGAGAGACCGTTACCCGGATCCAGCAGCTGTTAAATAAATACGGCTATTTATCTTCGGCCAATGTCACCGGCTATTACGGGGAGGTGACGGAAAAGGCGGTGAAGTCTTTCCAGAGCAACAACGGCCTTACCGCAGACGGTTCTGTAGGCCGTCAGACGATGAATAAACTGACGGGAAGCAGCGTAAAGAAGGCGGGTTCAGGCGGTTCATCCGGAGGCAGCAGCGGTTCCAAGGGCGGAACGGTAAAAGGCGGCTCCGGTGTCAGCGGTCTGCTGTCCATCGCCAGATCCAAGCTGGGCTGTCCATACGTCTATGGTGCAAAAGGGCCGAACGCGTTTGACTGCTCCGGCTTCATCTACTACTGTCTGAATCAGGCGGGAGTACGGCAGAGCTATCTGACCTCGGCCGGATGGCGAAGCGTAGGAAAATACACGAAGATTACGAATTTCAACAGTCTCCAGGCGGGCGATATCATCGTCGTAAGCGGCCATGTGGGAATCGTGGCAGGCGGCGGCAAGGTGGTCGATGCATCTTCAAGTAACGGACGTGTCGTAGAACGTGCCTTGAGCAGCTGGTGGAGAAATAACTTTATCTGTGGATGGCGTATATTCGGATAGGAATGGTTCAAAATAAGGGTATGAAAAAAGAGAGAAAAGCAGTAAACATGATAACCGATTCACCGGGCAGTGCGTTGCTTCTGTTCGCTCTGCCGATGATTCTGGGCAATTTATTTCAACAGTTTTATAATATTATGGACTCGGTCGTCGTAGGCCGGTTCGTAAGTGAGGAGGCGCTGGCATCTGTCGGCGCTTCCTATTCCATTACCAATGTCTTTATTGCCATCGCCATCGGCGGAGGCATTGGAAGCTCCGTGGTAGTGTCCCAGTTCCTGGGCGCGAAGCAGCTGGGGAATATGAAGACGGCGATCTCCACGACACTGATCAACTTCCTGACGCTGAGCGTACTTCTCGGCACGCTGGGATTTCTGTTTAACGAGCCGATTTTGGCGTGGATGAACACGCCGGAAAACGTATTTGCCGATGCCTCCGTGTATTTAAGCATTTACTTTGTGGGACTTCCGTTCCTGTTCATGTACAACGTACAGGCGGCTATATTCCAGTCGCTGGGCGATTCCAGAACGCCGCTCTATCTCCTGATCTTTTCGTCGCTTCTGAATATTGTGCTGGATTTGCTCTTCGTAATCCGGTTCCATCAGGGAGTCGCAGGCGTTGCGGTGGCGACGCTGATGGCTCAGGGGCTGTCGGCGGTGATCTCCTTCACCATATTGCTGAAGCGCCTGAAGGCATATGAAGTGACGGAGGCGTTTCATTTTTACGACATGAAGATGATGATCAATATGATGCGGGTGGCGATCCCTTCCACGCTTCAGCAGTCGATCGTCCATATCGGGATGCTTTTGGTACAGTCGGTGGTGAACGTCTTCGGTTCCGCGGTCATGGCCGGATTTGCCGCGGGTACCAGGATCGAGTCGATCTGTATCGTACCCATGCTTGCCATCGGCAATGCCATGTCGACCTTTACTGCACAGAACATCGGAGCCGGGCGGCCGGACCGGGTGAAACAGGGGTATCGCTACTGCTATGCCATGGTCGGATTCTTTGCAGTGGTCATCTGCATAATCATGCAGCTGTGGGGGGATCTCTTCATACGCGGGTTCCTAAACGAGGGAAGCGCTGAGACCGCTTTCCAGACCGGTATGGCGTATGTGCGGTTTATTTCCTTCTTCTTCGTGTTTATCGGCCTGAAGGCGACGACAGACGGTCTGCTGCGGGGCGCGGGAGATGTGGTGGTGTTCACGATTGCCAACCTTGTGAATCTGGCGATCCGCGTGATCGTGGCGGCGGTATTTGCCCCGATTATCGGAGTACAGGCGGTATGGTACGCGGTTCCCATGGGATGGGCGGCAAACTATATCATCTCATTTATGCGGTATCTGACAGGAAAATGGAGCCGGGTTCATTTGATCTCCGGAAAATAAAAAAACAGGAATATTTGCGCGCCGTCTTTCGAAAGGACACCAGCGAATATTCCTGTTTTTTATTCCTTAATTATGAATTCTCCTATTATGAATTCCCCCTGCCATTCTGCCGGGGAAATGCCAGCTGCACTTTAAATAAATCTCCATCGATATAGATGGTAAACTTCCCGCCGAGAAGCTCCGTAAGGCTCTTGGCGATCGACAGGCCCAGCCCGCTTCCTTCCGTGGTTCGAGCCACGTCACCCCGGACGAAACGCTCCGTCAGTTCATCACCCTTGATGTTCAGAGGATTCTCTGACACATTCTTTATAGTGAAGAGTACCTGGCTGTCCCCCGCGATGACATCAACGTATACGCGGCTGTGCTCCATCGCATACTTAAACGCATTGTTATAAAGGTTTTCCAGGACACGCCACAGATGGCGGCCGTCGGCCTGAATGATAACGGTTTCCTCAGGGAAGCTGGATACCAGCTCCAGATGGCGGACCAGAAATTTTTCTTCAAATTCCCCGTTGGTCTGATAGATCAGCTCGACGAAGTCGATGTTGGTCAGCTCGATCTTTAAATTCCCGGAACTGGCCTTGGAGGCTTCGACAAGATCCTCGGTCAGAGTCTTAAGCCTCTGGGACTTTTGTTCCAAAACCTCTAAATAACCCTGAATCTTCGGGTCCTGAAGGTGTTCCCGTTTGATTAAATCCACATAGTTGATAATGGACGTAAGCGGCGTCTTAATGTCGTGGGAGACATTGGTGATAAGGTCCGCCTTCAGGCGTTCGCTGCTTACCTTTTCCTGCAGCGCGGTATCCAGCCCCCGGCTGATATGGTTGATGTTCTCAGCCAGTTCCCGCTCTTTTCCGTCAAACTCTTCTGCATTGATCTTGTATTTGGTGTCTCCGTGGGAGATCTTTAACAGCGCTTCATTAATCTGGTCCGTCTCCCAGGCGTTCTTATACAGCTGATGGAAAACCCATGAGTCCATACAGAGAAGCGCAAGGACGAGAATACCCGTTAAAATCCGGGATTCCATGCTGTCATAAGTGAAATAGACGAACGCGCCGGTCGCGATAATGACACAGTTAAAAATAAAATAACAGATGTAGCCTAAAGCCAGCCGGGTGGTAAACCGGTGGTTTTTGATATAGAGACTGATATTTACGCAGATACGGCTCGTCAGACTGCCCGTCCAGAGCGTTCCCGCCTTATAACGGCGGATCATGCTGAATGCTGCAACAATACCGACTGCATAGAGAATCACCATGCGTGCAGCCAGTTCCCCGTAATACCAGCGGTCTTCCGACAGGAATAAATGGATAACCTTGTAGCCGACGTGTTCTCCCAGAAACAGGGCGCACATGGCGGCTGCGACAAACAGAATCAGACAGGTTTCCGTGGCGATCCGGTCGATTCTTCCCAGAACAACCGCGTCGTGATCGGAATTCTGATGGCCCGTCATACTTACCATGAAATACAGGCTTGCAGCGCATCCCAGAATTCCAATGACCAGGGACACGAGGCCGATGATGAAGAGCAGACGCATATGGTCATAGGATTTGGCCGCTTCAGAGTAGGAATCCTGGACAGGATACGCCGTATTTACAGCCACAACCATGTAGTAATTGCTGTTGTTGTAAGGGTTGGACTTCTCCAGCTGGGCCGATATGGTCTTCAGCGTCGTGTTCAAATTGGTATCGACATACAGGGATTCGCCGGTTACGTAAATATAGCGGCCCAGCGCCTTAAGCTCCTCCGGATTATCAATCACGGTGTTGTTATACAGCTTGGGAGCTTCCGAATCTCCCTTAAAAGATACCCGGAATTTCAAGTTGCTGGGATTCTGAATAAACTTATAGTGAAACGCATAGTAATTCCCTACATGGGCCAGCACTTCTTTTGCCAGTTCGGCCATGGTGGTATAAGATTCTCCCGGCTCGGAATCCTGATGGTCGGGATCGTAGGAACGCCAGTCCACCCGGATGTCCTGTTCACCTTCTTCCGGTGTGTAGCGGCCATCCACCTTAAACTTTTCATTCAGATAATAGCCCATGGACTTGGCCATACGCACCATCTCGTCAACGGTATATTCTTTTACTTCCCCGGGGCCGGTGGTCACACGGACGACAGGCTTGTCATAAGCCAGCTTTCCGTTTGATTCAAATACCTCTTTATATTTGATGTAGTTGAAAATATCGTCGATGTCCGTCTTGAACTGCCGGATGAACTCCGGCGTGTCCTCATACGTCTCGTTGGTAAGCCAGCTGACGCCTTCTCCGTAGTGAGGATTGTTGTACATGATGCTGATGCCCGTCACCACGAGGATGACAAAAAGAATGTGCAGCAGGACTGCATGTTCCTTTTTTCTTTTCATATGCTCTCCTATTGCTTTTCAATCTTGTAGCCGACACCCCAGACCACCTTTAAATAGCGGGGCTCCCGCGGATTGATCTCGATTTTCTCACGAATATGGCGGATGTGAACGGCTACGGTATTATCCGCACCGATGGCCTCTTCATTCCAGATCTGCTCATAGATCTCGTCAATGGAGAACACCTTTCCGGCATTTTTAACGAGGAGCAGCAGAATGTTATATTCAATGGGAGTCAGCTTGATGAGTTCCCCATCAACGGTAACTTCCTTGTTATCATCATTAATTGCCAGACCACCGCATTTATATACCTGGCCGGCAGTCTGCTGGTTCATATTGCCCAGCTGGGTATAGCGGCGCAGCTGGGATTTGACTCTTGCGACCAGTTCCAGGGGATTGAACGGCTTTGTAATGTAGTCATCCGCGCCGATGTTGAGTCCCAGGATCTTATCGGTGTCTTCTGACTTTGCGGACAGAATGATAATCGGAATGCTGCTGGTCTCCCGAACCTTTAACGTGGTTCTGATTCCGTCCAGACCCGGCATCATCACATCCACGATCATTAAATCCACCTGATTATTCTCCAGCAGATCCAGGGCTTCATAGCCGTCATATGCTTTTATCACATTAAAACCTTCTCCGGTCAAATAGATATCTATGGCTTCCACAATCTGTTTATCATCATCACAAACTAATATACTCTGCATGTCAAAACCTCCTTTTCCATTATTATACAACGGGCAGGATAAAATTCACATTACTTTTTTCTGAAGAATCAGGAACAAAACATTTATAAATAGTGGAAAGTACAAATTATATAAGTAATATAGCAGGAGTCTTTCCGCTACAATAAAAAGAAAAAGGATTGATACAATGGGAAAAAACAGAATCTATAGTTTGAGGAGACAGAAAAAAATTCCCCAGGCATTATTGGGAGATTTACTGGGAGTCAGTCAGCAGACCGTCAGTAAGATAGAATCACAGCCGATTCCAGATATCTCATCGGAGCTGCTCTGCCGGATTGCCGACTACTTCGGCGTTACGGCCGATTATTTAATGGAGCGTTCGGAACAGTCCTGTGATTTTAATTTCGCCGACATGGATCCGAGAGAGATCGGGGATTGCCTGACTCCGGATGATAAGAAAATGTGGCTGGAAATGGGGATCCGGCTGGCGGGAAACGAATTTATGGCAAAGCATAAGAAAAAAAGCGGGAAATAATGCCTGGCGGCGGTCAGGGAGCCTGAGACACACTGACTTCACTGGACAGCTCCCTGAATGCTTTGGGCGATAACCCGGTATCCTTTTTAAACAGATGGTAGAAGTGGCTGGTGTTGTCAAACCCCACCTCCTCACAGATCTGTAAAATGGACCGGTTGGTATATTCAAGAGCAAGTTTTGCATTGGCGATGCGGATGTCATTGATAAATTCAGTCGGCGTCTTATTTAAATGCTTTTTAAAGACCCGGCACAGGTATTCAGGACTCTTCTGAGAGATGCGGTAGAGGGCGTTTAAGCCTTCCTGGTAATTCTGCTGTTTCTGCATCTCCAGCGCAAGAAGCCCCAGCCATGTCGGAATGTCGTGGGACAGCTTTAAGTTATAGGAAAGAAAATAGCTGGTAAGGAGATTGACGGTGGCGGCCCTCAAAAGGGTATTAAACCGGACGATGTTGAGCTCGTGCGCAATGGCCAGCTGCTCGAAGGAGGGCAGTAAGTTGTTTAACTCCGCAGGAAGAAGCTGGCGGAAGGGAGGCATCTCGTTCTCCATCAGCTGGTCCGCGTTGCATCCGGTACCAAGAAAAGAAAAACACGAGTCCATGGTGCCTCTGGAAACGAGCAGATTATAAAAACAGAAATCGGAAGACGGATTCTGGAAGCTGTGTATGTCCTTCGGGCGGATGAAGACTAAGGCTCCGGTGTTTACTATCTTTTTCTTGTCATTGATGTGATGTGTGGCGCTTCCCGCGCCTACCAGGAAGAATTCATAATAATTATGGTTATGGGAACGGGTGTCAGCATCCTGAAATGCGATTTTTGTGCAGATCCCGTCTTCGCCTGAGAAGAGCCAGTCCTGCTCTCTGTAAAATTCAATTTTCATCTCTCGGCTCCTTTCGTGTCTTCTGGATTACCAGTCTGCGTTTTCTGATGTTGGAAACAGTATAATAAGAAATCATTATGAGATATAGGCCTTCGCGGTATGCGGAGGGCTTTTTTTTATGTAATTGGAAATTGCTCCTATTACATAAAAAGCCCTCTGGGCAGGATGCGCACTCTTTATTCTGTCATGGGGAGGTCATTCTTACGGTTTCTATGTATGTCAATATAGCACAATAAATAGGGAAAGGCAAGACAAGACAGCGCCCTTTTTTTATGGTACATTTATGCTATCAAAATTACTTAAAACAAGGGAAATAAATAAAAAGTCTATAAAAAGTGCGTTTCTTTCTAAGAATACCGGAGGGAAATACACGGTCTGTCAAGTGCGCCAAAAAAACGCCAGATGGAAGAAAGTGGATAATTTATTACAATGAAGGAGGCAGTTATGAATCATTTTAAGGTGGCCAGCCCCAGAACAAATCTGGAAGTGGAAATTGCATTTACGAAGGCGTACCGAAGGATCCTGAAGAAGTGGCGGGGGAATAAATACAAGATTGAAGCAGAGTGTATGAAGGCCATGTATCCAGCCATCCTCCACCCGATTGAGGAGCAGGATGTTCTGGCGGGGCGCCATGAGTTCGGACCGGTAGGATTCGGAATTCAGCATCAGACCGGGGGCTTCGGATTCTATATCCACGAGGACGAAGTGGTAAAGGAGCTGGAGAACGGAGCCGGAAGCCTGAAATATCGTGAAGACTTAAATGATATGCTGGTATTCTGGAAAAAAGAAAACACGGACCACTATGTGATGGAGCACATGCCGGAACACTTAAAAAAGGCACTGATATCTGACCAGTGGGATAAGCTTCCCATGCCGGCCTGCCCGATTCTCCGAATGGCGGGCTGCTACCTGGACTTTGACAAACTGGTGCTTAAGGGAATTCCGGGGATGGTGGAGGAGCTGGCGGAATCAATGGAGAGGAGCGGGCTGGAGGAAGAACAGATTCAGTTTCTGGGGGCTTCTATCGAGATGTTTGATCTCCTGAAAGAGATGCTTCAATACTACGAGGATCAGGCCGGTGAAATGGCCGAAAGAGCAGAGGGAAAACGGAAAGAAGAGCTGCTGAAGCTTAAGGAGGCACTCTTCCAGAATCAGCGAAGGAAGCCGGAGTCCTATCTGGAGGCGGTCCAGCTGGTATGGATGTACTGCCTTATGACGCCTATCATCGATATCGGAAGATGTGATGTGTTCTTTGGTGACCTTTACTGCCATGACATAGACAATGGGATTCTGACCGAGGAGGAAGCGCTTAAGATTACCCAAAACTTCTTTCAGCTGGTTGACCATCTGGATTGTGAGACAGACGGCCGCGTGATCGTAGGCGGATATGGCCGGCGCAATCCGGAGACGGGGGACCGTTACAGCCTGCTGGCCATTGAGGCTTGCAGAACCGTAAAAGAGGTACTTCCGCAGTTCACACTCCGGTTTCATAAAGACACGCCCGAATCGGTGATGAAGGCCGCGATTCGCTGTATTGAGGAGGGAAGAACATACCCGCTTCTCTATAATGACGACGTGATCGTGCCGGGAGTCATGAGTACGTACGGGGTGTCGAGGGAGATGGCCGAACACTATATTATGCTTGGATGCGGAGAATATGAGTTTGAGCACTACAGTGTGGCAACGCCGAGCGGATCTCTCAACGCTACAAAAATCATGGAACTGGCCGTAAACGGAGGATGGGACCCGGTAGGGGGCTGGGCAATCGGTCCCAGGACGCCAAAGCTTTCCGAATGCGGAAGTTTCGAGGAGTTTTACCGTTACTATCAGGAGCATGCGAAATATTATATAGAGGCCCAGGCGGAATTTGAGGCGTATGAATATGAGATTACAGGCGCCAGGCACCCATTTCTGATGGCATCCGTTCTTTATGACGGCTGCATCAAAAAAGGAAAAGCACTTTTTGAGGGAGGCTGCGAGTACCTGGCGGGAACACTGGAGTTCTATGGCGCGGTCGATGCGGCAGACAGTCTGTGTGCGGTTAAAAAACTGATCTTCAATGAAAAACGGATGACAGCGGAAGAGATGATGGAGGCGCTTGCCGATAACTTTTTAGACTATCCGGCTGCCAGAAAAATGATGCTGGAAGCTCCGAAATACGGCGTGGATCATGAGGAAGCAGATGCATTTTTCGTAGAATTACAGGACTTTTTTAATGAGACGGCAAAGGCCCAGGCAGACCGGGTCGGACTAAAGAGTTATTTGCCGGTTTACATAAATAATGCACAGAATACCACGCTGGCGAGATGGGTGGGAGCTACGCCGAACGGCAGAAAGTCCGGGTGCGCGACAGCCAATGCCAATAACCCGGAATCGGTGGTAGAGACGAAGGGATTGACTTCCATGATTAACAGCCTGCTGAAGCCCTCTCACATAAATCACGCCGGGATGGTACAGAATTTCCGATTCACGAAGGAGCTGTTGGAGCAATCAGAGGATAAGGTGATCGCCGCCATGAAAGATTACTTTGACAGAGGCGGATGCCAGGCGATGATTACCGTAATCGGAAAGGATGATTTGAAAAATGCGATGGAACGCCCCGAGGAGTACGGCGATCTGATCGTGAGGGTCGGCGGCTTTTCGGCCAGATTCGTCATGCTGGAAAAGGATGTCCAGAAGGAGATCTATGAACGGGCCAGCTACTGAGAAAAAAATGGGAAAAATATTTGATTTGCAGCATTTCTGCCTGGATGACGGTCCTGGAATTCGTACCACTGTGTTTTTAAAGGGCTGCCCGCTTCGCTGTATCTGGTGTCATAACCCGGAATCCTACGAGAAAAGGGATACCATCTCGTACAATGAAAGCAAATGTTCGGGATGCGGCGCGTGCGTGGAGGTCTGTCCTCAGAAGGCGCACCGGATTGTGACAGGATTGCACCGGTTTGAGAGAGAGGCATGCACCAGATGCGGCGCATGTACGGAGGTCTGCTGTTATGGGGCGCTGGAGAAAATCGGCAGAACTGTGACCGCGGAAGAGGTAATCGCCGAGGTTAAGAAAGACAGGACGTTTTATGAGAAGCCGAGACCTGGCGGAATCACCATTTCCGGAGGGGAACCGTTATTCCAGCCGTATTTTCTGAGGGAACTGTTGCAGGCGGCCAGGGATGAGGGCATTCATACGTGTCTGGAGACATCAGGCTTCTGTGCCGCTGAACCGTTAAATGCGGTCATTCCTCTCACGGACTTATTCCTGTTTGATCTGAAAGGGGAGAGTGCGGCGTATCCACACTTAACCGGTGTCAGGGCGGAGAAAATATACCAAAATCTGGAGATTCTTCTTGAAAAGAAGTGTCATGTGGTAATCCGGGTTCCGCTGATCCCGGGAATAAATGATACGGAGACCTTTTTCGGCGAATTGGCAAAGCTCTACCGCCGTCAGCCGGGAATTGAGGCATTTGAAATCATGCCGTATCACGGCATGGGAGCCTCCAAGGCGGTACAGGCCGCCGTTGTACAGGGGCTGGGTAAACAGCCTGACGCGACAGAAGATGAGAAAAAGGCATGGCTGGCCGCACTGAAAGGCTTGGGGCTGCCTGTGTTTATCAATTATTTTAAAAACAAATAGCACAAAATGTGCGAGGAAGGGAGCAACAGATATGAAGAAGGTATTGAGTTTGGGGATGGCAGTGGTGTTGGCACTCAGTCTTACGGCCTGTGGAGGCAGGACGGAAAGCAAAGAGACAACTGCAACGCAGGCACAGGGACAGACAGAGTCCGCTCAGAGCGGAAAGGAGACGACGCAGGCCGCCTCCAATGTGGAGCTGGTAGCGACCAGATGGTCCGGAGGACAGTCTGATGATCAGAAGGAGCTTGTAAAGGGGTATACGGCTTCTGAGATTGTGATTGACGATGTGGCATACGATAAGTTAAAGGAAAAGGAAACGCTCAGTATGCAGAAGAGCGGAGGCGGAGACTACGACCTGATCTATGTAGCGGAAGTATGGTGCCCGGATTACGCATCGAATGGCTGGCTTCTTCCTTTAAATGACTACATTGAAAAATATAATGTGGATTTAAGCATGTATAACCAGAGCCTCCTGGACACCATGACAGTAGATGGAAAAATTATGTCGCTTCCGACATTTACGCAGACGTCCATCCTGGCATATGACGAGACTGCCATGCAGCGGTACGGCGGAGAGGTTCCCAAGACCTTCGACGAGCTGATTGCATGCGCCAAATGGTTTAAGGAAAATGAGGGAACCGGAATTGCAGTTCCGGCCATGCAGGGACAGGCGGCAGTCGATTTATTTGGTGCGATCCTCTATTCCTGCGGCGGAGAGTTTATAAAGGATGGCAAGGCTGACTTGGGAAGTGATGAGGCAGCACAGGCGATTACCATCTGGCAGGAACTCTGTAAGTATGCTATGGACGGAGCTTCTACGTGGCATGTGGACGACGTGGGGCAGGCAATGAAGGATGGCGTGGCTCCTATCAGCATCAGCCTGTCCGGCAACTGCTCCGCATACTTAGATCCGGAGCAGTCGGCAGTGGCTGAAACCGTAAAATTCGCCGGTATGCCTGGAGTCGGAGACAAGGATTATGTGGGAACCGCCAATTTCTGGGGCTGGTCTGTAGCGGCAAACAGTGAAAATCCGGATGAAGCATTTCAGGCGGCCGTATGGCTGACGAGCCCGGAACAGGAAAAGTCAGCGTCTCTGGCAAACGGATCTATCTCCGCGCTGCCGGAGCTGGCCGAAGACCAGGAAGTACTGGAAAAGATTCCGTATCTGCCCGCAGTCACAGAGGCCCTTGCGCACGCGAGGATTCTGCCTACGGCAGGAGATTCCTCCACCATGCTGACCGGCTTACAGGCAGTCTTATCAGAGATTGCCACCGATCCGGACACCGATTCGGCTGCGTTAATCAAGTCTTATAACGAGTCCTGCAAAGATTATCAGTTTGGCAGGTAGTGATAAAGGGGATGGGAGGTAAAGTAACAATGAAACGGAGAAGAAATATGCTGGAACAAGGGGATTTACTGCCCGTCCTCCTTCTTCTGCCTAGTATTCTGGTGGTGTTTGTGGTGATGTTCATTCCTCTTTTGTACGGCGTGTTCATGAGTTTTTACAATTATCATATGGGCAGTATTGATCTCAAAGAGGATTTCATAAGCATCAGCAATTATGTCAGGCTGTTTAAAGACAAGGTCTTTTTAAAAGCGGTCGGGAATACGCTGTATTTCACAGCCGCTGCCATTGCCGGGGATTTAATACTCGGTACGGTGATCGCAGTGTGGCTTCAGAGCCTTACGGGCCGGTTAAAGAGTATTCTCCGTCCCATCTGCACCATGCCGCTCCTGGTCTCGCCCATTATCATCGGTCTGATCTGGAAATACATGTTTAATATCAACGGCGGACTCATCTACTGGGTTCTGGGGCTGTTTGGAATCACCTCCAAACAGTTCCCGGGCCTTGCGGGAACGTCCACAGCCATGCTCTGCGCGGTCATAGCACATTGCTGGCAGGTCATTCCCTTTGTTATTGTGGTGCTCAGCTCCGGTCTGCTCAGCATACCGGGCGAGTATTATGAGGCGGCGGAAATAGACGGAGCCGGATTTATACAGAAATTTTTTCATATATCCCTTCCGGGTCTGATTCCGGTTTATATGGTCATCCTCCTGTTTAACGGAGTGGATGCCATCAAGGTGTTTGATATCATCTATGCATTGACCGGCGGCGGTCCAAATAACTCCACCATGTCGCTCAGCCTCTATGCGTATAAGATTGGATTTGATACCTTTGACATGGGGTACGCGATGACGATATCCAATGCCAGCATGATCCTTTCATTTCTGGTATTTGGCATTATCTTTATCCGTTATAATGCAAAAGCACATAAGGAGGGACAGCAGTAATGAAAAAATCAGCAATTGTATGCGGAAAAGCACTGTTTGGCCTGCTTGTGGTGCTTACGGTAGTCTTCCCGATCTATATGATAGTGAGCAATTCCTTTAAGCCAACGCTGTTGATCAGGAAAATGCCGCCGCAGTTTTTCTTTCCCCCGACCCTTCAGCATTATGTGAAGATCCTTAAGCAGGGGAACTTCCTGTCGTATTTTGGCAACTCGTTTATCATTGCCATGTCGACAACGGTTATCAGTATTGTGCTGGGAAGCCTCGCGGCATATGGGCTGGCAATCATGAAATCTAACTGGGGGAACCGCATTTCCACGTTTCTGCTGTTTTCCAAGCTGGTGCCGACGATCACTATTATGATTCCTCTCTATATTATTCTGGACAAGGTGCATCTTCTGGGGACTTATGTGGGGCCCATACTGGCCCATGTGTCGGTAAACGCGCCGTTTGTGGCCTGGCTGGTGCTCGGATTTATCCGGGATATTCCGGGAGACTTATTTGAGGCCGGAAAGCTGGACGGCTGTACGAGAATGCAGGTATTCTGGAAGATTGTATTTCCGCTTCTCTCACCGGCGATCGGATCCGCACTTTTACTGGTCATGCAGTATTCCTGGAACGAACTGCTGTTTTCCATGCAGTACACAAATCTCCACACGTATACGCTTACGGTCGGTGTATCCAGGTTCGTAGGGGCGATTTCGGTAGACTGGGGACAGTCCAGCGCGGCGGCTACCATTGTCATGGTGCCGATTATTATCGCGGGCTTCTTCCTTCAGAAGTATCTCGTCAGCGGGCTGACTGCCGGTGCGGTCAAGGGATAAATATAAAATATCTGATGTTACAGCAAAGAAAGAATGAACGATGGAGGTACAGGACGTGTATTTTGGAGCGCAGTATTACAGGCCGCCATTCCCGGACAGGACGTGTTGGGAGCGCGATTTTTTAAATATGAAGCAGCTGGGATTTCATGTGGTAAAGCTTTGGGCGGTATGGAACGATATTGAGCGGGAACCGGATCATTTTGTGTTCGATGATCTGGACCGGCTGACAGAGCTTGCCGGAAAGAACGGTCTGAAGGTGATTATCAATACGATACCGGAAGGGGCGCCGTACTGGCTGTATGAGGCATACCCGGACTGTCTGTACGAGACTGTGGAAGGAAAGAAAATTACCATGGGCGGACCTGCGAACCTTCCGACAGGGGGATGGCCAGGACTCTGTATGGATAATCCGGAAGTTTCGGATCTGGTGTGCAATTTTATCTTCCGTACAGCAGAGCATTACCGTGACAACAGCAGTGTGATCATCCTTGATGTGTGGAATGAACCGCACCTGGAGCCGATGTTCGATTATAAGAATGAGCTCCTCTGTGCCTGCGGAGCGTCGAAACGGGCGTTCCGGGACTGGCTGAAGGTCAGGTATGGATCGCTGGAGCGTTTAAACGAGGCATGGTTTCGTCGGTATTCCGACTGGGAGGAGATTGTTCCTCCGCCGCGGTTTGGGACATATACGGATATGATGGACTGGAGGCGGTTCTGGTTATACAATCTGGCCGAATGGCTGAAACGGCGTGTGGAAGCGGCGAGACGCGGCGCACCAGGCAAGCTGATTCAGACCCACAGTGCCAGCGCGGATTATATGGGGGCTTCCAGTAACGGCGCGCTGGGTATAGAACTGTCCGATGAATTCCTGCTTGCCCGCGAGGTGGACGTGTTCGGGCTGTCCAGCTTTCCGAAGTGGCTGATGGGAGAGACGAAGCGGGACTACGATCTTTCTCATCTGCTTCAGTCAGAAATTATCTGCGCAGCCTCCCGAGAAAAGGTTTTCTATCAGGCAGAGCTTCAGGGCGGGGCCGGCGTACCGGGATTTCTGGCTCATAAGGTTCCAAAGAGAGAGGATATCCGTATCTGGAACTGGAATACTATCGCGGCTGGGGGGAAAGGCGTGGTGTACTGGCAGTACGCTCCGGAGCCCGCGGGAATGGAATCTCCCGGATTTGGCCTGACAGGCTTTAACGGAGAAAACACGGAGAGAAGTCTGGAGGCGGGCCGCTGCGCCAAGCTCTTCGAAGCGTATGAGCTGGACCGAAGCAGGCCGGTTCCGGCCATAAATGGCATCTACCTTTCCAGAAATGCGGACTTACTGCTCTTTGCAGCAGGCGCCCAGGAAGAGAAATATGCACACAGTATCTATGGTGTCTTTAAGTCCTGCACCGAAGGGGGAATACCTGTGAGATTTGTCCATGGAGACTATATGGAATCCGCGTGGGAAGAGGGCCTGCGGGTTCTGTATGTTCCCATGTCGCTTTCCCTGTCTGACGAAGAGCAGAGCAGAATCCTTGAGTTTGCCGGTATGGGCGGCCGCGTGGTTCTGGAAGCGGCCGCAGGCCTCTATTCGGAGATGGGGGAGATATCTGCGGGTGGATCAAGCTCTCCATGTCCCATGCTGGAAGCCGCTTTTGGGGCGGAGGAGATATCTCTGGACGCTGGGGACGGAGAGATTCCGGTGCTGGATAAAGTGGGCGCTGTCCTGTGTGAAGGCCTGTATTACAGGCAGACGATGAAGGCAGCCCGGGGGAAAGTGACCGGCTGGTTTGAAGACGGAACTCCTGCTATGGCTGAGGTGGAATATGGAAAAGGGGTAATACGGTGGACCGGAACATTTCCAGGGGCAGCAGTAAAGGATGCGGGGAGCCGTGCGGCGGCTGAATTTATACAAAAGCAGTTCAAAGCGGAAGGCTATTCTCTGTTTTCCGTACTTGAGGCGCCGGAGCTGATCGTCAGACTGCTCCAGACGGAGAACGGACCGGTTATGGCAGTTGTAAACCAGACACCGGAGAGCAGACCTCTCTTTGCCAGGGAACGGACAGGGAAGGAGTGGAGCCTGGAGGTCCCCGGATATGATGGAGTGCTGTTAATTTTAGAAACAGGGGAGCAACCATAGATGGGAAAACGAATAGGGATCGTAGGTACCGGGTTTATTGCGATGAAACATTTGGCTGCGTTCAAGGCGCAGAAGAAAGCGGAGATTGTGGGCATGTGTACCTATTCCAATATGGAAAAACTGCATGCCATCTGTGAGGAACACCAGATTATCCCGTTTGCCAGTATGGATGAAATGCTGGAAAAGGGAGAACTGGATGCAGTGGTTCTCTGCAGCGTGACTGCCTGCCACTATCAGGAAATATTAAAGGCCGCCGCTGCCGGGGTCTCCATGCTGGTGGAAAAGCCCGTGGTAGGGGAGACTGAACAGTACCAGCGCGTCAGGCGAGCCATCGAACAGAACCGGGTCATGCTTTTTCCAGGACATAATTTCATGTACCGGAGGCCCCTTTCGCAGATGAAAAAGCTGCTGGACGAGAAGGCGTTGGGAACAATACTCCAGTCCTCTTTCTTCTCAGCGCAGCTTCTGGATACCTCGGGTACAGAAAACTGGAGAAGGCAGAAGGAGCTGTCCTGCGGAGGTGCGTTAATCGACAGCGGACACCACATGATTTACCAGATGCTGTATCTTCTGGGCGTGCCGGCGCGGCTTCAGGCGTTTACGGCTAATCTGCGTTTGCAGGATCTGGATGGCGAAGATACTGCTCAGCTCAATATGCAGATGACGGATGGCTCGCTCTGCGTCATCACGGAGAGCTGGGCATCTGAAGCGGCAGACCAGTTAAACGGGATACGAATTCTGGGGACCGATGGGGAGATGCACTTAACGGATGCACTCTATGTAAATGGGGAAAGACTCTGTGACGCAGAGCCGTACGATCAGACATTTGTTAATCAGGCACAGGCATTTCTCGCCTGCCTGGATGGTACGTCAGAACCGCTGTCGACTCTGGAGGATTCCGAGCATACGCTTCAGATTATACGGGCGGCCTACCGGAGCTCGGCAGAGGGAAGCGTTTACAGAACGAAATGGCATAAGTAACAAATATAAAAAGTAAAGCATATAGCTTGAAAGCTGCTGCAAAAGCGGACGAGGGATCGTCTGTGGAACGGCAGCTTTTTTTGTTAAATGAAAACAACGGGATCACAGGATAACGTGTTTCCCCTCTGCGGCATATATTGTAGTAATACAGATAAAAGGATGCTGACATGCAGATATATGTTGTAAAAAGCGGAGATAATGTAGATTCCATAGCCGCAGAAGCCGGAATTCCCGTGAGTACGCTTCTGTGGGACAATCAGATTGCATATCCATATCGCCTGGCCGTGGGTCAGGCGCTTTTACTAGATAATGAACGAAACGGAAAAATGAAGAGCCCTCTGCACGTAAACGGCTACGCGTATCCATTTATAAACCCGGAGACTTTGGACTGGACGCTTCCTTATCTGACGGATCTATCTGTCTTCTCCTATGGGTTTACGACGGATGGGGACCTGATTCCGCCCATGGCTGACGACAGCTGGATGGTAAATGTGGCGTCGGCAAACGGCGTACGGCCTGTCCTGACGCTGACACCTCTGGGAGAGGACGGAAAATTCAACAATAATCTTGTGACGGTACTGGTAAACAATCCCGATGTCCAGAAAAACCTAATATGGGAGCTGGGGCGTACGATGACGCAGAAAGGCTACGGCGGAGTTGATATTGATTTTGAATACGTACTGGCGGAGGACCGGGTGAAATATGCAGAATTTGTAAAGCTGGTGAGACAGGTGATGAACCTGTTCGGCTATCAGGTGAGCGTTGCACTGGCTCCTAAGACGGCCAGAGACCAGAGGGGGCTGCTTTACGAAGGAATCGATTACCGCCTGCTCGGAGAGGCGGCCAACCGGGTTCTGCTGATGACGTATGAATGGGGATACACATATGGCCCGCCCATGGCAGTGGCCCCGATCAATATGGTCAGACGCGTGGCAGAGTACGCCCTGACGGAAATACCGGCGGAAAAGATCAGCCTGGGAATCCCCAACTACGGCTATGACTGGCCGCTTCCCTACGAGCAGGGGGTGACAAAAGCGGAGACAATCAATAACCTTCAGGCCATCGGAATCGCCATCGATCACGGTGTTCCCATCCAGTTTGATGAGACGGCAATGACGCCGTATTTCCGGTATTGGCAGTCTGGCGTTCAGCATGAGGTATGGTTTGAAGACGTTCGAAGCCTGAGGGCCAAATTTGATCTGATAAAAGAATTGGACTTATCAGGCGCCGGCTACTGGCAGATCATGAACTATTTCCGGGCAAACTGGCTGCTGCTTGCAGATATGTTTGAGATAAATAAAGTAAAAAAATAACTATTTTCTGTTATCATCTTCAATAACTCCTGAATCGTGGTATAATTATGACAGAGTAATGGGTGTAACGTTTATTTTCATGTCTGTTCAGGAGGGATTTTATGATGAAAAAAGGAAAATGCTTTGCAGCATTGCTGCTCACGGCCGTAATAGCAATGGCACCGGTAAACGCGTACGGTATTGAGACAGCAGGGGAGTATTTTGAGATCAGTTCAGAGGAGGCGGGAGCCTTCTTATACGATGGGACGACTGTCATGGCGGGGACTGACGGGGAAATGATTCTAACTAAATCTGAGAGTGGCTGGGTGCGCCGTGCCACGATCAGAACCACCGACATGAACGTCATAACAGCGGAGATTGCTCTGAATGAGGAAGGGTTCAATACAATTCGGTACCATGCAAAAAACGCCGGAAAGGCCCAGTTAATTGTTGTAGTACCCAGCGGAGCCGCTGTGAACATGGGAACTTTTTATGTTATGGACGCCAGGGGAGACGGGACCATAGACGGAGGATGGATACAGGAAAATGACCAGTGGAAATATAAGAAGGGCGATGGAAGCTTTTTAAGCAGTGCCTGGCTGATGGATAAGGGAAAACGTTATTATTTTGGAGAAGACGGCGTTATGGCTGTAAATCAGTGGCTGAAAGGCTGGTTCTGCTGGTATTACGCCGGACCGGATGGGGCCATGATGACCAATACTGTCACGCCTGACGGATATGAACTGGACGACACCGGGGCGTACTATGATCCGACATTGAGCGATTAAGAAAACAGGGAGAACGACGCGATAATATCAACCCGTTCTCCCTGCTTCTTTATTTACTTTCGTTCTTCAATCTCGTTCTTCAATCTCGTTCTTTAATCTCGTTCTTCAATCTCTTTCTTCAGCATTTCGGTAAACGCATCCAATGTCATAGTGACATTTTCACCGGAATCGCGGTAACGGACTGCCACCGTCTGATTCTCCTCCTCCTTCGCTCCTGCCACCAGCATATACGGAACCTTCTCAAGCTGTGCCTCGCGGATCTTGTAGCCGATCTTTTCAGGGCGTTCATCGATCTCACAGCGGATGTGGCTCTTCTTTAAGGCATCATACACATTTTTTGCATATGCTGCATTCTTGTCGGAGATCGGGAGCACCTTTACCTGAACAGGAGCCAGCCATGCCGGGAATTTTCCTGCATAATGTTCGATCAGAATGCCGATGAAACGCTCAATGGAGCCCAGCAGTACTCTGTGAATCATGATTGGGCGGTGTTTCTCGCCATCCGCGCCTGTATATTCCGCCTCAAACCGCAGCGGAAGCTGGAAATCAAGCTGTATGGTACCGCACTGCCAGGTGCGGCCTAAGGAGTCCTCTAAGTGGAAATCGATCTTCGGACCGTAGAAGGCGCCGTCGCCTTCGTTGATGATATATTCATATCCCATCTCATCAAGCGCTTCTCTTAAGCTGTTTGTCGCCATCTCCCAATCCTCGTCGCTGCCCATGCTGTCTTCCGGGCGGGTGGAGAGTTCGACGTGGTATTTAAAGCCAAACATATTGTAGACCTCGTCGATGAGGCGTACCACGCCTTTGATTTCATCGGTGATCTGATCTGGCGTCATGTAGATATGGGCATCGTCCTGTGTGAAGCAGCGAACCCGCATGAGGCCGTGGAGCGCGCCGGATTTTTCGTGGCGGTGTACCAGGCCGAGTTCTCCCATACGCAGCGGCAGATCACGGTAGGAACGCGGCTGGGATTTGTAAACCAGCATACTGCCCGGACAGTTCATGGGCTTGATTGCAAATTCCGTATCGTCAATGGTTGTTGTATACATGTTTTCCTTGTAATGATCCCAATGGCCGGAAGTCTCCCACAGAGAGCGGTTTAACATGATGGGAGTGGCGATTTCCACGTATCCCTCGCGCTCATGGATCTCACGCCAGAAGTTTGTCAGCGCATTTTTTAACACCATGCCCTTCGGCAGGAAAAATGGAAATCCCGGGCCTTCGTCCATGATTGTAAACAGACCCAGTTCTTTTCCCAGTTTCCGGTGATCACGCTTTTTCGCTTCCTCAATTCTGGTTAAATATTCCTCTAAATCGGAGGCCTTGGGGAACGATGTGCCATAGATTCTGGTCAGCATCTTATTGTGCTCGTCACCGCGCCAGTAAGCGCCGGCGATGGAGGTCAGCTTAAATGCCTTCACAGGACCAGTAGTCATTAAATGCGGCCCCGCACAGAGGTCGGTATATTCGCCCTGACGGTAAAAGCTGATGGTTTCTTCTTCCGGAAGATCCTCGATAAGCTCAACCTTGTAAGGCTCATCCTTCTCCTTCATGAGGGCGATGGCTTCCTCACGCGGAAGCGTAAAATACTCCAGTTTTAAGTCTTCTTTGACGATCTTCTTCATTTCCGCTTCCAAAGCTTCTAAGTCCTCCGGAGAAAATGGTTCCGGGCGGTCGAAGTCATAGTAAAATCCGTCCGCGATAGACGGCCCGATGGCCAGCTTAGTCTCCGGAAACAGCCTTTTGACGGCCTGTGCCAGAATGTGGGAAGTGGTATGGTGGAAGGCCGCCCTGCCGCCTTCGTCTTCAAAGGTCAGGATCGTAAGCCCGCAGTCTCCGGATACAATGGTACGCAGATCCGCCGGGGTTCCATCGATCTCCGCAGCGCACGCCTTTTTTGCCAGGCCGGCGCTTAAGGATGACGCAATCTCATAGACGGACAGCGGGCTGTCAAATTCTTTTACTTCTCCATTTTTTAAAGTTACTTTCATGATGATCCTCCTTATACTCTGAGATTTATGATGCTTTTTCGTGAGACGTGATTGTTTCAATCCACATTTGTTTATTCCCGCGAGCAACGAGCCAAACGGACACGCTGGCGCGTCCATTTGGCGACTGCCGCGAGGGTCAAATACCCCGCCGCTCGCGACGTTGCAAATTTGATGCCCCGTTGCTTGCGGCGGGGTTTTTGACTGTTGAAAAGAACAAAAAACACCCCTGGACAGAATAATCCTGTCCAAGGGTGCATGAATGTCGGATGCACGGTTCCACCTTGATTTTTCACTCGTGTCCAAACGTGAGACACTGCTTCCTTAACGCAGAAGATACGCCGCCATTGGTTTGACGGTGCTCGGGAGTGGTGTTCGCCATACTGTACGGAAAACGGCTTTCAGCAGGTATGCCGTTTTTCTCTGTCTCGCATTTAGAATGGGTACTGGTTCCGTCATTGCAGTTCGATTTGCTCTTATGATTCTTAGGTTATACCTTTCTTTTTTGTTTGTCAAGAGAAAATTTATCCATTGCAATTTTGATTCGTTTCTGTTATATTCATCTGTTATACAATAGATCCGTATAACAGAAAGGCAGGACGTCTGTTCATGTTTTTATATCAGATAAAGAACGAAGCAATCGCAATACTCGGCTGCAGAAGCTATGACGGCCTGGTCGAGATTCCTGAGACAATAGATGGAAAACCGGTAACAGAGCTGGCGGCATACGCTTTTTCCGAGGGCTGGGGACGGCGGGAAATGCTAAAGGCAGCGGGAAAGATTCTGCTGGCCGACGCCGAAGGGAATGCACAAAACGGAATGGAAGCGGAGATGAATGCCTCCAGTCCCGAGGCTGTCGAACTGCCGCCGGTGGCATGCTGCGGCCACTTAAAGGAAATCATTCTTCCGCGGACGATTAAAAAAATCGGCAACTACGCATTCTATAACTGTTTTGAACTGAATACGATCCGGTGCTATAGTACGATCGAAGATGTAGGGTCCGGCCTGTTTACCGGTTGTGCCGGCATCAGACATATGGATATTCACATAATTCCAGGCCACCGTTCCTGTTTTAAGGAACTGATATCAGAATTGAGACAGGAACTTTATGTAAACTATTATACAGAATCGGAATTAACTTCACCACCTGCAAAATCAGCTCTCCAGGCAAAACTGGTATTTCCGGAAATGTTTGAGGAATCCGTGGAAAATACACCCGCCCGCATCATCATGCGGGAAATGCATGGATGCGGCCACATGTACCGCTACTGTTTCGAGCAGACCGAATTCCGTTTTTCCAAATACGATGCGCTGTTTCCCCATATCAAAGTTCAGGAGCCGGAGCGGGTCGTCTGCTCCCTTGTAATGGGGCGGCTTAAGTATCCTTTGGAATTGATGGAACCGCATCGAGGGGCGTATGAGGAGTATCTGAGGGAACACATGGGTGGGGCCGCGGAATGTGCACTGGCAGCGGGAGACACGGAAACTTATTCCTGGCTGGCGGTCCATTATGCGGACCGGAAGGAAACGCTGGATGAGATGATCGAACTGGCCGGCCGGGAAGGTGAGACGGAGGTACTGAGCGGCCTGATGGATCTGCGCCACCGGCGTTTCCCGGCAAAAAAACGGTCATTTTCGCTGTAGGCATGTAAAGCAGGAAAATGACAGAAAGAAAACAATAAAGCAGCAAAACAATAAATCAACAAAACAATAAATCAATAAAACAATAAATCAATAAAACAATATAAAGAAAGGCAGGTGAAGCCATATGATAGATCCTTTGCGGCAGCAGCAGCTCGACGAGCTGGAAGAGGTAGAAATCTGCCACGATATTCTGACAAATTCCAGAAATGAACTGTATTTAAATTTTCGCTATCTGGACGTGGCCTTAAGCAGCCTTGGATTTCTGGCGGACCGCGCAGGGCGCGGAGTGGAAACGGATGGATTTCTCATCTATTACCAGCCGGAGCATTTGATGAGTATGTATAAACGGGGGAGGGTTTTGATTAACCGGGCCTTTCTTCACATGGTATTCCACTGCCTGCTGGGCCATATGGATACGCGGGGAAAACGGGCGGTCCCGTACTGGAATCTGGCCTGTGACATTGCCATAGAATCCATCATCGATGAATTTTATGTAAAGAACGTTTACCGCCATCAGTCGGTTTACCGGAGAGAAGTATACGCGAAGCTGAAGGAAAAGCTCCGGGTCCTGACGGCGGAGGGCATCTATAAGTCGCTTCAGGACATGGATTTAACCGAAGAGGAATACGAGCGCATGGCGGCAGAGTTTTACGTGGATAACCATGAACATTGGGAGAGGGAAGAAGATCCCAGGATTCGCCAGGAGCGCCAGAATAAGTGGCAGAATAACAGAGAGAAGATGCAGACGGAGATGGAATCCTTCGGCGAGAAGGACGCGGAGGACTCCAGAAGCCTGTTGGAGGCCGTGCGGGTTGAAAACCGGGAACGGTATGATTATAAGCAGTTTCTGCGCAGGTTTTCCGTACTTCGTGAGGAGAACGAGGTGGACCAGGATTCCTTCGACTACGTGTTTTATACGTATGGAATGGAGCTGTACGGCAATATGCCGCTGATTGAACCGCTGGAATCGAAGGAGGTTCACCGCATTGAAGATTTTGTGATCGTGGTGGATACTTCGATGTCCTGCTCCGGGGAGCTGGTGCGGCGGTTCCTGGAGGAGACGTATTCCGTGCTCTGTGAATCCGAGAGCTATTTCCGGAAAATCAATATCCACATCATACAGTGCGATGAGACGATCCGGTCTGATGAGACGATTACCAGCCAGGACGAAATGAAGGCCTATATGGAGAACTTTACTATATCGGGACTGGGCGGAACTGATTTCCGGCCGGCCTTTGAATACGTGAATGGACTGATGAATCAGGGGAAATTTAAGAAACTCAAAGGGCTTTTATACTTTACTGACGGAAAGGGAATATACCCTGTCCGAATGCCCGCCTATGACACGGCCTTTGTCTTTGTGGAAGGGCAGTATGAAGATGTATCCGTCCCCGCGTGGGCGATGAAAATTATCCTGACAGAGGAGGAAATCAATCAATTATGAATATAAAACGAGCCAAGGAAGAGATAAAAGATACCATTGAGGCGTATCTGCTGAAGGACGAGTACGGCGCCTATGAAATCCCATCTGTCCGTCAGCGTCCGGTTCTGTTAATCGGACCGCCGGGGGTGGGCAAGACGCAGATTATGGAGCAGATTTCGCGGGAATGCGAAATTGGGCTGGTGGCCTATACCATTACCCATCACACCCGGCAGAGTGCGATTGGACTTCCGTTTATCGTTAAGAAAGAGTATGGCGGTAAGCCGTACAGTGTGACGGAGTACACCATGAGTGAGATCGTGGCATCCATTTACAATAAAATCGAACAGACCGGTCTTTCGGAGGGAATTCTGTTTATCGATGAGATTAACTGCGTTTCGGAGACGCTTGCGCCTGCCATGCTGCAGTTTTTACAGTGTAAGACATTTGGAAACCATCAGATTCCGGAAGGCTGGATCATAGCAGCGGCCGGTAATCCGCCCGAATACAACAAATCCGTAAGGGATTTTGACGTGGTGACCCTGGACCGGATTAAAATGATTCACGTGGAGCCGGACTACGAGGTTTGGAAGCAGTATGCGTATGAACAGTCGATCCATCCCGCCATAATCTCCTATCTGAACGCGAGGCCGGAATCATTTTGCCGGATTGAGACAACGGTGGACGGCCGTCTGTTTGCTACTCCGCGAGGCTGGGAAGATTTATCACGATTTATTGAAGTATATGAAAAACTCGGAAAAAAGGCGGATCGGGAGGTGATCGGACAGTATCTCCAGTACCCGAAGATAGCCAAGGATTTCTCCAATTACCTGGAACTCTATTATAAATACCAGGACGATTACCAGATCGATGAAATTTTAGCAGGATCGATCCGGGAAAATCTCTGCAATAAGCTAAAGCATGCCCAGTTTGACGAGAAACTGAGCGTAATCGGCCTCCTGCTCTCGAAGCTGAACAGCGGATTTAAGCAGGTGGTAAAAGATGCGGAAAAGCTGGAAATTTTAATGGCGGAGTTAAAAAAGCTGCATGATGGAAGTCTGGACGGAGATATGGAGGAACGCTTCCTCACGGTGCAAAAGGAATTCAAACAGGTCTGGGAAAAGAAGCGGGAAGCCGGACTTTTAAACCGTCAGAGCGATTACCTGCACCGGGATGTGGAACGGATTCTGGAGCAGTATAAAAAAGAGCTTCGTTTCGCGGAAGCACCGGATCCGGAGGCGGCGTGGGAGACGGTAAGGTCTTACTTTGGCCGTGAGCGGGAGCGGTATGAAAAACGGTTCGACGAGAGCGGAACCATGCTGGAACACGCCTTTGATTTTATGGAAATATCCTTTGGAGACAGTCAGGAGATGGCGGTGTTTATCACCGAACTGAATACGAATTACTACAGCATAAAATTCCTTCAGGAATATGAGTGCCAGAGATATTACCAGTATAACGAGCGCCTTCTGTTCAACCGCCGGGAGGATGAGATAAAGGAACGGATCGACCATCTGGGAAAATGACAGGTGGTGCGGATTGTCTGTTAATTTAGTACAAAGTGTATAAAAACCCAAAAACTTCCCCATAATAAAAAAAGAAAGCCACTTCAATGAGAAAGGAAATCATTTTCTCCTCTGAGAGGCGGCAGTTATCGCACGCAGGCGGGGAAAAAAAGCCGCCGGGTGCTCACAACAAGGAGGTAGTGCCATGGGTAACAAAGCATTGGACTATACAGCCCTTACCATCGCCATTATCGGCGCGGTAAACTGGGGTCTGGTAGGCTTCTTCAATTTTAATCTGGTGTCATTCCTTTTCGGCAGCATGTCCTGGATTTCCAGAATCGTGTATGCGCTGGTCGGAATCTGCGGATTATACCTGCTCACCTTTTATGGTCGCTCAGAAGTAAGTACAGAAAGATAGTAACAGGAAAATGGCGGGAGAATTGCCAGGGCCTTTGAGGCTTCGGCGATTCTCCTGCTTTTTTGTGCAGCAGGAAAGTGCTCCTGTTACACAAAAAAGCCCTCCGGGCAGGAGGCACACTCCGCGCTATGGAAATATGGCCGCTGAAGCGACCGCGCTCCAATTTTTTACCTAAAAAATATTTTGATAGTTAATTAACGATCAAAACACAATTTTGTCAGAAAATGTATATTATACACAAAAATAATTCGATTAATTGTGAATAAAATATCTATTGTTGCCATTGTTTTCCAAAACTGTTATACTGGAGACAGAACAAAAGAGTGCGGCAGGGCCGCGGAGAATGCCCTGCATCAAATTTTTTATTAGAAAGGAGACGTTATATGGAAAATGCAGCAAGAGAGAGCTATAACCTGTACATCAACGGCCAATGGGTCGACGCATCCGATGGCGGTACATTTAAATCTTACTGTCCGGCGAATGGGGAATATCTGTCCACATGCGCGGAAGCTACGAGAGAGGATGTAGACGCCGCGGTAGATGCCGCATGGGCCGCGTGGGAGAGCTGGAAGAAGACGACGCCTGCAGAGAGGGCGGATGCACTGTTAAAGATTGCAGATGTGATTGATCAGAATAAGGAGAGACTGGCTCTTTTGGAGACGCTGGACAATGGAAAACCGATTAGAGAGACCATGACGATCGATATTCCGTATGCATCCGATCATTTCCGTTATTTCGCCGGAGCGGTGAGGACGGAAGAGGGAGAGGCGGCCATGCTGGATGAGAATACGCTGAGCCTGATCTTAAGGGAACCGATCGGTGTCGTGGGCCAGATCGTGCCGTGGAATTTCCCATTCCTGATGGCGGCCTGGAAGCTTGCGCCTGTGCTGGCAGCAGGGTGCTGTACAGTATTTAAGCCTTCCAGCTATACTTCCTTAAGCGTGCTGGAGCTGGCGAAGCTGATCGACGGAATTCTGCCTCCTGGTGTCTTTAATATTGTGACAGGAAGAGGTTCGAAGTCGGGGCAGTATATGCTGGAGCATCCGGGTTTCCGAAAGCTGGCATTTACAGGATCATCCGAGGTGGGATGCCAGGTAGGATGCGCGGCTTCGGAGAAACTGATACCGTCCACGCTGGAGCTGGGCGGCAAATCGGCTAATATTTTCTTCCCGGACTGCAAATGGGATATGGCGATGGACGGACTGCAGCTGGGGATCCTGTTCAACCAGGGGCAGGTATGCTGTGCCGGATCCCGTGTATTTGTGCATGAAGACATTTATGACAGATTCGTGGAAGAGGCTGTGGAAAAGTTTAACAGCGTAAAGGTTGGCCTTCCGTGGGAGGCGGACACAATGATGGGATCTCAGATCTATGAGGCTCATTTGAATAAGATTCTGGACTACATAGAGATTGGAAAGAAGGAGGGAGCAAGGGTAGCCTGCGGCGGTGAACGAATCACGGATGGAGAACTGGCAAAGGGCTGCTTCTTAAAGCCGACGCTGCTTGTAGACGTGACAAATGATATGCGGGTGGCGCAGGAAGAGATCTTCGGACCGGTGGCGGTTGTGATGAAATTCAAGGATGAGGAAGATGTGATCCGTATGGCCAATGAGAGTGAGTACGGTCTGGGCGGCGCTGTGTGGACCCGGGATATCAACCGGGCTGTCCGTGTCTGCCGTGCAATCGAAACAGGCCGTATGTGGGTGAATACGTATAACGCAATTCCGGCCGGAGCGCCGTTTGGCGGCTACAAGAAGTCGGGGATCGGCCGTGAGACCCATAAGGTTATTCTGGAGCACTATACCCAGATGAAGAACATTATGATTAATCTGTCTGAAAATCCATCAGGATTCTATTGATTCGATGCATGAACTGAAGCGGAGACGGCGGAGAGGTGAAACTTTGACGCTTAGCGTGTGTAAGTGTATTATAATCTGCGAAAGGTAAAGAACTGCCGGACAGACTGCCGGATACAGGAATGGAGATGAGATTCCTTGTATCCAGCGGGTCTGTCCGGCAGTTTATCCTGTTTAGCCATTCTCTTCCAGTATCCCAACAATTCTTTTCATAGATTCCTGGTATTCCTGATCGGTCGAGTTATAGAATAAAAGAAGATCATCGTCAGAGCTGTCCGGCCGGTCAATGGCTGAAGGAATCGAAAAATCCACACCACTGATATATTTATCCCAGTTTTCCAGCTTCCATGTGTCCCGGCTGGAGTTGCGGTGTATCATGCGCTGATGGCAGATCTCAGGGGCAGTCACGACCCAGATGATCTCCAGGCGGGCGTTCTTCATTGCCAGCCGCTTCCGGAACTGATCCATATATTCCGGGTTCCGTATTTCGCGGGTAAACGGCGCATTAATCAGGACAATATCGTCATAATCCAACGCCTCCATGGCAATATTAATGATAGCCTCATATTCATAATTGCGAATATTGGATTCAAAAAAGTCGGAACTCCGGTTGCGTTCCTCACCTGCCACATCGAAAATGCGGTTAGACAGGACGATCAGGGTATCTTTGTCCAGATAGACGACGTGCTTCAGATTTTTTGCCAGTTGTTTCGAGATGTAGGTTTTCCCGCATGCCGGCGGTGAGGTTACCAGTATCATTTTTTTCAAGACAAATTCCTCCTCTTGCGGCCTGTAAATGGCAGACTGTGTTGATTTACGCCTATTATAAATGGTTTGCCTGTAAAAGTTCAAGGCGGTTTTCTGTAAAGATTAATAGCAGAACAGATAAAATATGGTATAATAAAATAAATTTACTTGAGAAGGAGATTCTTTATGTTTTTCGTCTTTGGAATCAGTCAGGGAAAGAAGGCGCTGGAATACGCGAAGACCGTTATCTGCGCTCAGTGCGGCGGTTATGGGAGATATCAGGTTTTTATGACCTACTCTTATTTCAGCCTCTTTTTCATTCCCATCATAAAATGGAACCGGCATTATTACGTTCAGATGTCATGCTGCAGTACCATCTATGAACTGGATCAGGAGGTGGGAAGGCGTCTGGCGCATGGAGAACAGCCGGATATAACCGAAAAGGATTTAACGCTTGTGCAGGCTGGTCGCAGAGTGTCCGGATGGAACCGGAAACGGTGTGAAAACTGCGGGTATGAGACCGAAGAGGACTTTGAATACTGCCCGAAATGCGGAACGAAGCTTTAATAAGAGTCGGATGCCAGGCTTTTAATGAAATGGTGTCCCATTTAGTGCCCCAATATAGTAAAAGCCTGTGAGAAGCCTTAAAGCGATATATCTGGGTTTGAAGGAATTGTATTGAGCTTGTAGAATAAAATAAATGAAGATGGGGTAATGCGCATTTGGCAAATATTACGCAGGTAAAGGTAGGTGAACCATTATGGATGCAACTGCTTTTTGGAAAGTAATTGGTGAATACAACAGCCAGACTATAACAGTTCAAATCATATTGATGCTGTTTCTTGTACTTGGACTAATACTGTCTTATACAGGTAAAATAAAGTGGAGTGCAAAACTGGTTCTTGGTGTCGCTAACTTATACATTGGGATTGTGTTTTTTGGCGTATTTGGAACAGAACCAATTCAATTTTTTTTCGCGCTGCCGCTGTATTTGTGCTGCGGAGGACTGTTATTATTTGAGTGCATTAAAAACAAAGATGATGTTTTGGAAAAACCCAAGAGATGGCAAAGTATCTTGCTGTTACTGTTCGTTTTGTATCCCGCGATTTCATTTCTTTTAGGCAACACTTTTCCCCAAATGGTAACTTACATAATGCCATGTCCCATAGTAAGTGTCAGCATTGCAGTTTACTCCGGTTATCGCAGAAAGAATAGATTTTTACTTTTGCTGTTGACGATTTGGGGGCTAACCGGGATAAAATCACTAATATTTAGCGCATATGAAGATATTATTTTATTAGTTGCTGGAATATATGGTGTCTGCCTTATTTTTAATAATTATAAGGGGCGGAGCGCCAATCGGTAATGCGTATTCCTGGTATAACGCGTATACCTTATTTTGCCGGTAACATGAGTGGCAAGCAGGGCACAACGGTACACACCTTTGTGCTTTTTCCTATTTGGGATCCCCATGAATGCCCCCTTGTCGGGGCGGCTGCGCTCCTTACGGAGCTATAAAACTGGCGGCCTATTGTGGCCTTAGTGCCAGCGTTTAGTCCGTTTGGAATGGAGCGTTTCGCATGTATCATTTCTACGACTGGAAAGAAAGTTTGTGGTGTCCAAAGTGGTATCCCAATAAAATAACAGTTTGAGAGAAGCCTTAAAGCGATACATCCAGGTTTGACAGAATTGTATTGAAATCGTAGAATGAAACAAATGGCAACGGGTTCATGCACAATAGGCGAACAGGGTGAACATGAATGCAAAAATTATACTTATGCTTTGTTAAATGCAATATGAATATGTGCATCAAATTGTTAATATTAGGAGTGAATTCATGACAGATAAAAAGATTGCAATTCAATTTACAGTAGTAACATTCATCATTGCTTATGCAACGGCAGGTGCGCTTATTTTTTTGGGTCAGTTTGGTTATAGAGTCTATAACTTTACAAATACATTTGGACAATTTGCGTCAAACATCCCTTTTGCCATATATATTTTGTCGCCGGGGATTGCATCTTATTTTGTACTAAAGAAAAACAAGCGAATTACCAGCTTCAGAGGATGGCTGAAAAACGTATTTTATGTAAAAGGCAATATCTATCCCTATTTATTTGTTATGTTCGGATTGGTGATATATTTTGGCATACACCTTGCTGTTTCGGGACACGCATTAACAGAGTTTCCGCTGTATGTGTTTTTACTTTCTTTGCCGGGCAATCTTATTATCGGCGGTTTAGAGGAATCAGGCTGGATGTATGTATTGCAGCCAATGCTTGATAAAAAGTACGGCTATCTTCTCTCATCCGTATTTACCGGAATAATTTGGATTTTTTGGCATATCCCTCTTTTTTTCATTCCGGGAACGAATCATGGAGATGGGCTAATTGACTTTGGTATGTTTGCTGTTCAATGTTTGGCTTTCCGATTTTTCTTTGGAGCAGTCTACAAAGTATCAGGCAAAAACCGCATATTCATGTGTGTGTTGTTTCACACGATGTTTAATGCGGCATCTGCTGTTTTTGGAACGATAACGATGAACTGGACTGGCACAATCACTGCAAATACTGCGATTATTTTTGCCTCAATAGTAACTGTTCTAATGTATTACAAAAGACATCGGCAACTATTATGAGTGTACACACTCATACTCTTTTCACAATTTATGTACCACTCAAATTGTGAAAATCCGCTTGTTGGATGTGCCCCCCAATCCCCGTATGAACGCCTCTTGGCGGGGCAACTGCGCGCCCGTCGGATGCTGGTCGAGCGGTATTTAGATTGCCCCAAATAGTGCCCGGCTTGTTCTATTGCCTTGCAAAGAGCTATGGGAAGAAAATTAGCGGATATGCGACAATATGGGTTTCATGCAGGTTTACGGGGTGTCTTAATAATACGGGGTAAGAGCTTTTAAACCGTTTTTTCGGCTTCAAGCAATAAAAAATAAAGATAAAGATAAATATAAAGATAAAGAAGGGCTTCCCAGTCAGCGGGAAGTCTTTTTTTGTAATTGAAAAGCGCCTCTATCACACAAAAAGCTGCCCGTACTTCCAGTAGATTCCTCTATCTGATTTACCATTTTCAGTGGTATAATACGTTTGAATTTTAATAATGTTTAAAAAGTTTCATGTAGTTGAAACTTTTTTGAATGTTGGCACGTCTAAAGGATAGATATAAGAAAAAAGACAGAAAAAAGACAAGAGGTAACCGAATGAAAAGAGTACATATGAAAATTAAGGCGCTGATGCTGGCGCTTCTGGTGTTTTCAGGCACCATCCAGGCTCCGGTGCAGGCGGTAATCGCCCGGGCGGAAGAGCCTGTAAAAATAAGCTATCAGGCGTTTAATAACCCTACTGCATGGAGTGATAAGCAGGCAGACGATTCGCCGTATACAGCCCCGGAGGGAACCTATATGACCGGATTTCAGGCTGAATTACTGAATCAGCCGCAGAACGTCACCGGAGGTCTGACATATCAGGTGGAGGTGGGCGGCACTGGCTGGACGGAATGGACGGCGGGAAGTGTCATGGCCGGCCGTACAGAGGGAGATGCTCCGCTTACTGCATTCCGGGCGAGGCTGACCGACGGACTGAGCAGTCTGTATGACGTCTGCTATACGGTCCAGCAGAATGGAGCGTGGACTCCCTGGGTGAGAAACGACGAGGGGACAGCCGGTCAGGAGGGAAGCGGACTTAAAATAACGGGAATACGCATGACGATTGTCACAAAGGGCGCGGCGATACCTGGAGAAAAAGCAGCCGTACAGGGCATTGACCCAAACCGCCCTATGATAGCGCTGACATTCGACGACGGCCCTCACGCACCTGTCACCAACCGGATTCTGGACAGCCTGGAAGCGAACGGAGGACGGGCCACTTTCTTCATGGTGGGAAATCGTGTGACAGGAAAGGCAAATAAGGCGGCGGTAGCGAGGATGGCCGCACTGGGATGTGAAGTAGCCAATCATACGTATGAACATAAAGCAATTACAAAACTGGGAGCAGAGGGAATTAAGTCACAGCTGGCACGAGCCAATGACAGCATACGTCTGGCAGGCGGTGTATCCCCTGTACTCATGCGGCCGCCGGGCGGAGCGAAGAGCGACGCGGCCATGAAGACCGTCGGTTCCATGGGGATGTCTGCGGTGCTGTGGTCTATCGACACCCTGGACTGGAAGACGAAAAATAAGCAGAAGACCATCGATGCGGTCATCGGCCATGTAAAAGACGGAGATATTGTGCTGATGCACGATTTGTATGGAGCAACCGCGGACGCCGCAGAGGTTATCATTCCAAAGCTGAAGGAAATGGGATTCCAGCTGGTGACAGTGAGCGAGCTGGCCAGCTACAGAGGCGGTATCCAACCGGGAAAGGTGTACAGCAGATTCCGGCCATAATATCATTGTAGAACCGCCGGAAATACAGTATAATTAATACGCCCGGCTCATCTGCATCGACAACACGCAGCGCCGGTAAATCCCCCGAAACTGTTCCGGCACAGTTTTGGAATCAAGGAAAGACGGGTATCTGCTATGGCGTTTAAGACGAAGAAAGATTTAATTAAGCATTGTCTGACTTATCCGGACGTTTACGAGGACTATCCGTTTCACGATACGGAATGGGCTGTGATCCGGCACAGGAAGAATAAAAAGGTATTTGCATGGATCTATACGCGTGAGGAAAAGACCTGTGTGAATGTAAAATGTGATCCCGAATGGACAGAATTCTGGAGAAATGCATTTCCGGGCGTTCTGCCCGGGTACCATCTTAATAAGAAGTACTGGAATACAATTTTACTGGATGGTACGGTCCCGGATCCGGATATAAAAAGAATGATTGGCGAGAGCTTTGATCTGACAATGGAAAAGCGATGAGGCAGGCAGACCCTGTATCATCGCTTTTTTATGTATTTGGATTCGGTCAAAGTAAAGTGCATGGAATTCAGATGCCGATATAGCGTATATTTTGGTGTTTTTTCTCCCCTTAACAAGGTTAAATGTTGCCTGATTTGGGATTGGATATTTATGTTTCATGCTTTAATTTTAAAATCGACCTTTTGACACCCTAATCGTATTTGGAAAGTACTTCTATTACATAAATAGCCCTCCGGGCAGGATACGCACTTCGCGCCAGGGAAATATGGTTGCCGGAGCTCGCTTTTCATTGCTGAAATGCCTTCTCCCGCCGCTCCCGGCATTTAATATGAAAATATTACACCCTTTTAGAAATTTAGTCTCTGTTTTTTCCATATAACCGATGGTAGAATTTAACTATCAAATAAAAAGCGCGCGCAGAGAGTTGAATATAAGACAAAACAGGGAGGTTTCAATCATGAAGCATAAATTAGTATCGGTGGTACTGGCGGCGGCCATGCTGGCATCGTCTTTAACGGGCTGTGGTTCCAAAGCGGAGACAACGGCAAAAAATGACAGCGGCGCCATTACATTAAAAGTATTCTCGAACCTGCCAGACAGAAAAAATGGTCAGGGCCTGGTGGAACAGATGATTATCGATGACTACATGAAGGAAAATACGAATGTGAAAATCGAAGTGGAAGCTCTGGACGAGGAAGCGTATAAGACGAAGTTCAAGGCATACTCCATGGAAGGCATGCCGGACGTCGTCAGTATCTGGGGACAGCCGTCCTTCCTGGACGAGGTGCTGGATGCGGGAGTGCTTGCTGAGTTAAATGAGGCAGACTATGCGGATTATGGCTTTATCTCCGGTTCCCTGGAAGGCTTTAAGAAAGATGGAAAGCTGTATGGCCTTCCCAGAAACACAGACGTGGCCGGCTTCTATTATAATGAGAAAATGTTTAAGGACAACGGCTGGGATGTACCCGCAACGTATGATGAATTATTAGACCTGGCTCAGAAAATCAGCGGCGCGGGGATTACACCGCTGGCCATGGACGGCGGAGACGGCTGGCCGATGGCAATCTATCTGTCTGATATCCTCTTTAAACTGACCGGCGACTATACGGGCATTGTCAGCAACGCAGTGAGCACAGGGGACTTTACGGACCCGGCATTCAAACAGGCGACAGAGATTTTAAAAGAGACGGCGGACGCCGGCCTGTTCCAGAATGGTTACGATTCCCAGGATTACGGAACGGCCATGAACTTGTTTACCAACGGCCAGGCGGCCATGTTCTACATGGGAAGCTGGGAGGCTTCCATGGCCATGAACGAAGACATCCCGGAAGAGGTCAGAACCAATATCAGAGTCTTCACCATGCCGACGATTGCCGGCGGAAAAGGTGCGGCTACAGATATTGCGGCTTGGAACGGCGGCGGTTATGCGGTGTCTGCGAAATCTGAGGTAAAAGAAGAGGCGATCAAATTCTTAAACTATATGTATCAGCCGGATAAGTTATCCAAGTATGGCTGGGAGAACGGCGTAGGCATGTCGGCCCAGGATCAGACCAGCTACATGAGCGGGAAAGAGACAAAGCTTCAGATGCAGTTCGTAGAAGCAGTAAACGGGGCCTCCAGAGTATCCGGGACACCGGTCAATGACTGCGGCCCTTCCGCATTCAAGACCAGTATTGAAAGTGAAATCCAGAGCGTTTCCAACGGCACAATCACCGTGGATGAGTTCCTTTCTAAAATCGGCGAAGCATGCAAATAACGAACAGAGAAAAAGTATAAGCTGATTACGGCCGCCGGAGAACAAACCGGCGGCCGTAATTTTCAGAAAGGGGAAGTTTATGAAAAAATTATACAGCAACAAACTGGTCATCCTAAGCCTTGTCCTTCCGGGCCTGCTGTTGTTCGTGTTTGCGATTCTGGCCCCCATTTGCCTCAGTGTCTATTACGGATTTACAGACTACTCCGGAATGGGTTCCTACAATTATATCGGGCTGGAGAATTATCACAGACTGATGAAGGATCAGGTTTTCTGGACCTCCCTCAAGAATTCGCTCCTCTTAGCCATCGGCTTTATCTGCATTCAGCATCCGCTGGCGCTGATCGTGGCGGCAGTGCTGGATAAGCTGGGAGGACGGGGAGAAGGTTTTTTCCGCTGCGTGTACTTTGTGCCCAATGTTATCTCCGTAGCGGTTATCGCATACCTGTGGAAATTTATCTATAATCCCGATTTCGGCCTGTTAAACAATATCATCAAGCTGTTGGGCGGAGACGGCGGAATCAACTGGCTCAGCCAGGGCAGGGCCATCTGGTCGGTACTGATCGTACTGATTTGGCATGGATTTGGATGGGGAATGTTAATTTACTACACGGGAATCAAAAATATAGACCCCACCCTGTATGAGGCGGCGGCCATTGACGGGGCCAATCAGAAAACCACATTCTTGCGGATCACCCTTCCGCTGATGAAGCCGGTGATTCAGGTAAATGTGACCATGGCGGTCATATCCGCATTAAAACAGATGGAGACCGTGTACCTGCTTACCAACGGCGGGCCCGGCAACAGCACGCAGTTTGCTGCAAATTACTTATATCAGCAGGCGTTTAAAGCGTTTAAGTATGGCTACGGTAATGCCATCGGCGTCATTTTCATCATCATCTGCCTGGTGGTTACCATTTTACTGAACACCGTTTTCGCTGACCGCGATGAAGATGCGGGAAGGAGAAGCGGATTGAGCAGAAGGAGGGCGAAATCATGAACCAAACGGATATAAGAACGTTTTCCTGGAAAAAAACGCTTCTTTGGGCGGTGCTGATTCTTGTGGCGGTCGTTCAGATCTTCCCCTTAATCTGGCTGGCAGATTTTTCCCTGGCAAGCAGCAATGAGATGTTTACCAGCGGACTTCTCGTAATCCCGAAGAAGATCCAGTGGGGGAATTATGTTAAAGCTTTTATAGATGGTCATTTTCTGTTATACTTAAAAAACAGTATCCTGATAAACGGACTGGCGGTCATCCTGGTGCTTCTCGTATCGATTATGGCAGGCTTCGCATGCCGCAGAATGAACTGGAAATTAAGGGGCCTTGTGAAGACGCTTCTGCTCATGGGGATGATGATTCCCATTCATGCGACGCTGCTTCCAAATTATAAGATATTCAATCAGCTGGGACTGACCGATACCATCTGGGCGCTGCTGATCCCGTACGTGGCATTTTCGCTTCCCCAGGGACTGTTTTTGATGTCCAGCTTCATGGAATCCATTCCGGTAGAGCTGGAGGAGGCGGCAGTCATGGACGGATGCGGGATCTACCGGATCGTTTTCCGGATAATCACGCCCATGATGAAATCGTCCATCGCTACGGTGTCGATCATGACGTTTCTGAACAACTGGAATGAATTTATGATGGCCAGCACCTACTTAAGCTCGCCAAAATGGAAGACGCTTCCATTCTCGGTTCTGGAGTTTACCGGCCAGTATTCATCCAATTACGCCGTGCAGTTTGCGGTTATGGCTCTGACAGCGGCACCGGCAGTGATTGTATATATTCTGCTGAATAAACATATTACGAAAGGTGTGGCCATGGGAGCGGTCAAAGGCTAGCGCCGCCCGGCGTAAATACGCCAGGTAGCACTAGGCGCGCCCAGAAAAAAGGCGGATAGTTTAACCGGTGGAACACCCGGATCAGAATGATTATAAGGAAGTACGGCCATGAGGAAGATAAAACAGTGGGTAAATCAATTAAGTGTAAAAATGAAACTGATTTTTTATGGATATTTGATTATCACGCCGGTGTTGATTCTCATATGCGCCGTGCTTCTTTTTTATAACTATAATAAAGACCTGGAGAGCAGACTGGAAAATGACAGGAGCAGTGTCAATGCTCTGGCGGAAAGTATTTTTGTCCTGCAGTCCGATATTAAGGATTTCTCCACCTATTTCTGCATTAACGACGAGGTGCATGCCCTGCTGACCGCGAAAAATGCGGAGGAGCTGAACAAGAATGCAAAACTCTGGCTGGAGGAGGCGCCCATGCAGATCGTGCAGGACATGGTGGCGCTGAAAGGCCATATCAAGACCATTGGCATTTACCCGGAAAACGGGGTGCGCCCTTATCTGCGCTGTATGGATGCCAGCGCCTACGTGCCGGACCTGGAGACCGTTAAGAAGACGGAGGTTTACCGGGATACGCTGGACAGCGACAACGGGATCTTATGGCGGAGTGTGAGCAAATACGATAAAGAAACTTATAATACCAACCGTTCTGATAAGGTAGTCTTATATAGGGGAATCTTCGACCTGACTCAGAAGAAGACGCTGGGGTATATTGTCATCGGTGTCAGCCAGGAGGTCTTTCAGGAGCTGGGGGAGGGGATCCTTCACAGTGACAGGGAAGGCGTGCTGATTCTGGATAAATTCGGCGGTGAGCTCTCGAGAAGCGGCAGCATTCCAAAACAGGTGGCCGAATACTTAAAGTCAGACGATTTTATAAAAGAGGACTACCGGGAACGCAAACACAACTTCACATTTGGAGATTATCAAGTGGTGTGCAGCCAGAAAGAGAAGAATTCCAGCATCGTTGTCAAGGTGGTGCCCCGGTACAGCAGGCAGATGCAGCTGACGGATATCGCCTATATGCCGATTACCCTGATGATCGGAGTTTTGCTGGGGCTCCTTCCCCTGCTCCTCATCATTTCCAATATCGTGACCAGGCCGTTAAAACGGGTCAGCGAGGCCATCGTCAAATTCTCGACCGGTGATTTTGACCAGCGGGTGGAGGTGGAAACGAGGGATGAAGTCGGAGAGGTTGCGGAATGCTTTAACAAAATGGTGGAAGACATCAAGTCACTGATTGACGAAAATTACGTCATTACTCTTCAGGAAAAAGAGAGCGAGCTGGCCGCACTTCAGGCTCAGATTAACCCGCATTTCCTGTATAATACGCTGGATTCCTTATACTGGCAGGCAACGGAAGCGGATAACGACGAGATTGCGGAAAGCATTCTGGCGCTGTCACAGCTGTTCCGTCTCGTTTTAAGCCAGGGGAAGAAGGAAGTCACGGTAGCCCAGGAGATTGAACTGGTCTCCAGGTACTTACAGATACAGAAGATGCGTTTTTCCAGGCGGCTTCACTATGAAATCAATGTGGCAGACGAGGTGAAGGCGGTATATATCCCCAAGCTGATCCTGCAGCCATTTGTGGAAAATGCCATTGTTCACGGGTTTGAAAATGTCAGCACACCCTGTTATCTGACGGTAACCGGACGTCTGGATAAGGGAAAGATCCGGTTTGAGATAAAGGATACGGGAATCGGCATGCGCCAGGACCAGATCGACGATATCTGGGAGGAGGAGCCGGCTCAGTATGCCCGTCAGAGAATCGGGCGGTATGCCATTAAAAATATCAAAGAGCGTCTCGAACTCCGGTATCACGGCGATTTCGAACTGGAGATTCAGAGTGATGTGGGAAAGGGTACCAGAGTGATTCTCTGTATTCCTTTTGAGACGCCGCTCCACTAAGTTCGTGAAAGACCTCACTATACCCGATAAAGCGGGGCACGCTGAGTGGAGATGACATGTATCGCACGTAAGAGACCAAAATACGGTCTCTAAGTGCTTATAACGAGGAGGAACGGAAGTGTCGGTAAAGCTGTTGGTCGCAGATGACGAAGAGGTAATCCGCCGTGGTGTGGCGAAATATATCCGGCTCCATACGGACCGGTTTGACAAGATATATGAGGCTGAAAATGGCCAGGAGGCGATCGACCTGCTCTTAAAGTATCAGCCGGACATTCTGCTTCTGGATGTCCAGATGCCGCTGAAAAATGGCCTCGATGTGATGAAGGAAGCGGAGCGGGCGGGCCTGCATCCCATCGTAGTAATCTTAAGCGGATACGATGAGTTTAAATACGCGCAGCAGGCGCTGCGTTTCGGGGCAAAGGAATACTTACTAAAACCGGCGCGGGCCGCGGATATATTAAAGTGCTTAAACCGGCTGGTGGATGACAGCCTGGGGCTGGAAGAGCCGTGTGTCCAGGAAGAAGAGAACGGGACCAACCAGCTGGTAAAGCGGGCTAAAGAGTACATTGCCGAGCACTACATGGAAAATATCACGCTCAGCGACACCGCGGAGATCCTGGGAATAACCGGAGGCTATCTCTCCACGCTGTTCCAGAAAAGCCTCCAGTGCGGATTTATCGACTACCTCAATCGGGTGCGCATCGAAAGGGCATGCTGCTATCTGGAGCAGAATTACTTTAAGACGTATGAGATTGCGTATAAAGTGGGATTCCGGGATGAGAAGTATTTCTCTAAGGTGTTTAAGAAGGTGATGGGGATGTCGCCGAAGGAGTATAGGATGTCGGTGGATTAGATAGCACTTGTACCATGAGGCGCTATAAAAAGCAGCGGAGAGCAGGAACGGCTTATGCCGTTTACTGCTTCCAACCGCTGCTATAAGATGAATTAAATCAGCCATGCTGGAATATACCAGTTTTTGTCATCAATCGGTATCATGTCTGCGGGCATGCATATGACAGCACCAGTTCCAATCGTCGTTTTCAAGTGGGAAGCACCAGAAAAAACATTCTCTTCGCTGGGTTCCTTTTCAATTGGAGACAGGACGGAGAAATTCTTAACGGCATCCTTTGGGGCAGACCCTTTTTTAATTTCTACAGGTGTGAGAATCCCATCCTGATAGATCAGCAGGTCAATTTCTTTTTTGTTGCTGTCCCGATAAAAGTAAAGGGGCGGCTGTTTTCCGGCGTTGATGTAGCTTTTATAAATCTCTGAAACAACCCAGGTTTCAAAGAACTGTCCAGCCATTGCGCCGCGTTCTAAGGTTTCGGGACTGCTCCACTTTGTTAGATGGGCACATAAACCAGTGTCCAGAAAGTACATTCTCGGTGCTTTAATAACCCGCTTTAAAGCATTGTTAGAGTATGGCTGTATCAGAGCTACTAAGCCGGAAGATACCAATATAGAAAGCCACTGCTTTGCGGTCGGCGCCGATACGCCAACTTCTCCGGCAATGGTTTCATAGTTTACATTGGTGGCAGTTCTTGCAGCAATTACAGACATAAAGTTTAAAAAGGCAGATTCATCGGCTACCTGTGTCAAATCCTTAATATCCCTGCTGATAAAGGTTTCCAGATAAGATTCGTAATACTGCTCCAGATTAACAGCCTCATTTTCGTATAACCGGGGCATAGATCCTTTGAAAATCCTGGAATATACATCATAGATCATCATCGGTTCCATATCATCCATTCGTTTTATCAGCGTTGGAATATCCACCCGGAACGGAGGAAAATGATTTCCTGAAATCTCGCTGTTGGAGAGCCCTGCCATCCTGACTATTCCTGCCCGCCCGGCAAGGGATTCCGTGACTCTTTTCATCATATGAAAGGTCTGAGAGCCGGTAAGCCAAAAATCCCCCGGTCGCTTGTGACGATCTGCATAAATCTTAATGTAGTCAAACAGTTCCGTAGCATACTGTACCTCGTCAATCAGTACAGGCGGCTGATATCGCTGCAAAAACATTTCGGGGTCCCTTTTGGCAAATGCCCGAATGGTTGGGTTATCCAGAGATACAATTTTCCGCTCCTTTTCTGCCATACGGCTTAAAAGAGTAGTTTTACCCACCTGGCGTGGGCCTGTTACAATTAAAACAGGGAAGGTCTGACTGATATTTTTTATTGTGGGTTCAATCGTTCTCTCATAATACATAGTTTATCGTACCTCCTGATTGTAGTATATCCACCATATGGACTTTTATGCAGATAAAAAGTGCGATTTTATTTTTGCATAAATATATCTTGAAGTCAAGAGGTGTAAGTAGAAGTATCATCTATATTTCTTTGTTTCCCCTGTTGAGTTCCTTGACCGAAGAACGTTCAATAAAAGTGGTGTCCAGAAATATGTGACGGGGGGCGTCTCCAGGAGCATTCTTTTCGAGCAGATGATCCAATAGGAAACGGCTTATTTCGGTACCAATGTACTGAATGTTATGTCCAATGGTTGTGATGTTTTCATATTGTGACAGCGGATTTTCGTCGTAGGCGATAACACTTATATCATCAGGAATTTTATAATGCAGTTTCTTTAAGACAATCATAAGGGCCGTAAGAACATCCTGAGTAACGGCAATGATTGCGGTGGGCCTGTATTTTGTGATGGCATCTTCAATGATGGAAGCGGAGTTTTCCAATGGAAGAGGCGATATATAATTACCTTCATACGAATCAATTCTATTAACTGCCAGAGTATGCAGTAAACCCTCTTTTCTGTCTTCTGTAGGGCAGATAAGCATAATATTCCGATGGCCTCTGTCGATCAGATATTGTGTCAGTTTGCTTGTAGCGGCGTAATCATTACACATGATAGAGTCGAATTGTTGATAGGCATTCCCGAGAACCTGAAGGGAATAGACATTTGAAGAATTCAGTAATTCAAGTACATCGGAATCTTCAAACAGCGGGGTGAAGGCAATGGCCTCTACACGTGCGGCAAGAAGCGTTTGCAGATTTTTTAAAAGGCTGCGTTCATAAGTGCTGTTAAATGACAGAATGACCTTATAGTTGAATTTTTCCAACTCTGTCGTGATTACGGCAGCAACCTGGTAGAAAACAGGATTAAAAATGTTGGTAATGACGAGACCAACGGTACGGGAACGGTTAGATTTTAAGCTGCGGGCAACTGTATTGGGGATATATCCCAACTGCCTTGCGGCATCAAGAACTTTTCTTGCAGTGATATCTGTCACGGCATTGCTGTCGGAATATACTCTGGATACCGTCGCTACGGAAACGCCGGCCAATTTTGCAACATCTCTACTGGTTACCAAATTTACACCACCTTAGTTAAATTATCATAAGTAAAACATGCACATAAATAGTTTTGAGACAATGTGCACAAAATATATTGACAAAAGATGTCCGAAATGATATTATCTGAATATAAATTATACTATTAATTGGCTTTTTAGTAAAGAAAAAAACAAAAAAATATTAAAAAGTCTATTTTTTTTAGAAAAGTTGTATACGTTTACATTTTGCTGATTATTAAAATGGGCGATGAAAGGAGGGACAAATTATTTTTTTGGTAAAAAATGTAAACGTATACATTTTAAAACATATGACTAAAAGGAGAAGATAATCTATGAAAAAAAGAATGGTGAGCAGTTTACTGGCAGTGGCAATGATAACGACCCTTCTCGGAGGCTGTGGTACGAAACAGGGGGAGACTACAAAGACGGAACAGGCTGTTGCAGAAACAGAAAAAACAGAAGGAAATACCGATGCGGCTAAGGAATCGGAAGTTTTAGCAGGTGGCACGGAGGTAGAGCTGTCCTTTTGGTATCCAATCAGCCAGGAATCAGAGGCCAACTGGTATGCAATGATGGTTCAGAAATTTAATGAAGAGTATGCGGGCAAGATAAAGATACTTGAAACTGCTAATACACGGGGAGAGTCCTTTGCCTATGAGGATAAAGTCAGCGCTGCCGCTGCAACGAACAGCCTTCCGGATATTCTGATGGCAGATGGACCAAATGTGGCGAGCTATGCATACTCCAATATGTTTATTCCGATAGAAGATTATTTTACGGAAGAGGAAATGAAAGATTTTCTTCCATCGACAATCGCTCAGGGAACGTATGACGGCCATTTCTATGCAGTAGGTATGGGGGAGGGAATTATTAATATTTATTATAATAAGGATATGCTGGATGCAGCCGGTATTACAGCTCCTGAAAAGATTGAGGACGCATGGACATGGGACGAGTATTATGAAGTCTGCAAAAAGTTGACCAAAGATGGTATCTATGGGGGGAATTTTATTCAAGAGAAGAGCGGTGAATGGATTATTGTGGCATTCCAGCCATTTTTAGTTGCGAATGGGGCACAGCTGCTTTCCGACGATGGCAGCAAAGCGGAGGGATATATAAATTCAGAGAAGGCCATCCAGACGGGTATCTATCTCCAGAAGTTTGCAGATGAGGGGCTGATCAATGTCGATCCTACAGCGACAGAGTTTCAGGAAGGCAAATGTGCAACCAAGCTGGCGGGAGCATGGATTATACCAACGCTTGAACAGGCTGATTTTAATTGGGGGGTAACGTATATTCCGCAGAAAGAGGCTTATGCGGGAAGTACATCAGGCGGCTGGACAGTAGGCGTTACGCCAAACTGCCAGAATGCAGATGCAGCCATGGAATTTATTCATTACTTATCCAGTCCTGAGGCCTGTGCAAGCTTTACCGTAGACGGACCGGCTTACCCGCCAGTGCGGTATTCTGCGTATGATTTACTCGATATTTATGATGATGGACCGAATAAGATCATAAAGGAAACTTTATTTGAAGAAGGTCATGCACGTCCGGCCACACCAAACTATCCAATCTTTACACAGAAATTCTCAGAAGCGTTTTACGACATTCTGTTAGGTGCTGATGTGAAGACTTCTCTTGATGATATTGCAAACTCCTTCGATAAAGAGTGGGAAGCAACGTATGCAAAGTAAATAATATGGGAAGGGAGGAAGCCTGGTGAAATGGGTGAGGCAAATTTTAGAAAAATGAAATCCAGCTATTCCAGGAGACAGAGAAATACAGCCTATATTTTTGTAGCACCGGCGTTAATATTACTCTTGCTATTCCTTATTATACCTGCATTTATGGCTTTGGGGTTTAGCTTTACAGACTTTTACGTCCTGGCACCAGATCGTATGGAGATGGTGGGAGTGGATAATTACGCTTCATTGCTCTCGGATGAACTGTTTTTTAAATGTTTACGAAATACTTTTTATTTTACAGTAGTAATTGTGCCGGTTGAAGCAGTAATCGCCATGGGTCTGGCTATTTTAGTAAATCGAAAGATTGTTGGACGGACATTTTTCAGAACCGCCTATTTTGCTCCTGTGATTTCATCATTAACCGTCGTATCCATTTTGTGGGTATGTTTATACAACCCGAATGACGGTCTGTTTAACGCAATTCTGAACATGGTCGGGCTGCCTAGTCAGCGCTTTTTACGAAGCGCTGACCAGGCAATGAATTCTATTCTGGTCATGTCAATCTGGCAGGGAGTTGGCTATCAGATGATCATCTTTATTGCAGGATTAAATGGAATATCACAGGAACTTTATGAGGCGGCGGCCATCGACGGGGCGAATTCCGTGAAGAAGTTCTTCTATATTACACTTCCAGGATTAAGAAATGTGATCTCATTTATTGTGGTTTACGTAACGATTCAGGCATTTAAGGTATTTACACAGCCTTATATTATGACCTTCGGAGGGCCTCAGAACAGCACCAGGACGTTGGTATACTATATTTACCAGCAGGGCTTTCAATATAAGAAGGCTGGCTACGCATCTGCCATGGCAGTAGTCTTTTTCCTGATTGTGGTATTGGTGTCCATGGCGCTTAAACGTCTTTTAATTGAACGGGACTGAGAGGAGGAACGAGAGTGGGAATTAAAAAAAGCAGACTGCTTAACCGAATACTGATGTATACACTCAACATTTTTCTTGCCGTCGTGTTCCTGGCTCCGCTTGTATGGATGGTGGTATCATCAGTAAAACCTGAGGTCAACATATTTGCAGATATGACTTCCGTGAGGGCATTTCTGCCCATTAGCGGGAGCCTCGATAATTACCGGTCTATCCTGGAGAAGGGGGAGATCGTGAGAACAATGCTTAACAGCCTTTATTACGTTACGATTATGATCGGATTGGGATTAATCGTTAATTCCATGTGCGGTTTTGCTCTTGCAAAGCTTCAATTCAGGGGGCGTGATTTTTTGTTCAGCTTGATTGTAGCACTTATTATTATTCCGTTGGAAAGCATTATACTGCCGTTGTACTTTATGATCTTTAAGTTCAAGATGCTGAACACTTTTTCTGCACTTATAGCGCCGTTTACGGCCAACTGCTTCAGTATCTTTCTGTTTCGTCAGTTTTTCGTGGATATTCCGGATTCACTTCTGGAGGCAGCATATATTGATGGAGCGTCTCCTTTAAAGGCATTTTTTAAGATTGTGCTTCCTTTGTCGTTCCCGGTGTACGCGACCGTGTTGATTCTGCAGTTTATCGAACACTGGGGAGACTTTTTATGGCCGGTTTTGGTGACCGACGACAGGACAAAGACCGTGCAGCTGGGACTTCAGACGTTGTTTACGGCCCCTCCAGTTCACTATGGACCAATTTTTGCGGCGTTGACATTAAGCACGCTTCCGGTAGTAGTCATGTTTATTTTCTTCCAGAAGTATTATGTACAGGGTATCGCCCAGTCGGGGATAAAAGGATAGGAAAGGATTACAGAATAAAAATGGGCAATGTAAATAAGAATATAGAAGAAGCTGCGAGGGCGACAGCCTATGTTATGGAGCGGCATGAGGAAATTAAGAATAACCCGCTGAGACAAAAGTATCATTTTGAGGTTCCGGCTGGCTGGTGCAACGATCCTAATGGTTTTTCCATCCTGGGTGGAAAATACCATTTGTTTTACCAGCATATGCCATATGTATCAGAACCAGGTGATTATAAGATGTATTGGGGGCATGCAGTCAGTGAGAATCTGGTAGACTGGGAAGACCTTCCGGTAGCATTGGCACCTGTTGACGAATGTGATGGGGGAGGCTGCTGGTCTGGCTGTGCGCTGGAACTTGATCAGAAGGTATATTTAATGTATACGGGACTCGATGCCCGGAATGGTATGCAGCAGGGGCAGTGTATGGCTGTCAGCGATGATGGGATACATTTTACAAAGACAGAGGACAGTCCTATTTTGGCTGATACTCTTTGCGAAGCAGATAAGAAGGACTTCAGAGACCCTTACATTTGGCGTCAGAACGGGGAGTGGAATATGATTCTGGGATCTACAAAGGATCATTTTGCACAAGCACTCCTTTACCGCTCAAATGACTTAAAAAACTGGCGTTTTATCAATACAATGGCCGAGAGTCTGGGAGAATTGGGGTCTGTATGTGAGTGCCCTAATTTCTTTGAAATTGGGGGAAAACATATCCTGTTTATTTCGCCGCACGGGTTGAATCTAAGAAAGTCGGTATATTTAACCGGGAACTTCGATTATCCGGCCGGAAAGTTTTTCTGGGATACGTATGGGGAAATTGACTGGGGAATGGATTACTATGCACCGCAGGTAATTAAAGACGGAAACGGCCGCTGTATTATGATTGGCTGGATGAACAGCTGGAACTGGATGCCGTGGTGTGACGGCACCTATTATACATCGAAAATGGGCTGGTGCGGTGGAATGGCACTGCCCAGAGAACTGCGTCTGGATGAACTGGGACGGCTGCATTTTGAGCCTGTACAGGAGCTAAAGAATTATCGGACTGAACCGGCAGAAATGGTTTCCGAAACTGCAGGCGAAGAGGGGATCTCCATAGAAACGGCAGATAATTCCCATTGTGAAATGATAATTGATTTTAACTTGAAGGGGACGACGGCTGAAATCATCCAGTTGGAGGTTAAGAGCAATGAAAAGGAGAAGGTTCTTGTAAACTTAAACCTGAAGCTTGGAGAAATAGAATTTGACCGTTCCCATACCTTTGACCATTTGAAGAGTAAAAGACGCTGCTCTTTCCGCTCGGTCAGTGAAACGGCCTGCCGTATTCATGTGTTTATTGATTCCGCATCGGTGGAGTTGTTTACCGATGACTATATGACCTGTATGACAAATACAGTTTATGTTCCAGAAAATGCAGACCGTATTAAAATACGCGGAATAGGCGGTATGGTTAAGATTTTAAAGGTTCAGTCCTGGGCGATCAAAAAAAATTGAAAATTTATATTTCTAAAAAAATATCTCTTGACTCTCACGCTGCGTCATACGTTATAGTAAAAAATGAAGGCGGTGATAACTATGAGACTGACAGTAAGCGAGACAGCAAAATTAACAAATATCAGTGTGCGCACACTCCATTACTATGATGAAATAGGGCTGCTGAAACCAACCGACACGACGGAGGCGGGGTACCGTTATTACGACGAGGAGGCGCTTACAGCGCTGCAGCAGATTTTGCTGTACCGGGAACTGGATTTTCCTCTGAAGGAAATCAAAGACATGTTGTCGAAGCCTGACTATGACCGCCAGGAAGCACTTGCGGCCCATAAGTCGCTGCTCTTGCTGAAGATCGAGCGGCTGCGCCGGCTGACCGGACTGGTGGACAGTATGATGAGAGGAGAAAACACCATGAGTTTTCAGGAATTTGATATGCACGAGATAGAAGAAGCAAAGAAAAAGTACGCGAAAGAAGCGAAGGAACGCTGGGGTGACACGGAGGCGTACCGCGAAAGTGAAAAGAAGACTTCCCACTACGGAGAGGAAAAGTGGAAGGCTTTAAACGGAGAAATGAGTGATATTTTCCGGGAATTTGCGGAGTGCGCCCAGGCTGGTGAGACGCCTGAGGGCAGCCGTGCGGCCGGATTAGTGGAGCGGTGGAGGAGCCATATCACCGAAAACTACTACGAATGCACCCTGGAAATCCTGGAGGGACTGGGAAAAATGTACGTGGGGGACGGACGTTTTAAAGAAAATATCGACCAGTTCGGCGAACACACAGCCGAATTTATGAGCCGGGCGATAGAAAGCTACTGCAAACGGTAAATAATGGAAAATGGGCTGAAAAGCGCCGCAAACGTGGTAAAAACACAAAAACACAGGAAAATAGCAAAAAAGTACACAAAAAACGCTGCGCCATAGCATTGTATAATAGTGCATAATGACATGAAATAAAGAACGCCTAAAAAAGTACAGTATGGTTACAAGAGTATATTTTCATAGTTTTCAGTTTAGAACCTCTTTTGTCAATTGTAATAAATTTTAAGAAATCGGGTGACTTTTAATTAAGAAAAAAATCACAGAAAGAACATTGACTTTAAACGTTTGGAGTGATAAACTGACTCTCGACTTGAGGGCATAGGACAACCGAAAGTCATGACACAATTCTAAGACATAACAAAAAGACACCTATGTAGTCGCAAGGAGGAGAACAATTATGAAACTGACAGCAAAGAAACTCGTACTTACAGGCATCGCGGTATTAACTATGGCATCAATCTCTGCATGTGGCAGCGGTACAACTGCTGAGACAACTGCAGCAACAGAAGCTGAAGTTACAACAGAAGCAACAACAGAAGCAGTTACAACAGAAGAAGCTGCAGATGAGACTACTGAAGGAGAAGCTGCAGACGCAGAGTCTACAGAAGCAGTAGATTCTGAGGATGCTTCCGCAGAAGAGTCTTCTGAAGAAGTTGAAGCTGCATCTCTTGAAGACGCAGAAGCAGTAACAGAAGAAGCTACAACAGCAGCGAACTAATCAGAACTGACATAAGCTGTTACAGCAAAAAAGCAATTTATTTGGGCGGAGACGAGTGTCTCCGCCCTTTCTGATTATAAAAGAAGAAAAAAGTTGACAAACGCTTTCCGTTATAACAGAATAGGGATAACGGGAAAGGAGGCGTCACATGAAGATTACTTATATCCATCACAGCTCTTTTTTAGTGGAGCTGGAATCGGTTTATCTGCTGTTTGATTATACGGAGGGAACGATTCCCGGGATGAAGCGGGAAAAACCACTTCTGGTATTGGCAAGCCACAGGCATGGAGACCACTATTCGCCTGTGATTTTTGATTTGATAAAGGAACATGGAAACGTCAGGTTTGTCCTGTCCAACGATATCTGGAGGAAGCGCCTGCCGGAGGAGGTGCGGCCGCTTACGGATTCCCTAAAGCATGGGGAGACGGCGAAGTACAGGCTGGAGAACGGTATAATCCGGCAGCTCACGGGAACTCCGGAGAATCAGATAGAAGATGGAGTGATATCTGACGCCTGTTTGACCATCCATACTTATAAATCGACGGATGAAGGTGTGGCGTTTCTGATTGAGGCGGAGGGCAAAACCATCTATCATGCGGGAGACTTAAATAACTGGAGATGGGAGGGCGAACCGGATAACTGGAACGACTCCATGGCTAAAAAATACAGTGCTCAGATTGATAAAATGGCCGGAATGCACCTGGATGTGGCTTTTTTGCCGCTGGATCCGAGGCAGGAGGATGATTTTTATCTGGGAATGGACGAATTCCTGCATAAAGTGGATGTGAAACATGTATTTCCCATGCATTGCTGGGGAGATTATTCTGTGATAGGGAAGATCCGGGCACTCGGCTGTTCGGCCGGTTACAGAGACAGGATTGAAGAGATTACTGGGGATGGGGAGGTCTTTACAGAGGAAGATGAACGTTTCGTGTGAGTTAAGCGGGGAGGAACAGCGGGAGATCCTGGACGCCGCCATGCAGGCGGGCCACATTCTGCTGGAAAATGGAGCCGAGATTTTCCGGGTGGAGGAGACGATCGACAGAATTTGCCACTATTACGGAATCGAGTCGGGAAACGCATTTGTGTTGAGCAATGGGATTTTTATTACCTCGGGAAATGAGAGGGAAGAGATCTTTGCAAAGGTCCAGCATATCCCGGTGAGCGGAGTCCATCTAAACCGGGTGGCCGCGGTGAACCAGCTGTCCAGGGAGATCGTGGAGGGGCGGTATACCATAGGCGAAGTGAGGGAACGGCTGGATGAGATCCGCGTCATGCCCGGAAAGACGAAGACCATGCAGATCCTGGCCTCCGGTGTGGGAAGCGCATGCTTCTGTATGCTGTTCGGGGGCAATTTCATGGACAGCGCGGCGGCTTTTGTGTCGGGCGTGCTCCTGTATTTTTACGTGCTGTATATCAGCGGCCCGCATTTATCGAAGATTGTGGGAAATATCGGAGGAGGTGCACTGGTGACCTTTCTCTGTTCCGTGATGTATCTGCTTTCCGTAGGGCAGCACTTGAATTTCATGATTATCGGTTCCATCATGCCTCTGGTGCCGGGAGTGGCGTTTACCAACGCCATACGGGATATCGCAGATGGGGACTACATCTCCGGATCCGTGCGGATGCTGGATGCTCTGCTGGTATTTTTCTGTATTGCCATGGGCGTTGGACTTGTGTTCAGCCTGTTCCGTGGGCTGACGGGAGGTGTGATGCTGTGACACTGCTCATTTCTGTGGCGGCGGCCGTCGGAGGGACGGTATCATTTTCCCTCCTGTTCGGGGTTCCCACAAAGTATTATCCATACTGTGGACTGATCGGCGGAGCCGGATGGGCCGTTTACTCCATTTTGATTCAGAGCAGCACCGCGCCGGCTGCTGCGCTCTTTGCCACGATCGTGGTGATCCTGCTGTCGCGGCTTTTTGCGGTCAGGGAACGGTGTCCGGTCACCATATTTCTGATTTCGGGCCTCTTTCCGCTGGTACCCGGCGCGGGGGTGTACTGGACCGCCTATTATATCGTGACAAATGAGCTGGACAAGGCGTCCCAGACCGGTTATATGGCCCTTAAGGTGGCGGTGGCCATCGTCCTGGGGATCGTGTTTGTGTTTGAACTGCCGCAGGGGATATTCAGGGTGTTTTCGAAGAAAGAAGAGAAACAGGGTAATCCGCGAAGCCGGTAACAGGCCCGGCGGAGTGCTCATCATAAGGAGGTACGGCATGAGGATGCTGATTAAAAATATCCGGATTGTGAGTCCGGGAAATGGACTCGACAGAACGGGTTCTATCGTAATTTCGGACGGAACCATTCTTCGCGTGGGAGACTGCGCGGAGACGGACGGTGAATTTGACACGGTCATCGACGGCAAAGGGCTCGTCGCGGCGCCGGGACTCGTGGATGTACACGTGCATTTCCGGGATCCGGGGCTTACGTATAAAGAAGATATTCATACCGGCGCTGCCGCTGCGGCAAAAGGCGGTTTCACGACGGTTGTCTGCATGGCGAATACGAAGCCGCCGGTGGATAATGTGGAGACGCTCCGGTACGTTATCGAGGAGGGAAAGAAGACCGGGATTCATGTGCTTCAGGCCGCCGCGGTGACAGTGGGACTCGCCGGGAAGGAACTGACCGACATGGAGGCGCTGAAGGCCCATGGGGCGGCAGGCTTTACTGACGACGGGATACCGATCATGGATGAGAAGCTTTTAAAGACAGCCATGGAGGAGGCGGCGTGTCTGGATCTTCCGCTAAGCTTCCATGAGGAAGACCCGGCGTTTATTGTCAACAATGGAATTAACCACGGCGCTGTCTCGGACGAGCTGGGGATCTATGGCTCACCGGCACTGGCGGAGGATTCTCTGGTAGCCCGCGACTGCATGATCGCCCTGCACACAGGGGCCGCGGTGGACATTCAGCATATCAGCTCCGAGGGAGCCGTGCGGATGGTGAAGCTGGCGAAGGAGCTGGGAGCGCGGGTATACGCGGAGGTTACGCCGCACCATTTTACACTGACGGAAAACGCGGTTCTGGAGCATGGGACTCTGGCGAAGATGAATCCGCCTCTCCGGACGGAAAGGGACCGCCAGGCCATTATAGAGGGATTAAAGAACGGCAGCATCGATATGATTGCCACGGATCACGCCCCGCACAGTGCAGAAGAGAAGGCCAGACCGCTGACGCAGGCGCCCAGCGGGATTATCGGGCTTGAGACGGCGCTGGGGCTGGCAGTCACGAATCTGGTTCGCCCGGGCCATTTAAGCCTGCTTGAGCTGATGGAGAAGATGAGCCTGAATCCGGCGAAGCTCTACCATCTGGATTCCGGTTCCGTGGAAGAAGGTAAGGCGGCGGACCTGGTGCTGTTTGATCCGGAGGAAGAGTGGACCGTAGGGGAATTTGCGTCGAAATCCTCTAATTCCCCGTTTACCGGAAGCAGACTGTACGGAAAAGTAAAATACACGATCTGCGGCGGGAAAATCGTTTATCGGGACGGAGAATAAGGCCGGAGGGGGAAGATTTGATGAATAAATATACGACTATCCTTTTCGATGTGGACGGAACGCTTCTCGATTTCGATTCCGCGGAGGAAAATGGGCTTGCCAGTGTGTTTAAAGAGTATGAAGAAAGCGGAGCATACCGGACAGCGGATTTAATCGGGACGTACCGCAGGGTGAACCGCGATCTGTGGGACGCCTATGAGAAAGGTCTCATCACGAAGGACCATATTACGGATACCAGATTCGGCGCCGTATTTGAGGCCCACGGCATTACTGCCGACGGGATACAGACCGAGCACAATTACAGGGAAATCCTGAATCATACGGCGATTGTCATGCCGGAGGCCGTGGAGGTGCTGGAGTATTTGCAGGATCGGTATGACCTGTATGTGGTGACAAACGGTTTTACGGAGACTCAGAAGATGCGGATGGCGGATTCCGGTCTGGACCGGTACTTTAAGAAATCCTTTATTTCAGAGGAAGTCGGGTATCAGAAGCCGCAGAAAGAGTATTTTGACTGCTGCTTTGAGGCCATGCTGGGAGCGGAGAGAGAACGGACCCTGATCGTGGGAGACTCCTTAAACTCGGATATAAAAGGTGGAAATACAGCGGGAATCGACACCTGCTGGTTTAATCCGCAGGGGGCTGTTCTTACCGCTGGTGTCAAGGTTGACCGGGAGATCCGGTCGCTTAAGGAGCTGAAGGAATTTTTGTAGTCAGCAGGCGGAACTGCCTGATAGATTGTCTGATTTGTGTAAAGGGAGGGCGTGCATGGGGATAAATGGAGGTGAAAACGGAATGTTTGTGGATTATGACCACAGCATTGTGAGTCTGAGCTGTTCGATACTGAAGCATTATGGGGCAGAATACCACCATAAGACGTTCGAACCGATGGATGAGCTTCTTCAGCACCCATACAAGCATGTGGTGATTATGCTGTTTGATGGCCTGGGGATGGAGGTGCTCCGCCGCCATCTGCCTGAAAACAGTTTTTTAAGGAGCCACGCGCTTGGGGAACTGTCCTCGGTCTTTCCGCCGACCACCACGGCCGCGACGACTTCCATCGAGAGCGGCTTAACACCGGCGGAACACGGATGGCTCGGCTGGAATCTGTATTTCCCTGAACTGGGCGATATCGTTTCGCTCTTTCCCAACACCCGGAGAGGTACGCAGGAGCAGGCCGCAAAGTTCCATGCGGCGAGACAGTATCTGCGGTACCGAACGGTCTATGAGAAAATAGAGGAGACGGGGAATGCAAAAGCATATGTCGTCTCTCTGTACGGCTCCGCCAGAATTACCAAATATGAGGAGCTGTTTGACACGGTAAAAGGCCTGTGCGGGAAAGAAGAAAGAAACTATATTTATGCCTACTGGGGTGAACCGGATTATACGATGCACGACGCCGGATGCTGTCATGAGTCGGTTACTGAAATTATCAGGGACATTGACCAGCGCGTTGAGCGGCTCTGCCGTGACCTCGAGGATACGCTTCTCATCGTGACGGCCGATCACGGTCACGGAGATACCGGATATTTCCTGATCCGGGATTATCCCGAACTGGACCGGATGCTGGAGCGCCCGCCTGTGATAGAAGCCAGGGCGGCGTCCTTCTATGTGAAACAGGAATACCTGGCGCAGTTTCCGGATCTGTTTAAACGGCTCTTTGGGGATCAGTTTTTGCTGCTGTCCAAAGACGCGGTTCTGGGGCAGAATATATTCGGAGGCGGTGTTCCCCATCCGAGATTGCCGGAGCTTATGGGCGACTATCTGGCGGTAGCGGTAAGCTGCATGGGGATCAATTACGAAGACAGCGACAGTAAATGGAAGTCCAATCACTCAGGCTTTACGGAACGGGAGATGAAGGTTCCTTTTATCGCGGTGGAAAAAAGGTAACGAATGAAATGAATCAACATTATGAGCAAATAAGGAGGTACAAAATATGCTGCAGGCAGGAACAAAAGCACCAGATTTTACATTGAACGATAAGGACGGCAATCCCGTAACACTCTCCTCTTTTCTGGGGAAGAAGGTGGTTCTCTATTTTTATCCGAGGGATAACACACCGGGCTGCACCCGTGAGGCGTGTGCCTTTGCCGGCGCATATGCGGGATATCAGCAGAGGGGCGTGGAAGTCATCGGAGTGAGCAAGGACAGCGTAAAGAGCCACAGCAGCTTTGCCCAGAAACATGAACTGCCCTTCATTCTGGTATCCGATCCGGAGCTGGAGGCCATAAAGGCGTATGACGTCTGGCAGGAGAAAAAGCTTTATGGAAAAGTGTCCATGGGCGTTGTCAGAAGCACCTTTGTGATCGATGAGAATGGTGTGATCGAAAAGGTCTTCGAGAAAGTAAAACCGGATACGAATGCACAGGAGATCCTGGAGTATCTGGATGAAAAGGCAAATGCATAAAGAAGGTACGCCGAAAAACCGGGGGCAGTGACAGCCTCCGGTTTTTCGCTGTTTACAGGCTGCGTTCCAAATCAAAGAAATTATAAAAAATCTTCTTTACAGAAATACTTTAGTGTGCTACCATGGTAGCACATGAAAATGCAGAGGAGGAAACAACAATTATGAAGAAGAGCGTTATGGTAATGGTGGCAGCCCTGGGGCTGATGGCAATGGTATCCGGGTGTTCCGGACAGGCGGCCGGTAATACGGCGGCGGAGACAGCAGAAACGACTGGAAAAGCGGCGGATACGACGGCAGTGGAGGCTGATGCGGATACCAGTGCGGATACGAAGGCACCCGAGGCGGAGGCTTCTGAGGCAGGAGCCGCGGGCGGTACATTTACAGTAGGATTTGATCAGGAATTTCCGCCTATGGGGTTTGTGGGCGATGATGGAGAGTACACCGGTTTTGACCTGGAGGTGGCAAAGGAGGTCGCTGAACGTCTCGGACTGGAGTTTGTTCCCCAGCCGGTTGACTGGGCGGCAAAGGATATGGAGCTGGAGTCCGGTAATATCGACTGTATCTGGAACGGATTTACCATGACAGGCCGTGAGGACGATTATACATGGTCGGAAGCCTATATGGCGAATCAGCAGGTATTTGTGGTGACAGCGGAGTCCGGCATCAAGACTCTGGCGGATTTGGCCGGAAAGGTAGTGGAGGTTCAGGCGGAGTCCTCCGCGGAAGCGGCATTAAAAGACGATCCGGATCTGACGGGGACATTTGGGACGCTTCAGACGACACCGGACTATAATACGGCCTTTATGGATTTACAGATGGGAGCGGTCGATGCCATCGCCATGGACGAGGTAGTGGCCCGTTTCCAGATCGAGCAGAGACAGGTTGATTTCATCGTATTGGATGAGACGCTTGCCGCGGAAAACTATGCGGTTGGATTCAAGAAGGGAAATGACACCTTAAAGGATCAGGTTCAGGAACAGCTGGAAGCACTGGCGGCAGACGGTACCCTGGCGAAGATATCCGAGAAGTGGTTCGATAAAGATATCACAACGATTGGTAAATAGAGACAGGGGAAGACCATGACTTTAACGAAGATTTTTTCACAGCTGGCAGGAGGCATGTGGATCAGCATCCAGATATTTTTTGTGACGCTTATTTTTTCCCTGCCTCTGGGACTTTTCATATCCTTTGGCAGGATGTCGAAAAATCCTGTAATCAGAACCATTGTAAAATTTTATATTTCAGTCATGAGAGGGACCCCTCTGATGCTGCAGCTGATGGTGGTTTATTTCGGCCCATACTATCTGTTCAAAATAAAAGTGGGGAATAATTACCGCCTCTGGGCGGCCTTTATCGGCTTTGTCGTCAACTACGCGGCATATTTTGCGGAGATATACCGGAGCGGGATCCAGTCCATGCCGGTTGGCCAGTATGAGGCGGCGAAGCTGCTGGGATATTCGAAGACACAGACATTTTTCCGGATTATATTTCCGCAGGTGATGAAACGGATTCTCCCCTCGGTAACGAACGAGGTGATCACGCTGGTCAAGGACACCTCCCTGGCATTTACCATCAGCGTCCTGGAGATGTTTGCGGTGGCAAAGGCACTGGCGTCCTCCCAGACAAGCCTGATTCCGTTTGTGGCGGCGGGCCTGTTCTACTACATATTTAATCTGCTGGTGGCTGTCATCATGGAAACCGTGGAAAAACGGCTGAATTACTATCAATAAGGGGAGGAGAAACCATATGTATCTGCTGGAAATGAATCATATCAAGAAATCATTTGACGGCCAGGGCGTACTGAAAGACATCTCCTTAGCGGTAGCGGAAGGCGAGATTGTCTCCATCATCGGTCCGTCCGGATCGGGCAAGTCCACGCTGCTTCGCTGTGCGACGATGCTGGAGCGGATGGACAGCGGCGAGCTGCTGTACCTGGGCGAAAAGGCGGCCTGGAACGGCCCTGACGGAACCGCCGTCTATGCAGGAAAGGAAAAACAAAAGGAAATCCAGGGAAATTACGGCCTCGTTTTCCAGAATTTTAACTTATTTCCCCATTACAATGTGCTGAAAAATATCATCGACGCGCCGATCCATGTGCAGAAGCGAAAATCAGAGGAGGTAATCCGCGAGGCGTACGACCTGCTTCGCAAGATGGGACTGGAGGACAAGGCGGAGGCATACCCCTGCCAGCTCTCCGGCGGCCAGTGCCAGCGTGTTGCCATCGCAAGGGCTCTCGCCTTAAACCCCAAGATCCTGTTCTTTGACGAGCCCACCTCTGCGCTGGACCCGGAGCTTACGGGCGAGGTGCTGAAGGTGATCCGTTCTCTGGCCGATTTACAGATCACCATGGTGATCGTGACTCATGAGATGGCATTTGCCAGAGACATCTCGGACCGCGTCATCTTCATGGCGGATGGGCTGATCGTGGAAGAGGGGACGCCGGAGGAGGTTTTCGCCTCCAATAATGAGCGCACGCAGAACTTTTTGGGCCGGTACGGGGATGGCTACGGTTCTCTCAAAAATTAAGAAAAAAGCAAAGCAATTTTCACAATCGGATGATATACTATGAGCACTTGACAAAGCTACTTATGGTACATAGCAGAAAGAAGAGGATGCGAATGAAACGAACACTGATTGTGATAATGGCGCTCTGCGCGGCCCTTGCTTTTACGGCCTGCGGAAAATCTTCCAGTAATACAGAGACGACACCGGCACCCACCACAGCGGAACCGGAGACGAAGGAACCGGCGACGACACCGGCCGCGACGCTGGAGGCGCCGGGCAACACTGCGGAGTTTAAGATTTTGACGTGCAGCGTGGAATCGGTATCGGATACGCTGGAGGACATGACGGTCAAAAACGGCGATACGGAAGTGAAATTTAACTTAAACGGCGTGGTGATCGAGACCACCTATGAGCTGAAGGAGGGGACCTCTGTCTCCATCATTTACAAGGGAGAGATCTCCGGAGACGACGCCGCCAATGCAAAGATTGTGCTGGTGCTGGATGCCCAGGAGAATATGGAAGTGAAGACCATGACCGGAAGCGTAACGGACCAGGCCATGAGCAGCTTTACGATCCGGGACGATAAAGGGGAAGAAACAGGCTTCTTAAAAGATAACTGCGAGGGCCTTAATACCGGCGTTCTCGGCCAGGCCACAGACGACAGCAACGGCAGCGGCGCCAGGGTAAAAGTAACGTATGTGACAGTGACCTACGATGCGGGCAGCGAGTCCAATTTCCCGCTTAAAGTAGAGTCCGCCAAATAGATTTTAATGGTAGCATAGCTACTATGTCATTCTGGGTTTTGTATTCTGGACTCAGAATGTGGATTGAAATAATGCATCCAGCTGAAAATCACCGGATTTACAGGCTTTTTTGATAAAAGGCTTGCAAATTCGGGATTTTCATGTAAAATAAGAGAGATGAGAGACGGGGCCTTATGAGCCCTGTTTTGTGTGAGCGGAAACTCCCGCAGCGGGTGCCTGCTCACTGGAAATAATGACAGAGCGAGCGGCGGTTATAAGAAAGGAATTTATTGGGAATGATTAGTGCGAATAATGTAACCTTACGTATTGGCAAGAAGGCATTGTTTGAAGATGTAAATATTAAATTTACGGAAGGCAACTGCTACGGCATGATCGGTGCCAATGGTGCAGGAAAATCAACGTTTTTAAGAATTTTATCAGGACAGCTGGAGCCGACGAGCGGCGACATCGTGATGACACCTGGCCAGCGTCTTTCCTTCCTCCAGCAGGACCATTTTAAATATGACGAGTACCAGGTTCTGGACACCGTTATCATGGGAAATGCCAGACTGTATGAGATTATGAAAGAAAAAGATGCCATCTATATGAAGGAAGAATTCACAGATGAAGACGGCATCAAGGCGGCTGAGCTGGAAGGCGAGTTTGCCTCCATGGACGGCTGGGAAGCGGAGTCCGACGCGGCCAACTTATTAAACGGCCTTGGAATCGAGACAGAGTTTCACTACAAATACATGAAGGAATTAAACGGCGCCCAGAAGGTAAAGGTACTGCTTGCCCAGGCGTTATTCGGCAACCCGGATATCCTGCTTCTCGACGAGCCGACGAACCATTTGGACCTCGATGCCATCGCATGGCTGGAGGAGTTCCTGATTAACTTTGAAAACACGGTAATCGTGGTATCCCATGACCGTTATTTCTTAAATAAAGTCTGCACCCAGATCGCGGATATCGACTACGGCAAGATTCAGCTGTATGCCGGTAACTATGATTTCTGGTATGAGTCCAGCCAGCTGATGGTGAAGCAGATGAAAGAGGCAAACCGGAAGAAGGAAGAGAAGATCAAGGAGCTGCAGGAATTTATCCAGCGTTTCTCCGCCAATGCTTCCAAGTCCAAGCAGGCGACCTCCAGAAAACGTGCTCTTGAAAAGATCGAACTGGATGATATCAAGCCATCCAGCCGTAAATATCCGTATATTGATTTCCGCCCGGCCCGTGAGATCGGAAACGAAGTGCTGACCGTACAGAATTTATCCAAGACGATCGACGGCGTGAAGGTGCTCGACAATATCTCCTTTATCTTAAACAGAGAAGATAAGGTAGCCCTGGTTGGCCCCAACGAGCAGGCGAAGACGGTTCTGTTCAAGATTCTTTCCGGCGAGATGGAACCGGATGAAGGCGATTATAAGTGGGGACTGACCACAAGCCAGTGCTATTTCCCGAAGGACAACAGCGCGGAGTTCAACAACGATGACACCATCGTGGACTGGCTGACACAGTACTCTCCTGAAAAGGAAGCGACCTATGTCCGCGGATTCCTGGGACGTATGCTGTTTGCGGGAGAGGATGGCGTGAAGAAGGTCCGTGTCTTATCCGGTGGTGAAAAGGTCCGCTGTATGCTTTCCAAGCTGATGATCTCCGGCGCCAACGTGCTGATGCTCGACGAGCCGACCGACCATCTGGACATGGAGTCCATCACGGCGTTAAACAACGGCCTGGTGAAGTTCCAGGGCGTGCTGCTCTTTTCCTCCCGTGACCATCAGATCGTGGAGACGACCGCTAACCGTATCATGGAGATCGTGAACGGCCAGCTGATCGATAAGATCACCACGTACGACGAGTACCTGGCCAGCGATGAGATGGCGCGTAAGAGACAGGTATTTACACTGACCGATGAGCAGATGCAGGAGAATGAATAAAGTAAGTGAATAAAGTAAGACTTATCATAAAGTAAAGAATCGCCTGGGGATTATCTCTCCAGGCGATTCTTCCGTTTGCATGCTATTCCTTGACAATGGCGTTCGGGTAGATCCACTCCATCCTCTTATCCGGAAAATGATCATCCAGGAAGTAGTCGATGGAGTTGGCGGCTTCCCGGCCCGTCTGCCGGTCCGAGTAGCGCGCCAGTGCCATGGCTGAAATCACGATGTTTACCGTCATGAAGACGATCATGCACCAGCTTAATAATTTCCCTGCCTTGACCGGAACCCGTTCAATGAGACCCGAGATGCGCGGATAAAGAAGCTTGATCCAGATGACGGCCGCCAGGCCCCAGAAGAAGCAGTACAGCAGGTTGATTCTACCTCCCAGGTTGAAGGGCAGTTTGCTGTAATCCCAGAATACGGTGCCGAAGGCGATCTCCGTGAACACGCTGCAGATGTACTCATAGGCGCCGCCTACCACAGTACCGAATAGGAAAATATACCGGTCGTCACGGTCCTTATACTTATGAAGCATCATGGTGAGGACCACAACGCCCAGCCCCCACACGACGCTGAAGGGTCCATAGACAACACTGCTGCGGCTCATCAGGATTCCGGAGGTGACGTAGCAGAAGATCGTCTCAGTGATATCTCCCAGGAACGCTCCGATAAAGAACAGCCATACGAGCTTATGGAACGAACAGCCGTCGGCGAAGACGGCTGGAGCTGCCTCGCAGGAACGTGTTTTTGCTCGGGAGACGGAGTCGGTCTCAGCCGCAGTGCTTTCCGGCGCTGCTCCGGGATGGGCCTTAGCCATTCGTCGTTCAATTCGGGTAAAAATGGAGCGCGCCAGTCTGTTGGAAATCTGCTGCATTCCCTCAGCCAGCTCTTCCACGCGGGTGTTGTATTTCTGTACCTGGAAGACCACACCGAGTACGCTGATAAAATCCATGGCCAGGATGACGAGACCGGCGATGAGGATAATCTGTCCGGCCAGCGCTGGAACCCGGCTGATGACCATATGGATCAATGGATGAATAAAACGGAGAGTAAGCGCCGCTCCCACGCCCCAAAGGGCTGAAAATGGGATACAGACGTAACCGCCCAGATTGTATTTATAATCAGAATAGTCCCACCACCGCTTCTTAAACAGCTTTTCCATCAGCGCCCCGGTGAAGAACTCCAGGATCGTGGCGATGACGGCGCTTCCGATGGCCAGGAAGACGAGACTCTCTCTCAGAGAACTGAAAAAGGTCAGAATCAGAATCATGCCGATGCCGTAAACCGGGCAGAGAGGGCCATTTAAAACGCCGCGGTTATAGAAATGCTTTTTTTTCAGAGCCGCATAGGCAATTTCCATGCACCAGCCCAGAAATGAATAGATGAAAAAATAAGAGATCAGTTGAAAAAGTGCTTCATTCATATGTACAGATCCTTTCCGCAAACCAAAGTATGGGGCTTATGGCATATGATACCATAAGCCCCATACCGTTGCAAGGGAAATGAAACCTGTAACCTACTTCCGCATCAAGATTTCAATATAAGCAAGAATGAGCGGTGCGATGCCCTTCGCTTCGTTTTTCACAATAGGCTCCCGCATATAATATTCAAAGGTGCCTTCCCGGTTCTCGGTGTTGCCGAGGCCGGCTACGAGGCAGATGCCATCCAGCTGTAATTCGCCGTTTTCTTCGGAGAGATACTTGTCACAGATGCCCTGGAATGCCTTCTCGCCAAATGGAAGATACGTGTCCGGCAGATAGCCCAGGCGGACGCTCTTCATAATTGCATAGGCGAAGATGGCGGAACCGGAGGTCTCTAAGTAATTGGGGCTGATGCCGCCGCGGTTCACGACCTGATACCACATGCCGGCCGCTTCGTCCTGGTAAGGAAGCATGGCGTCAATCAGTTCCCGATATATGGTGTTTAATTCGGTGCGCTGTTCCATTAAGGAATCCGGCATGATTTCCATGGTGTCGATGAGCGCCATGGAGAACCAGCCCAGCGCGCGGAGCCAGAAGTTATCGGAGAGTCCGGTCACCCTGTCGCACCAGAACATCTTCCGGGAGTCATCATAGGCGTGGTAGTAAAGGCCATTCAGCGGTTCCCGCATCAGCTGCCGGACATTTTTAAACTGATCAATAATGTCCATGCAGTTTTTGCAGCCATTGTATTCCACTTCATACTGCATATAGAAGGGAAGCGCCATGTAGAGCCCGTCCAGCCAGATCTGGTTGGGGTAGATCAGCTTGTGCCAGAAGTTGCCGGTAGAGGTGCGGGGCTGGCCGAGGATCTGGCTGTGCACGGTGTCGATTCCCTTCCGGTATTTCTCTTTTCCGGTCAGCTTATATAAATCGAACAGGGTCTTGCCTGCATTTACATTGTCCAGATTATATTCTTCCGGGTCGTAGGAAACAATGGAGCCGTCCTCGCGGACGAAGTGATCGATGAAGTGATCGGCGAATTCTAAGTATCTGCTGTTTTCTGTAATGTGGTAGAGTTCGAGAATGGCCTTGATCATGCAGCCATCCATATAGTTCCATTTGGCCGGAGCCGATGCATCGCTCTCTTCCTTATACCAGATCGGTGATTCAGGGGTACTCTGATCTAATAATTGATGAATATAGCGGTCCAGTATTTCCATATTGAATACTCCTTTTCTGTATATGAAAAAAATAAAAGATTGAAAATTCAAACGTTTGCAGTTTCTATTATAATATCATATATTTTAAAAAATAAAATTAGTAAATATATATAAAAAGTTGATGAAATGATATGCATAATACACAATTGACATGGGAAAAGAATGGTGATAAGATAAAAACATCAACGAGACAATGTATATTTGCTGGCAAAAAGACACAAACGAGGGGCTGGAATGTAGCAGATATGCATATTTTTAAGAAACAGGTTGCAAACCTTTGCAAAATTAAAGCAATGAGAAAAGCGCCTAAGAAAGAAAGGGAGACTGTCTTATGAGAAAGAACTGGAAAAAAGCTTTAACACTGGTAATGGCGGCTGCGATGGCAGCAGGACTGGCAGGCTGCGGCAACGGAGCAAAGCAGGCAGAGGAGACGACCGCTGCTCAGACAGAGGCTGCAAAAACAGAAGCTGCAAAAACGGAGGCGGAGACCACGGCGGAACCGGCGGAGGCGGAAGGCCTGACGGTGAACACCACAGATCCCATCGAGATTTCCTTCAGCTGGTGGGGCGGCGATTCAAGGCACGAAGCCACTCTGGCCGCGGTCGATGCGTTTATGAAGAAGTATCCGAACATTACGGTAAAGACTTCTTATTCCGCATGGGATGGCTGGGAAGATAAGATGTCCTCACAGTTTGCCACAGGCACAGCACCCGATGTAAACCAAATTAACTGGAACTGGATTACTTCCTTCAGCTCAGACGGAAGCGCATTCTATGATCTGAATAAGCTATCCGATATTCTCGATCTGTCCCAGTTCTCGGAAGATTACCTGGCACAGTGTACGGTAGCAGACAAACTGCAGGGCGTTCCGATCTCCATGACAGGCAGAATCTTCTACTGGAACAAGACTACATACGACCAGGCCGGAATTGAGACACCGAAGACCTTAGCCGACTTAAGAGCAGCAGGAAAGGTATTCCAGGAAAAGCTTGGCGACGAATACTATCCGCTGGCTATGAACGAGTATGACAGAACAATCTTCATGGTTTACTACTTAGAGTCCAAGTACGGAAAAGCCTGGGTAGAGAATAATGAGCTTCAGTACTCTGAAGATGAGATTAAGGACGGTCTGGAATTTATCCAGTCTCTGGAAGCGGATCATGTAATTCCGTCCATCGCCACCATCGCAGGCGACGGCGCGGCTTCCTTCGACAAGAATCCGAAGTGGATGGAAGGCAAATACGCAGGCATCTTCGAATGGGATTCCGCAGCTACCAAGCAGCAGGGCGCGTTAAATGAAGGCCAGGAATTCGTAGTAGGCGAGGAATTTGCCGACATGGGCGACCATAAGGGCGGTTTTGCGAAGGTTTCCATGTGCTTTGGTATTTCTGAAAACACAAAGCATCCGGCTGAGTGTGCAGCTTTAGTAAACTTCCTGTTAAATGAGGAGGAGGGCGTCAAGATTCTTGCTTCCGAGAGAGGAATTCCGTGCTCCGCAGAAGGCCTTAAGATCTGTAAGGACAACGGTCTGTTAAATGAATTAGTGGCAGAAGCAAACTCCAAGGTATTAAGCTATGTCTCCTTCCCGCTGGATCCAAAGTTTGAGGCGAGTGCGTTAAAGGCAACAAACGAGGGCGTTTACTGGGATGTAATGGCAGGCTTAAGCTACGGCGATTACGATCTTGATGAAGCAACCGAAGTACTGATTGACGGTGTCAATAAAGTTTTAAGCAAATAGTGAGTGACAATCAGCGGCCGCCGGCAACGGGGGCCGCTGCGTAAGAAAGAGGAGGTAACGGTATGAAGCAACCAGCGGCTCAGAGTACAACCGCAGAAAGAAGGAGCTTTAAGAAGATCGTAAAAGAAAACAAAGGCTTTTTCTTCATACTGCCATGGCTGATCGGATTTCTTATTTTTAAGGTATATCCGTTTGGATCATCACTTGTATACAGTTTTACGGACTATCATTTGTTTGACGGAGTTTCCAAAGTTGGCCTGATGAACTATGACGAGATTATCCATACTAAGAAGATTGTAAAAGCCTTTGTGGTTACGATGAAATACGCTTTCATGACCGTACCGCTGAAACTGGTTTTTGCGTTATTTATTGCATATATTCTGAACTTTAAGTTAAAGGGAGTCAATCTCTTCCGTACGGCTTACTATATTCCGTCGATTCTGGGCGGCTCCATCGCCATCGCCGTGCTGTGGAAAGCGGTATTTAAGGATGACGGTATTATCAACATGCTGCTGAGCTACATGGGCATCGAGGGACCGAACTGGCTGGCCAGTCCGTCTCACGCGCTGTTTGTAATCTGCCTGCTGAGAGTCTGGCAGTTTGGTTCTGCCATGGTGATCTTCCTGGCGGCCTTAAAGGGTGTCTCGGAGGATTTATATGAGGCGGCAGCCATCGATGGCGCCGGGAAATGGAGACAGTTCTTCAGCATTACGGTTCCGCTTATTACCCCGGTTATTTTCTACAACCTGGTTACCCAGCTGTGTCAGGCGTTCCAGGAATTCAACGGACCGTTCATCATTACCCAGGGCGGACCGCGTAATTCGACCATGCTGATCTCCATGCTGATTTATAACAATGCGTTCAAGAGCTACGAGATGGGTCTGGCGAGCGCTCAGGCATGGCTGCTGTTCCTGATTGTTATGACGTTTACAGGCATTGCATTCTTCAGCCAGAAGCACTGGGTCTACTATTCAGATGAGGACGGGAGGTAAAAAAGATGACGAGAGAGACAAGAAAGACTGTCAATACGATCGTGCGCTACGTAGTGCTGATCGTAGTGGGCTTCATCATGATTTATCCGCTGATCTGGATGGTTGGGGCTACCTTTAAAACGAATAATGAGATATTCAGCGGGATTGGTTTCATACCGAAGAATCCGACGCTGGACGGTTATAAGAACGCGTTGAAAAGCTATGGCGGTGATATTGATATCTTTAAAGCCATGATTAATACGTATTCCATCGTTTTGCCGAAGGTGGTATTCACGATTGTATCCGCCACCATAACGGCATACGGCTTCGCCAGGTTTGAATTCAGGGGCAAAAAGCTGCTCTTTGCAGTTCTGATGTCCACACTGTTCCTTCCCCAGGTCGTGTTAAATGTGCCGCAGTTCGTCCTGTTCAATAAGTTTGGCTGGATCGATTCCCCGATTTATCTGGCGCTGATCGTACCGACAATGTTTGCGACGGATACCTATTTCGTATTCATGCTGATTCAGTTTTTAAGAAATATTCCCAAGGAGCTGGAGGAAGCGGCTACCATCGACGGATGCGGTTCTGTCAAGACCTTATGGTATGTGATCGTGCCGATGCTAAAGCCATCAATTGTATCGTGTGCATTATTTCAGTTTATGTGGTCTTCCAATGACTTTATGGGACCATTGCTTTATGTCAACACACCGGCCCGCTACCCGGCGTCCATCTTTGTTAAGATGTCCATGGACGCAGATACCGGCTTTGAGTGGAATCGTGTGCTGGCCATGTCCCTGATTTCCATTATTCCGTCTCTGATCGTGTTCCTGCTGGCTCAGGATCAGTTTATCGACGGTATCGCGGCAGGCGGCGTAAAGGGTTAAGTGAATGGGCGGAGGCTGCTGTACCTCCGTCCTTCTTTGTTTGGTGCAGTTCACAGCCGGGCAGACCGGGAAGCAGAGACCGACCGGGCTGTAACCTCTGCCTCCCTTTAAAGTAAAACTCAGAGAATTAAGGTGTTGCAATCTTCGGACGTCAAAGGTATACTAAATCTATTACGTATTTGTGGCAGGGAGTGTGGGATATGGCAGTTACGATCAAGGATGTGGCAAAAAAAGCGGGAGTGTCTTACTCTACGGTATCCAGAGCCTTAAATGATCCGAATGCGGACAAGTCCGATAAAAAGAAACGTATTTTGAAAATCGCGGAAGAGATGGGATACGTGCCGAATCAGGCGGCGATTCAGCTGAAGATGTCACGGTCCTACGTGATTGGTCTTTACTTCTCCACCATCAGCAAGATGAGTTCCCCCTTCGTTCTGCACGATGTGCTGACCGGGGTCTACAGCGTGGTGGGGAGCAAATATAATGTCATTGTCAAAGGTATTGATATGCATGAGCCGGGAACGCTGAATCCCTCCTTTTTGGATGGAATTATCGTGCTTACGCAGAAGGACGATGATCTGGAATTCATGGATGAAGTCCTGAATAAGGGGATTCCCATGGTAGCCATCTGCCGGACGGTATTTCTGGATGTGCCTAACGTTACCACCGATGAGGCCGGAGCCATGGAAAAAGCCATGGATTGCCTTCTGGAAAACGGGCATCGGAGAATCGGCATTATCGAAGGGAATTCGAATCTGGATTCCACCAGGCTGCGTCACCGCGGCTGGCGCGCCTCCATGACAAAACACGGTCTGGATCCCGACAGTCTGCCGGTGGAACACGGTACATACCGCTATGCCAGCGGATATCAGGCGGCCAAGCGGCTTCTGGAACAGGATCTGACGGCAATTTTAAGCTTTAACGATGAGATGGCATTCGGCGCCCGGGAGGCAGTCACCGAGGTCGGCCTAAAGGTGCCGGACGACGTGTCGCTGGTGGGCTTCGACAACTGGGATCTGTCGGGCTATGCGAATATGAAGCTGACTACTGTGGAGCGGAACATGGGCGAGATCGCCCGGGAAGGGACGCGGATTCTGCTGCGCCGTCTGGAGGACGGAATCATCGATAACCGGCGGGTCTATCTGGAAAACAGACTGATAATACGGGAAACTGTGAAGAATTTAAATGCTTAGGTGCTTCGCATTGTGTGCGCCTCTCCGGCGCGGGCCTGACTCGCGGGAGAGGCGCTTTTTTTGAATCAATCTTGCACTTGACATTTACTGAAAATGTGTTATAACCTAATAGTTAGGAACCGAACTATATAGATTCCAAATTCAGCCAAGCACAGGGGGAAGCACAATGGATACAGGAAAACTGATCAATAAAATTTCCATACGCCTAAGGCGCAGATCGGAAAAGATGGGGAAAAATCTCGGAATTACAGAGGTTCAGGGGCGGATTCTGGATTTTATCCTGGTTGACGGCAGAGACCGGCCGCTGTATCAGAAAGACATTGAGAAAGAGTTCGGGCTGCGGCCATCGACGGCTACGGAGCTTCTGAAGACGCTGGAGAGCAGAAAGATGATACAGCGGGTCAGCAGTGAAGAGGATGGGAGATATAAGAAAATTCAGTTTACGGAGGCGGCTGAGGACATCCGGTTGGCGCTGCAGCAGGAGATCCAGAAGACGGAGGGACTGCTCGTTGAGGGAATCTCCCAGGAAGATTTAAATACATTTATGAAGGTTGCAGAGAAAATGCTGGAGAACCTGGAACGTTAGGAAGGAGAGAAGTATGTCAAAGCATAACACATTATCGGACGATTTTACTCAGGGAAGTATCGTGGGGAAACTTGTCAAATTTATGGTACCGGTGCTGGGAGCGTTGATCCTGCAGGCGATGTACGGCGCAGTGGATTTACTCGTCGTGGGGCAGTTTGGAACCGATGCGGGTATCTCGGCGGTGGCGACGGGGAGCAACATCATCAATCTGGTTACATTTGTGATTACCGCTCTTGTGATGGGCGTGACGGTTTTAATCAGCCGTTACCTCGGAGAGAAGCGGAACGAACGGATCGGCGGTGTAATTGGAGGAACGGTTTGTTTTTTTGTGATTTTTACGGCAGTCATCATGGCCCTGCTTCTGTTTCTGGCTCCTGTCTTTGCATCACTGCTCAATGCCCCGGAACAGGCCTACGACCTGACGGTGCAGTATGTGAGAATCTGCGGTGTGGGGATTGTATTCGTGGTAGCTTATAATGTGATCAGCGGCATCTTCCGCGGACTGGGAAATTCGAAGCTGCCGCTGATTTTTGTCCTGATCGCCTGTATCGTAAATGTTATTGGAGATCTGCTTTTCGTGGCAGTTTTTCACATGAATGTGGCGGGCGCCGCGCTGGCCACGATTCTGGCCCAGGCCGTCAGCGTGGTCCTGTCTCTGCTTATCATCCGCAGGCAGAAGCTTCCGTTCACCATTAAGAAAAGTGATATCCGCTTTAACCGTGAAATTCTGGTATTTTTAAAGCTGGGAATACCGCTGGCGCTTCAGGAAATGCTGACAAATATATCATTCTTAATTCTCTGTGCGATTGTAAATGGAATCGGCCTTGAGGCGTCCTCCGGGTATGGAATCGCCCAGAAGGTCATTTCCTTTGTCATGCTGATCCCTTCTGCGCTGATGCAGTCCATGTCGGCCTTTGTGGCTCAGAATGTGGGGGCCGGCAAAGAGGAACGGGCCAGGAAGGCAATGCTCACGGGAATGGGGCTCGGCGTCTGCGTCGGCGTGTTTATCTTTGCGGTTACGTTTTTCAGAGGGGATATCCCGGCGTCGCTGTTTACCTCCAATGAGGCTTATATTGTGCGGGGCGCGGAGTACTTAAAGGGATTCAGCCCGGAGGCCATACTTACCTGTATTGTATTCAGTTATATCGGCTACTTTAACGGCCATGGCATGTCGCTTCCCGTTATGCTGCAGGGAATAACGGCGTCGTTTCTCGTGAGGGTGCCGCTGTCGTATGTGTTCAGCCTGAAGGATGGGGCCAGCCTGTTTGATATCGGACTGGCGGTGCCGCTGGCTTCGGTGTATGGGATTGTGTTCTTTACGGTGTGGTATGGATGGTATCGGAAGCGTGAAGGGAAGAAGGGATAAATTACCATTTTATTTGCCATACGCCTCCTCCCGTTATATAATGGGTCATATCGGCCAATGCCGGTAAATAGATCAAGGGAGGTGAAACCAATTCACAGAGGTCATAAACACGATGCGGCGCATTCGATTGATTTCTATGCCTATGAGTCGCGGCTCAGAAGCTGGAATGCGGGGCTTAAGATGGCGGTGGGCATGGCGGCGCTCTGTCTGTGCATCGCGGCGGACAAGCTGTCGGTGTCGGTATTTGTAATCTTTACCATGGCCTGCATTACGGTTATGGCGGGAGGCTTATCGCCTGCACGGTATTTAAAGCTGCTTACGATTCCTCTCGCCTTTCTTTTTATGGGGACCGTGGCGATTGCCGCAGGTATTTCGCGCAGGCCCTACGGCGACTGGTATATAAGCGTTCCATGGTTTTCGCTTTATGTGACGAAGGCCGGGCTTTTGCAGGCTGTACTGCTGTTTACCAGAGCGCTGGGGGCGGTCAGTGCCATGTACATGATGACGCTTGCCACGCCGGCCAGTGAGATGATCGGAGTCTTAAAGCGCATACACGTACCGAAAATGATTGTGGAACTGATGTATCTGATTTACCGCTTTATTTTCGTTTTGAGCGACACCCACAGTCAGATGAAACAGGCCGCTGTTTCCCGGCTGGGAACCTGCGATTTTAGGACATCCTGCCGTACCTTCGGAAGCACTGCCGGCAATCTGCTGGTGGCATCGTTAAAAAGGGCGGACACGTATTATGACTCTCTATTATCCCGGTGCTACGACGGGGATCTCTGTTTCCTGGAGGAAGAGAAGCGGATCAGGGGAAGCCAGGCGGCAGCGGCAGCAGGATACTTACTGCTGATTGCGGCGGTGTGGATCTTACTGTAGTCCGACATCGGAGTGATACAGAGAAAATGAGAGAAAAGGTGGTGAGTATGTGGACGAGAACAAAGGAGATGTGATTCTGGAGACAGAGCATCTCTGCTATTCCTATGACAGCAGGAAAACGGCCCTGCAGGATGTGAACTTATCGGTCAGAAAGGGCGAGCGGATCGCGGTACTGGGTTCCAACGGAGCAGGAAAATCCACGTGTTTTCTGAATCTGAACGGCGTGCTGTCACCGGATTCCGGGAAAATCTTATACCGGGGTACCGAAATTACAAAAAAGAACCGGAATGAGCTGCGAAAGCACGTTGGAATTGTGTTTCAGGAGGCGGATAATCAGATTATCGCATCAACGGTGGCCGCGGAGGTTTCATTCGGGCCCATGAATTTAAAGCTTCCGGCCGCGGAGGTGAAACGGCGCGTGGATGAGGCCCTTGCTTGTATGAACTTAGTAGAAATGAAAGACAGGCCGCCTCACTATCTCAGCGGCGGTGAGAAGAAACGGGTCTGTATCGCGGATATTGTCGCGATGGAGTCGGAACTCTTCCTGTTTGATGAGCCGACGGCTTCGCTGGACCCTCTGAATACGGCAATATTCGAGGCAGTTCTGGATAAGCTGTGGAATATGGGGAAAACTCTTTTGATTTCTACCCATGATGTGGATTTTGCCTGGAGATGGGCGGACCGGGCGTTGGTATTTGCCGGAGGCCGTCTGATTGCGGATGACTCGCCGCGCCGCATTTTCCAGGATGAAAGCGTGGTATCGCAGGCGAACTTAAGAAAGCCGGTCCTGATGGATGTGTGCAGCCGGCTGGCGGCCCATGGGCTTGTGCCTGACGGTTCATATGCAAAAGATGCAGAGGAACTGGAACGGCTGCTGTGCCAGCAGCAGGAAGCCGGCAGTTTGAAAATGAGAGCAGACGGCGTTAAATGTATTTGACAGCCGGAGCCGTTTTCGTGTACAATACAATAGAATTACGCAAGAGGTGCCTGTGAAATTCTCCGCAGGATAATAGGGAAAAGGGTGAAAATCCCTTACGGTCCCGCCGCTGTAAAAGAGGAGCAGGGCTCGATAAATCACTGGGTAACCGGGAAGATGAGCTGCTGTGATGAACCTTGAGTCAGAAGACCTGCCTGTTGCGATACGATGCGTCCGGTTACGAGCGATGACCGGAGGCCGAAGCCTTTTTTTGCGTCCGGAAAACCGGAGATCTCTGTGAAGACAGGGGATAAGAGCGAAGAAGAGGCTGTCGTCAAAGTACCGGTCTGATGAGTGGGAATCATCGGATGAGGTGCTTATTTTTTTTGAAGGGAGAATAGAGATGATGAAGAAAGAAAAAAGAATCATGACACTTGCAGTCGCATTTGCATTTACGTTCGGCGTTATGCCGGTCTCATATGCGATGCACATTATGGAGGGGTATCTGCCTTTGGGCTACTGCCTGGTATGGGGAGCTGTCTGTGTGCCGTTCCTGGCCGCCGGATTTTTTTCCATACGCCGTACACTGGGTGAAAACAGAAAGAACATCACCGTGCTTGCCATGGCCGGGGCGTTTATTTTTGTGATTTCGTCCCTGAAGATTCCGTCTGTTACGGGCAGTTGCTCCCACATGACCGGAACCGGTCTCGGGGCGATCCTGTTTGGGCCGTCGGCAGTGAGCATCCTTGGAATTATCGTATTGATTTTCCAGGCAGTTTTACTGGCACATGGGGGACTCACCACGCTGGGTGCCAATACCTTCTCTATGGCGATTGCTGGTCCGTTCGTGGCTTTTGGGATCTATAAATTATGCGGAAAGTTAAAGGTAAACCGCTACGTATCCGTATTTCTTGCGGCTACCCTTGGCGATCTGTTTACATACTGCGTAACCAGCCTTCAGCTGGCGTTGGCCTATCCTGCAGAGCAGGGCGGTGTGGCTCTGTCTGCGGCGAAGTTTTTAGGCGTGTTTGCGCCGACACAGCTGCCGCTGGCCATCATTGAGGGACTTCTCACCACTGTTATCATCATAGCGCTGGAATCCTACGCCGGGCCGGAGCTTTCCAGTATCGGATTTGCAAAGGAGGCAAAATAAGATGGATAAGAATAAAAAAATGATTGTAACCGTTTTACTGGTCATTGCCTGCCTGATCGCAATTATTCCGCTGTTCGCGTTAAAAGGCGCAGAATTCGGCGGATCCGACGATGCGGGAAGCCAGATGGTGGCGGAGATCCGTGGAGAAGAGTATGAGCCGTGGTTCACCCCGGTAATGGAAACCCTGATTCAGGGCGAACTCCCGGGCGAGGTGGAAAGCCTGCTGTTCTGCATTCAGACCGGAATCGGCGTCGGCATCATGGCCTTTGTCATGGGACGTTTCGTAGAGCGGAAGAAATGGATGACAAAAAAAGAAAATAAATAAAACAAGCAGTTTTATAGAGCCGGGAAATTCCTTCTGATGGAATTTCCCGGCTTATTTTCTGCCTGTGGCTGCAAGCCTGACAGCCAGAATGCGAGAACGGGAGATAAAAGGAAGGAGAATGGAAAAAACTGGACTGTCGGAAAGCATGCAGGCAGCAAGAAATGTGACAAAAATGTTCTTGTTTTCTGGTATGATAGAGAAAAGACAGGAGGCGGGGATTATGGCGAGTGAATTGGAGGCTGCGAATTACGATGAGGCGGCCGATAGGAATGGTAAGATGGGGAGCAGAATGGATGACAAATGGAGTGACAAGATGAATCACACACCAACTAATATAGAAGAAATAGCTGCAGTCATTGACTATATCGAAGAACATCTGATGGAGGAGCGGCTGGATTTAGAAAGTATTGCTGTGGCTTTCAACTATTCCAGATACCATTTGCACCGCATGTTTGCATCTGTTACCGGTTTTCCCATGCATACCTATCTTATGAGGCGCAGGCTGACTGAGGCGGCCCGTATGCTGGTGTTTTCGGAACAGCCTGTTTTGGAAATTGCGCTGGCTTCCGGATACGAAACGCAGCGCTCATTTTCGAGGGCGTTTCAGAAGTATTTTAAACACAGTCCATCCCAATACCGGAAGAAGGGTGATTTCTTCCCGCTGCAGCTGAAATACGATGCCTCCCGCCGGGAAAAACTGCGGGGGGACAGGATACTTGAGGTGGCCATGACGGAGGCAAAGACGATATCCATCGTCGGCTGCTGCGGTTCCACAAAGGGCGGTTTCTCTGTAATCGGTAGGTGCTGGAGGCGGCTTCATGCGAAAAAGGACCGGATCTCCGGCCGCACGGACGAGGAATTTCTGATTGGGGTAAATGACTACTCTTATTATCCCTGCCAGGGAATGGATAAGGTGTTCCGGTATGTTGCGGGAGCAGAGGTCGCCGAAGAACACACGGTTCCCAGGGGAATGCAGGAATTTACATTCCCGGCCGGCCGTTATGCTGTGTTTTCCTTCCGCGGAAGGAATGAGGACAGCCTCCAGCCAGTGGTGGAATACATCTATGGGGAGTGGTTTCCTGAATCCACCTGTCGGTTTGACGACGGCAGACGGTATGATTTTGCAAGGTATGGGGAACGGTTGGACGAAAAGGGGGAAAGTGATATTCAGTTATGGGTGCCGGTTATCTGAGCACCCATTATTTCATCCATAGGAAAGTTTGTCCTATGAATGAAATAAACTCCGGGGGACAGCGTGCCCCCGCTCTGTTCCTCCTCAGATCAGTCAGACAAATTGATTCCCGTAATCATCATCGTTCCATTTACATCATTGAACACAACCGCCCCGTTTTCGCCCATCATCACGCCAGCGCCGTAGGAGTCAAGCTGCGATTCCTGTACTGCCGCGATGGTGTCCTTCATCTTCTGGGTAAACAGAGTATCTGAGCCGAGGGCGATCAGGTCATCCCGTGTCTCAAGCTCGCGGCCGTCCCCTGATTCCAGGGATATGTAGACCGGATAGCCGCAGAGATCTGCAAAACCTTCCAGATCAGACGATGCAACGGCCTTTTTTATTTTTAAAGCAAATGCGGCCGCTCTCCCGGATTCTGTTTCTGAAGCGTTTTCTTCCTCCGTTTCAATGGACTGCTCCGAAGGCGAAAGGGAAGCTTCCCCGGTATCATCAATTGAAGTTTCCTCGCTATCTGCTGATTCGGCGGAGATGGTTTCTCCGTTATCCGTATCTTTTTCATATGTAGAAGAGACTGTCTCGGAAGAAGCGGATGACGCCGGTGCAAACGCGCAGCCGGAAATACCCATGGATACTGACAGCGCGAGCGCGGCCAGCCTGTTTAAATGCTTCATATAGATAAGTCCTCCTTTTCATGTATTCAGTGGCAGTATATCATTCCGACAGAGCGGAATCAACTTGAGAATGAATCTTATGGATCAGATCTTATGGATTTTTCATCTGAAAATTTCCACCAAGATTAATCTTTTCTATTGTCCTGGAAAATGCTATACTAACATTATGTATTGTCTAAGGAGAGACTGTTAAATGAAAAAATTGATATCATGGAATGTTAATGGCCTGCGCGCCTGCGTAGGTAAAGGTTTTTTAGATTATTTTCACGAAGTGAAGGCGGATATTTTCTGCATACAGGAGAGCAAGCTTTCAGAGGGACAGATCGAACTGGATCTGCCGGGCTACCATCAGTACTGGAATTACGCGGAGAAGAAAGGCTATTCGGGAACCGCCATGTTTACGAAGGAGGCGCCGCTATCGGTTGCGTACGGCATCGGAATAGAGGAACACGATCATGAGGGCCGTGTAATAACGGCGGAATTTCCCGAATATTACGTTGTCACCTGCTACACCCCCAATTCCAAGGACGGGCTGGCGCGCCTGCCATACCGTATGACGTGGGAGGATGCATTTCTTCAGTATCTAAAAGGGCTGGAAGAGAAGAAGCCGGTTATTTTCTGCGGTGATTTGAATGTGGCACATAAGGAGATCGACTTGAAGAATCCGAAGACAAACCGGAAGAACGCGGGCTTCACAGACGAAGAGCGCGGCAAGTTTACAGATCTTCTGGAGGCCGGATTCATCGACACCTTCCGCTGGTTCTATCCGGACAGAGAGGAGATTTACTCCTGGTGGTCCTACCGGTTTAGTGCCAGATCCAAGAACGCAGGCTGGAGAATTGACTATTTCTGTGTATCGGAATCGTTAAAGGACAGGCTGGTCAGTGCGGATATCCATACGGAGATACTCGGATCTGACCATTGCCCGGTGGAACTGGTGATTGAATAGAAGCGTGGATTCTATACGGCGATGAATAAGGAACGGAGAGACGAATTACAAAGATGAATTTATTAACGATAGAACATTTGACAAAATCATACACCGAGCGGCTGCTCTTTGACGATGCCAGCTTCAGCATCAATGAGGGAGAGAAGATCGGCCTTATCGGGATCAACGGAACGGGGAAATCGACGCTTTTAAAGATTGTGGCAGGGCTGGAGGAACCGGACGACGGAAGCGTGGTGCGCGGACGTAATCTGGATATCCGGTTTTTGTCTCAGAATCCGAAGTTTCATGACGGCGATACGATCCTGGAAAGCATTGTCCGTGAAAATGAGGGACACGCTCATGTGTGGGACTTAGAGAGCCAGGCGAAGATGATGCTCACAAAGCTGGGCTTCACGGATTTTGACGACCGCGTGGAGACCCTTTCGGGCGGCCAGAGAAAACGGGTGGCGCTGGTAAGCGTCCTTCTTTCCACGGCGGATTTACTGGTATTGGACGAGCCGACCAACCATCTGGACAGCGCCATGGCGGACTGGCTGGAGACGTATCTGCGCCGGTTTAACGGAGCGCTCTTAATGGTAACCCATGACCGGTATTTCCTGGACAGTGTGACGAACCGGATCGTGGAGCTGGACAAGGGCAAACTATACAGCTATCAGGCCAATTACGAGGGCTATCTGGAACTGAAGGCCCAGCGCCTCGATATGGAACAGGCCACGGAACGCAAACGCCAGTCCCTCTTAAGGGTGGAGCTGGAATGGATGCAGCGCGGCGCACGGGCCAGGTCAACCAAGCAGAAGGCCCATATTGAGCGGTTTGAGACACTGAGAGACCAGAAGGGGCCGGAGGCGGATCAGAACGTGGAGCTGGACTCCGTTTCCAGCCGGCTGGGCCGCACGACAGTGGAGCTGGAGGACATCAGCAAGGCCTTTGGCGACAAGGTTTTGATGAAGGATTTCACCTATATTTTCCTGAAAAATGATCGCATCGGCATCATCGGTCCCAATGGAAGCGGAAAATCCACGCTGATGAAGATTATAGCCGGATGGCTGGAGCCGGACGCGGGTAATGTGACCGTCGGACAGACCGTCAAGATGGGATATTTCTCCCAGGAAAATGAAGCTATGGACGGAAGTGTCAAGGTAATCGACTATATTCGCGGGGCCGCAGAGTATGTGAAGACAAAGGACGGCAGCATCAGCGCGTCTCAGATGCTGGAGCGCTTTCTCTTCCCATCCAGTGTGCAGTATACGGTGATCGACAAACTTTCGGGAGGAGAGAAACGGCGGTTATACCTGCTTCGCATCCTGATGGAAGCGCCGAATATCCTGCTTCTGGATGAGCCGACCAATGACCTGGACATTCAGACGCTGACGATTCTCGAGGATTATTTGGACAGCTTTCAGGGAATTGTTATCACGGTCTCCCATGACCGGTATTTCTTGGACCGTGTGGTACGGCGGATTTTCGCATTCGAGGGCGAGGGCCGGGTGACTCAGTATGAGGGCGGCTACACGGATTATCAGGCGGCTTTCGCGGAGAAGTATCCGGAGGGGATGCTGCCGGCGGGAATAGGGGCCGGCAAGAAGTCTTCCGATGGAAAAGAGGGGAAGAAGACCACCGAAAAGCCCAAGGGAGAGAAGAAACTCCGATTCTCATTTAAAGAACAGAGAGAATGGGACACAATAGAGGATACCATAGCAGCTGTGGAAGAAAAGATCGCCGATCTGGATGCACAGATAGAAAAAAGTGCCAGCAATTATACGAAATTGAATGAATTGATGGAAGAAAAGAGAATACAGGAACAGCTTCTTGAAGAAAAGATGGAACGCTGGATGATTCTTAACGACCTGGCGGAACAGATAGAGAAGCAGTAACTCGTCTTATGGCGGACCGCCGGAACGAGAAATGAGACCACCGGCAGATAGAGGAGATAAGCGGTATGGAAGGATATAGAATTGCTAAGCAGGACAACAGAATTTATTCCATGGGACTTACCGGAGTTGATGGCGGGATTCATATGTGTGTAGCCGCACAGGGAGAGGTGTGTGATCTTCTTTTATACCGCAGCGGGGAGGAGACAGAATATGCACGGCTGCATTTCCCGCAGGAGGGAAAGCGCGGAGATGTCTGGAACATGACCGTTCTTGGCGATTTTTCAGGACTGGAGTACTGCTTCGAGCTTGATGGAAAGCCGCTTGCCGACCCTTACGGAAAACAGTTTACCGGAAGAGAGGTCTGGGGTGATTTATCTGCGGCAGAGCGTCCCATGAGATCGCCGGTCGTTGCGGAGGACTTCGACTGGGAGGGAGATAAGCCTTTAAAGATTCCATATGAAGAGATGATTCTTTACCGGGCGCATGTGAGGGGATTTACTAAAAATCCCGCTTCCAAAGCGAAAGACAAGGGGACTTTCCGCGCGCTGATTGAGAAGATCCCGTATCTAAAAGAGCTGGGCGTCACGAGTCTGGAGCTTCTCCCTGTAAATGAATTTTCGGAGCTGATGATGCCGGAGCATGTGGATGGAAATCCCTACGCTGTGGATAAACCCACTGGAAAATTGAATTATTGGGGATATACCACCGGTTATTATTTTGCACCGAAGGCTTCCTATTGTTCGGGAAAAGAAAAACATCCGGTAACGGAGTTCAAAAACCTTGTGAAGTCGTTTCATAAAGAGGGCCTGGAACTGATTATAGAGCTTTACTTTACCGGAAAGGAAAATCCTGCGTTTGTCCTCGATGCGGTCCGTTACTGGACGGAGGAATTTCATGTAGATGGAGTTCATCTGGTGGGATTTACCCCCAATGATCTGATTGGACGCGACCCGTATCTGAGCGGCACAAAGCTGTTTGCCACCTCCTGGCTTGGTGTTCCGGGCGGGCATGAGAAGCATCTGGCAGAGTATAACGATGGTTTTCTGGTAGACATGCGCCGGGCCTTAAAGGGCGATGAGGATGAGATGAATCATCTGATTTTCCGAAGCAGGCGTAATCCTGCGGAGTTCGGTGTGGTCAATTATATGGCCAATACCAACGGATTTACGATGATGGACATGGTGTCGTATGATACGAAGCATAATGAGGCTAACGGCGAGGGCAATCAGGACGGCAATCCCTATAATTACTCCTGGAACTGCGGTGTGGAAGGGCACACAAGGCGAAAGAAGATTGTGGAGCTGCGGAAGAAGCAGATCAGGAATGCACTCCTGATGCTGTTCTTAAGCCAGGGAACGCCGCTTCTGCTGGCCGGAGACGAGTTCGGCAATTCCAAGGACGGCAACAACAATTCCTACTGCCAGGATAATGAGGTCTCGTGGCTGAACTGGAATCTTCTGAAAACCAACCGGGATATCTATGAATTTACGAAGGCGGTGATCGCCTTCCGGAAAAGCCATCCGGTATTCCATATGGCCACAGAGCCGAAGGTTATGGATTACTTATCCTGCGGCAGGCCGGATGTTTCCTACCATGGCGTAAAGGCGTGGCGGCCGGAATTTGAGAATTTCCGGAGGCAGATCGGCATTATGTACTGCGGGGAATATGGAAAGAGACCGGATGGGACCGCGGACGACAGCTTCTTTGTCGCATATAATATGCACTGGGAGCCCCATGCGTTTGATTTGCCCAATCTGCCTAAGAAGCAGAAATGGCATATTGTGTTTAATACCGACGAAAAAGACAGCAATGGAATGTATTCGGAGGGATCAGTGTCTGCGGATGGCGGTGAGCTGGACGGTGGAATGCCGGTGATGGAGACCAGACAGTTTGAGGTTCCGCCGAGGACGATTGTGGTGTTTGTGGGTAGATGATGGCGGTAAACGCTTAACAAAGAAGAGCAGGCTTAAGTCTGGACAGATACCAATCTGTCGGGAGCTCAGCCTGCTCTTCTTTCTGACTTTTTTAGTCTTCCGGATACACAAGATGCTTCTCATCAATGCCATATAAAACCTGATCCAGGTATTTCCCCGCGATATACTTCGCCATCCCCAGATTCATATCGAGGTAGTTTCCGCAGTCTCTGGCAGCGGCCCCGGGGACCTCGCCTTCAAAATCGCGGATGAACTCGAAAAGCTCTGTCATGAGCGGGACGATGTCCTTTGACTCATAATCCCCGGACAGGAGCAGGTAGAAACCGGTGCGGCAGCCCATGGGGCCGAAATAGAGGACACGGGAGCTGTACTCCGCGTGATTCCTTAAAAATGTTGCGCCCAAATGTTCTATGGTATGAATTTCAGCGGTATTGATAACCGGCTCGTAATTCGGCCGGGTCATGCGTAGATCAAAGGTCGTGACGGTATGGCCGCCGACGGTATCTTTCCTCGAGACATAGATGCCCGGAAGAAGTTTTAAATGATTGATGGTAAAGCTCGTTATTTTATCCATAAAACGTCTCCTTTCAGCAGTTCATAAATACTTGCCTGTATCAGTATAACGGATGGAAACGGGAAATGGAAGGGCAGCTGTCCGCTTTTATTAAATTTCATGCATGAAAAGCAATTTTTGACTCATACCATAGTAGGAGAGATGGGGAAGGAGCGTCAGCATGGAAGAATGGTTTCATTTATCAGAAGAAGAAGCACTGGGGCGCTTAGAGGCGGCGAGATCCGGGCTTTCTTCCCGGGAAGCGGCAGTGCGGAAGGAGGAATTTGGGCCGAATGCCCTTCGGGCGGGGGAAAAACGGAGTGCCCTCCAGGTATTTCTGGACCAGTTTAAGGATCTTCTGGTCATCATTTTAATCATAGCGGCAGTCATCTCCATGATATCGGGAGATGTGGAGAGCACCGCAGTCATATTCGCGGTGCTCCTTTTAAATGCGGTTCTGGGCACCGTGGAACACCAGAAAGCAGAAAAGTCTTTAGACAGTTTAAAATCCCTCTCCGCGCCCATGGCGGGGGTCCTTCGTGACGGCCGGAGACAGGAAATTCTGTCCTCCGACGTGGTACCGGGAGATATTCTCCTGTTGGAGGCCGGGGATATGGTGGCGGCAGACGGGCGTCTCCTGGAGACGTATTCCCTGTTAGTGAACGAGAGTTCCCTGACGGGAGAATCCATCAATGTGGAAAAGAAGACAGGAAAGATCAGGACTGAAAAGGTACCGCTGGCAGAACAGCACAATATGGTATTTTCCGGCTCTCTGGTGGCGGCGGGGCGCGGCACCGTTCTGGTCACCGGCACCGGCATGAACACCGAGATCGGAAGAATCGCCGCGCTGATGAACGGCACAGGGGAGAAGAAGACGCCTCTTCAGATCAGTCTGGATCAGTTCGGCAGCCACCTGGCGGCGGGAATCCTGATCATCTGCGCTCTGGTCTTCGGACTCAGCATTTACCGCAAGATGCCGGTGCTGGATTCGCTGATGTTCGCGGTGGCGCTGGCGGTGGCGGCCATCCCGGAGGCGCTCAGCTCCATTGTCACCATCGTGCAGGCCATGGGAACGCAGAAGATGGCGAAGGAACACGCGATTATCAAGGACTTAAAGGCCGTGGAGAGCCTGGGATGCGTCTCGGTTATCTGCTCCGACAAGACGGGAACCCTGACACAGAACAGAATGACGGTGGAGGAAGTTTATGTAAACAACCGCCTCTATCCGCCGGAAAATCTCAGCCTGGAAAATCTGGTTCAGCGGTACTTACTTTATGATGCGGTCCTGACGAATGATGCTTCCTGCGCGGATGGGAAAATGCTGGGTGACCCAACGGAGGCGGCCCTCGTCGTCATGGGGCGGAAGCTCGGAATCCAGGAAACAGAGCTGAGGCATTCCATGCCGAGAATCGGAGAGCTTCCGTTTGACTCTGACAGGAAGCTGATGACCACCGTGCACCGCGTTGACGGCGTGCGGGTGATGTTTACCAAGGGAGCCCTGGACATTCTGCTTCCACGCTGTGAATCGATCCTGACAGGAGAAGGCGTCCGCGTGATGCGGGAAAATGACCGCCAGCGGATCAACGCGCAAAATCTCGATTTTTCACGGCAGGGGCTGCGCGTTCTCACCTTTGTATACAAAAAAATGGGAGAAAAGGAGATTCTGACGGAGAAGTCGGAAGCCGGATACATATTTTTAGGAATGACAGCCATGATGGACCCGCCGAGACCGGAATCGAAAAATGCGGTCTTAAATGCCAGACGTGCCGGAATCAGGCCGGTCATGATTACGGGGGATCATAAGATCACGGCGGCGGCCATTGCAGAGAAGATCGGAATATTAAATGAAGGCGGAATCGCCGTGAGCGGTCCTGAGCTGGACGACATGGCGGATGAGGAGCTGGACCGGAATCTGGAACGGATCAACGTGTACGCCCGGGTATCCCCGGAGCATAAGATCAGAATCGTCAGCGCATGGCAGCGAAAGGGCCATATTGTGGCCATGACGGGAGATGGCGTCAATGATGCGCCCGCTCTTAAAAAGGCTGACATCGGCGTGGCCATGGGAAAGATGGGAACGGAGGTCTCCAAAGACGCCGCTTCCATGATCCTGACGGATGATAACTTTGCCACTATCATCAAGGCCGTAGCCAACGGACGAAATGTATACCGCAATATCCGAAATGCAATCAAATTCCTGCTGTCCGGCAACATGGCGGGGATTTTAAGCGTCTTGTATACATCCCTGATGGCGCTGCCGACGCCATTTGCGCCGGTGCACCTCCTGTTTATCAACCTGGTGACGGATTCCCTTCCGGCCATTGCCATCGGAATGGAGAAGGCGGAGCCGGGACTTCTGACGAAAAAACCGAGAAATCCAAAGGAAGGGATCCTGACGAAACGGTTCATCCTACAGCTTCTCCTCCAGGGTGCGCTCATAGCGGTCTGCACGATGACCGCCTATCATACCGGCCTGGCCACGGGCAGCGAGGCGGCGGCCAGTACCATGGCGTTTTCCACCCTGACCCTGGCGAGACTGTTCCATGGCTTCAACTGCCGCAGCTCTCACTCCATCTTTAAGATTGGTCTGATGAGCAACTTATACAGTATCATGGCGTTTGAGGCGGGGGTGGTGCTTCTGGCCGCAGTTCTGTTTGTGCCTGGGCTTCAGACCCTGTTCTCCGTAGCTGATCTATCAGTGAGGCAGCTGCTCACTATTGTTATATTTGCGGTGGTGCCGACACTGGTGATCCAGGCGTTTAAGACGGTGCGGGAGAGTATGCGGTAAAGTCGGGAATCTGCTGTATGCTTATTAAGCTGCTGTGCTTTAAAAAATAACAGGCGTTCCGGAAATTGGTTTCGGAACGCCTTTCTGCGGCAAAATAGTACTAAAATCCGCTGGTTTCCAATGCCAGAAATGCTCATATCACCCTTTTTCAGGAGATGTCTGTAAATTTTAGAAACTACTTGAGAAAAAACACAAAATGCGATACGATAATACTATTATAGTTTTATTCTGTAACGTGGTTATTCAGCCTTCAGGAACGGACAGTCCGGGGGAGGAGAAGGGGCCGGAATGCGCGGTGGTCCCGGTAAAATGAAGATTTCGTGACAGGATTACGAAAGGACAAGAGAAGATGAAGTGGAAATACATAGCAAAACGGCTTCTGATTGCCATACCTACTTTTTTAGGGATTACGGTGCTGGCCTATTTTATTCTGAATCTGGCCCCCGGATCACCTCTGGACGCACTTCTTGCGGATCCCAAGATATCTCCTGCGGAACTGGAACGAAAACGGATTGCCCTCGGGCTTGACAAGCCTGTGGTCATCCAGTATTTCAGCTGGCTGAATCTGCTGCTTCATGGGGACTTAGGTTTCTCCTACAGCACCCAGAGACCGGTGGCAGCCATGATCGGAGAGCGTCTTCCGGCTACGGCATGTCTGGCAGGAGCATCGATTCTGCTGTCTCTGATTGTAGCGATTCCCCTGGGAATTTATGCGGCATCCAAACCGAATTCAAAGAGAGATTACGTTTCGGGCGGTATTTCACTCTTAATGATGGCGACTCCGAACTTTTTTGTGGGTCTGGTGTTTATCTATCTGTTTGCCATCGTATTCAAGATTCTTCCCTCAGGAGGAATGTACGATTCGGCGGGAGTGAAATCAGGCGCGGCACTGATGCGCCACATGATCATGCCCTGTCTTGTGCTGTCCTTCCAGCAGATCGGCGGGTGGGTCCGCCACATGCGCAGCAGTATGCTGGAGGTCATGCAGGAGGACTATATCCGGACCGCTCGTTCCAAGGGTCTGAAAAAATGGGGCGTTATCTACAAACATGGATTGAAAAACGCATTGATTCCGGTAATCACGGTGGTGGGTATGTCCATCCCGTCGCTGGTCGGCGGCGCCGTTATTACGGAGCAGGTATTCGGATGGCCAGGTGTCGGGTCTTTGATGGTTACCGCCATTAATGGCCGGGATTATCCGGTTATTATGGGAATCACCGTCATGATTGCGGCGGCGGTTCTGATCGCCAATATCTTAACCGATGTGGCCTACGGGCTTTTAGATCCGCGTATCAGCTATAAATAGGAGGGTAGACGAATGAAAAAAAGAGAGAATGAAAGCTACCTTTCCGAGGTACTTAGCAAACTGACGGAGCACAAGATGGCCATGGTTGGACTTTTTGTCATCACACTGGAGATCATTCTTGTGGTGGTGCTCCCGTTTATCATGCATTTAAATCCTTACGATTCGGATTATACGGCATTTTCCGCGGCGCCGAGCGGTATCCATATTCTCGGCACGGATGCCATCGGGCGCGATATCTTTGCCCGACTGGTTTACGGAGGCAGGACCTCCCTTCTGGTAGGCTTATTGTCCACCATCATCAGCTGCGCGATCGGCGTTCCGCTGGGACTGATCGCAGGTTACTTCAGGGGCAAGGCGGAGATCGCCATCATGCGTGTGGCGGATATCTTCATGTCCTTCCCATCCATCGTCTTAATCCTGGTGCTGGTGGCGGTGATCGGACCGTCCATCTGGTCGGTTACCATCGTAATCGGCGTGCTGGGATGGACCCAGTTTGCCAGACTGATCTATGCCAATGTGCTTTCCGTCTCGGAAAAGGAATATGTGGAGTCTGCGAGGGCGATCGGTACTTCCAATTATAAGATTATCACGAAGTACATTTTGCCTAACTCCTTCGCCCCGATTCTGATCGCCATTACCTTTCAGATGGCCAGCGCGATCTTAATGGAATCATCTTTAAGCTTCCTTGGAATGGGCGTACAGCCGCCGGGAGCCAGCTGGGGCAATATGCTTTATGACGCCCAGTCGATTACGGTTCTTTCCAAACGGCTCTGGATCTGGATGCCGCCGGGAATTGCGCTGCTTATTACGGTGCTCAGCATCAATTTCCTGGGAGACGGAATCCGGGATGCTCTGGATCCGAAGATCAAAATTTAATACAGGTAGTTATATCTACACATAAAAGGAGGACTCTATGAGAAAAAGTAAGAGTAAAATAACAAGATTGACAGCCATCGTCATGGCGGGGGCCATGGTACTGGGGCTGAGCGCCTGCGGCGGCAAGAGTGCTGACAATGGTACGACGGCAGCAGGAAATACCGGAACCACTCAGGCAGCGGGAGAAACCACCGCGGCACAGGGGGCGACAGCGGGTGAGAAGGTGATCACGGCTGCGATCAGCACCGCATGGGATACCATGATGCCGCTTAATACTACCAGCAACTATACCCGTATGATCTGCGATCAGATTTACGATCGTCTGACACAGTCCAACGCAGACGGAACGTATGAGGGACGTCTTGCCAAATCCTGGAGCGTGAATGAGGATTCCAGCGCGGTAACATTTGAACTGTATGACAACGCCGTATGGTCTGACGGAGAACCGGTTACGGCCGAGGATGTTGTGTTCAGCTATCAGATGTATTCCGATCCTAACGTAGACGCCAAGAGCCGCTACCATTTAGAGTATATTGCCGGCGTGGATGATTCCGGCGCGGAGCTTTCCGAGGATTCCATCGAAGTAACTGCAAACGGTGATTATGAGGTTACCTTCCAGCTAAAGAGCTCCATGTTCGTGGACACCTTCCTTCAGGATATCGATACGGTTTTCATCATCCCGAAGCACATTTTTGAAGGCAAGACGGCGCAGGAGATCAACTCCCCTGATTTATGGGCAAAGCCTGTAGGCTCCGGTCCATTTATCTATGACAGCGAGATCAACGGTGAGAGAATGGAATTTGTCAAGAATCCGAACTACCACTTAGGCGCGCCGAAGATTGACCGTCTCGTAATCCGTGTGACCGATTCCGCCAGTATGCTGGCCGGCTTAATCAACGGAGATCTGGATTTGATCGGCTACGGCTCCATTCTGATCGATGACTGGGATCTGGCCAATGAGCAGGAAAATCTGGTTGCGGAGTCCATTCCTACGACTTCCTATACCACACTGATCTTTAACACACAGAAACCGTATCTGACACAGGAAGTACGCCAGGCCCTGAGCATGGCGATCAACCGTCAGGTTCTCGTAGACGCCCTGCTGCAGGGCCAGGGCCAGCAGGTCATCACTCCGATTGCACCGATGAGCCCGTATTACAACAAAGATGTAACGGTATGGTACGATCCTGACAAGGCGAAGTCCATGCTGGAAGAAGCGAAGTTCCCGTTTGATCAGACTCTGACCTTCTATATTGCGGCAGGAAACAGCATTACCGAGCGTACAGCGGCCCTGATCGTACAGGATTTACAGAAGGTCGGCGTTAAGGTTCAGATTGAACAGGTAGACTTCCCGACACTTATGAGCAACATGTTAGACGGCAAGCATGATATGGGAACCATCGGATCCGGCGGAACCTTAGACCCCAGCGAGAGCCGTGAGATGATCCATCCGGAGAGCTCCGTCAACTTCTGCCAGTTAAGAGATACCGAGATGACAGATGTTATCGACAAGGGCAACGCAGAGCTTACCTTTGAAGCCAGAAAACCGTACTTCGATGAGTATCAGGTGATGGTTAAAGAGCGTTCCGCTATGGCTTATCTGTATACAAAGAATACATTAACTGTTCATAACAAGAGAATCACAGGCATCAACGCAGAGAATTTCGATTCCCTGAACTGGTCGACCTGGAACTGGGATGTACAGTAAGGAACTTAAGAATAAAAGTTAAGAGGGAAAATTTATGGATTCATTGCTTACGGTGGACAATTTACAGGTTCAGTTTAATACAAAAAAAGGAATTAATACAGCGGTTGACGGCATCAGCTTTTCGGTTGGAAAAGGCGAGATACTGGGAATCGTGGGAGAATCGGGCTGCGGTAAGAGCGTAACCAGTTTGTCGATCCTGCGGCTTTTGGGAACGAACGCCCGGATATCCCAGGGAAGTGTTAAGCTGGAAGGCAGGGAGCTGCTCTCCCTGTCTGAAGATGATATGTGTAAGATCCGGGGCAATGAGATCGCCATGATTTTCCAGGACCCGATGACGGCGCTTAATCCGACTCTGACCATCGGCGACCAGCTGATCGAGCCTCTGGTGATTCACCAGGGCTTCAACAAGAAGGACGCCAGGAAGGAGGCGGTCGAGGTTCTGAAAAAAGTAGGAATCTCGGCGCCGGAAAAGCGGCTGAAGGAGTATCCTCACCAGCTCTCTGGCGGTATGCGCCAGAGGGTCATGATCGCCATGGCCGTGTCCTGTGCGCCCAAGCTTCTGATCGCGGACGAGCCGACCACGGCGCTTGACGTGACGATTCAGGCTCAGATTCTGGAGCTTATGCTGGATTTAAGGCAGAAGATGGATACGGCGGTCATTCTCATCACCCATGACATGGGCGTAGTGGCCGAGACCGCGGATAACATCCTGGTTCTTTACGCGGGCAAGGTTGTGGAATACGGATCGGTGAAAGAGATATTCAATACCCCCAAGCATCCGTATACAAAGGGGCTTTTAAGCTCCATACCGCCTTTGGAAGAGGATGTGGAGGAACTGAACACCATAGAGGGAACGGTGCCCGGGCCAGGACAGATGCCGGTCGGCTGCCGTTTCAGCCCAAGATGCCCTTATGCGGATGAACGGTGTGTGAAGGAACAGCCGGGAATCTATGAGGCAGGCGGTGCGAAGGTGAGCTGCTTTAGATATGAGGGTGATAACTATGAGAAGTGAGAATCAGGTTTTACTGGAAACGAAAGATTTGAGAAAATATTTTAGCGGGAAAAAGGGGCTGTTTAACTTAAATCCCCCGGTGGTAAAGGCGGTCGACGATATCAACCTGAAGATTCACAAGGGCGAGACGCTCGGCCTGGTCGGTGAATCCGGCTGCGGAAAATCCACTCTCGGCAGAACGATCTTAAAGCTGATTCCCATGACCTCTGGTCAGGTGATTTACAACGGGGAAGACATTGCCGCCTATGACAAGAAGCAGATGTGGGAGATGCGCAAGCGGATGCAGATCATCTTCCAGGATCCCTACAGCTCGCTGAATCCGCGAATGACGGTGTATGATCTGGTCAGTGCTCCTCTGGAGGTCTACGGGATCGGAAGCGCCGCAGAGCGGAAGGAGATGGTTATATCCATCTTAAACGATGTGGGACTGGACAAACAGTACTTGAACCGTTTTCCTCATGAATTCTCAGGAGGCCAGCGTCAGAGAATCGGCATAGCCAGGGCTCTGATTCTGAACCCGGAGTTCGTGGTCTGCGACGAGGCGGTATCGGCCCTCGACGTGTCTGTGCGGGCGCAGGTGCTGAACCTGATGAAAAAGATGCAGCAGAAGAGGAATCTCACCTATTTATTCATATCCCACGATTTGAGCGTGGTTCGCCACGTCAGCGACCGTGTGGCGGTTATGTATCTGGGAAGTGTGGTTGAGATCGCTGACAAGCAGGATTTATACGGAGCGCCGCTCCATCCCTATACCAGGGCGCTGCTCTCCGCCATCCCCATTCCGGACGCCAACAGAAAGCGCAACCGCATTATATTGGAGGGAGACGTTCCCAGCGCCTATAATCCGCCTTCCGGCTGTAAGTTCCACACCCGCTGTCCCTATGCGACAGACCGGTGCAGGGAAGAGGTTCCGGCATTAAGAGATATGGGCGGCGGCCATAGTGTGGCGTGCCACTTTCCGCTGAATGAAGGTTTTTCTTGACATAAGCCCGAACCCGGTGGTACTATAATCATAGTTTATATAGAAACCTTAGAGATGACAGAGCAGGTTAAACACGCGGGGCCGTAAACCCCGTTGTTTTGCCGGCTCTTTCCTTGTTTATCAGGTGCTGCACGCTTCTTGGGTGCTGCATGCTGTTTGGGTGCTGCATACTGTTTGGGTGCTGCATGCTGCTAAAACGGGAAAAGCCGCGGGGATATGGCCGTCCGTTATACGGGGACCAGGCGGTCATCTCAGAAACGGCCGTGACGGCTGCCATTTATTATTACAGCAACCTGTGCGCAGAGTGTGCGGGGGCGCGTTACCAGAAGGGAGAAGAAATATGGGGAAGTATGTCATTGCATTGGACCAGGGGACGACAAGCTCCAGATGTATCCTGTTTGATGAGCAGGGAATGATCTGCAGCGTGGCGCAGAAGGAATTTACACAGATCTTTCCGCAGCCGGGCTGGGTGGAGCATAATCCGATGGAGATCTGGTCATCCCAGCTGTCCGTAACCATGGAGGCAATGGGGAAAATAGGAGCGCATTACAGCGACATTGCAGCCATCGGCATCACGAATCAGCGTGAGACGACCATCGTATGGGATAAGGAGACCGGAGAACCGGTTTACAACGCCATCGTGTGGCAGTGCCGCAGGACGGCGGACCGCATTGAAGAATTGAAAAAAGACGAGCTTGCGAACCGGATTCGGGAGAAGACCGGCCTGATTCCGGATGCCTATTTTTCGGGAAGCAAGATCGAGTGGATCTTAAATCACGTGGAAGGCGCCAGGGAACGGGCAGAGCGGGGAGAGCTGCTGTTTGGAACCGTGGATACGTGGCTGATCTGGAACCTGACCAAGGGCTGTATCCATGTGACCGATTATACGAACGCATCGAGAACCATGCTGTTTGACATTCACAGGAGATGCTGGGATGACGAGATTCTGGAGTATTTCGGAATTCCCAGGTGCATGCTTCCGGATGTGAAGCCTTCCAGCTGCGTTTATGGCTATACATCCTCCGATGTGATGGGCGGAAAGATTCCGATCGCCGGAGCGGCCGGAGATCAGCAGGCGGCGCTGTTCGGCCAGTGCTGTTTCGACGAGGGCGAAGTGAAGAATACATATGGAACCGGATGCTTTCTGCTTATGAATACAGGGGAAAAAGCGGTTCACTCACAGAATGGCCTTCTTACCACCATTGCGGCCAGCGACGGGAACGAGGTGCGTTACGCGCTGGAGGGCAGTGTCTTCGTGGCGGGAGCCGCGGTACAGTGGCTGAGAGACGAGATGCGTATGGTGAGAAGCGCGCCGCAGACGGAGGAATACTGCACTGCGGTAGCCGATACGGGCGGCGTCTATGTGGTGCCTGCTTTTGCCGGCCTGGGAGCGCCCTATTGGGACCAGTATGCCAGGGGGACCATCGTAGGGGTGACCCGCGGTACCAGCAAGGAGCAGTTTATCCGTGCCACCGTGGAATCCATGGCATACCAGGTGTACGATTTAATCGAGGCCATGCAGCAGGATTCGGGTATCTGCTTAAGACAGCTTCGGGTAGACGGCGGTGCCTGCGCCAATAACTTCCTGATGCAGTTCCAGGCAGACCTTCTGAATACCGCCATTATCCGTCCGGACTGTATCGAGACCACCGCGCTGGGAGCTGCCTATCTGGCGGGTCTTGCCGTGGGTTACTGGAAGGACAAGGAAGAGATCAGAAAGAACTGGAAGGTGTCCAGGGCGTTTGAGTGTGGCATGGAGGAGGATCAGCGCCGCCGCCTCGTAAAGGGCTGGAAGCGGGCGATCAAGTGCGCGCTGTGCTGGGCAGAGGAAGAGTAAAGTAAGAAGCATTTGTACTTGACACCGGTCACCGGGTGTGATAGCATGAAACTAAATATGAAACCTTGAGACGACAGAGTAAGGTAGATAGACGGAGGTAATCCGTTTGTTTCCCTTACTCTTTTTGCGTAGAAGGAAAAGGTTCTTACTCCGCAAAATGCTTCGTTTCACAGGAACGAGAGGATCAATCAGGAGGAATGAAAATGGAAAGTTTGAATTACGATGCGGTCATTATTGGCGGCGGGGTAACCGGATGCGCGGTAGCCAGGGAACTGTCCCGCTACGAGCTGTCGGTCTGTGTACTGGAAAAGGAAGAGGATGTGTGCTCGGGAACATCGAAAGCCAACAGCGCCATCGCTCACGCCGGGCATGATGCCACACCAGGCTCCTTAAAGGCGAAATTCAATGTACAGGGAAGCCAGATGATGGAACCGCTCTCGAAGGAACTGGATTTTGATTACGTGAGAAATGGTTCTCTCGTTCTCTGCTTCTCAAACGACGATCTCCCGGCGCTGGAAGAGCTACTGGAAAAGGGAAAACGCAATGGGGTCCAGGGACTGGAGATTATCTCCGGCGATGAAGTCAGAAGGATGGAGCCTAACGTGACAGATACCGTGGTGGCGGCACTCTACGCGCCGACCGGCGGAATTGTCTGCCCCTTTGGCCTTACCATCGCGCTGGCCGAAAACGCAGCGGACAACGGAGTGGAATTCAAATTTTTGACTGAAGTAAATGAGATTAAGAAAGACGGAGAAGGCTACATCCTGGAGACAGGAAAGGGAGCCATAACGACGAAATATATTATCAATGCCGCAGGCGTTTACGCGGACCGCTTCCACAACATGGTCAGCGGAAATAAGATACATATTACCCCGCGTAAGGGCGACTACTGCCTGCTGGACAAAGAAGCGGGCGGCCATGTGAGCCATACCATTTTCCAGCTTCCGGGTAAATTGGGAAAGGGCGTTCTGGTATCACCGACGGTCCATGGCAACCTGCTTACCGGACCGACTGCCGTGGATCTTGAGGATAAGGAAGGCAACGCTACAACGGCGGAAGAGCTGGCATTTGTCATAGAGAAGTCTTCCATCGGCGTAAAGAACGTTCCGTTCCGCCAGGTTATTACATCGTTCTCCGGTCTCCGAGCCCATGAGGATGGCGATGATTTTATTATCGGTGAAGCGGAGGATGCACCGGGGTTCTTCGACGCGGCAGGCATCGAATCTCCGGGTCTTACCAGTGCACCGGCCATCGGCGTCTATCTGGCAGAGCTTGTAGCCGGCAGGGCGGGAGCCGTTCAGAAGAAGGACTGGAAGCGGGAGCGCAGAGGCATTGTCCGTCCGGAGAAGATGAGTGTGGAAGAGAGAGCGGAGCTGATCCGTCAGAGACCGGAATACGGCACGATCATCTGCCGCTGCGAAGGTGTCAGCGAAGGTGAGATCATAGATTCCATAAGAAGAACGCTGGGAGCGGTGTCGCTGGACGGTGTGAAGCGCAGAGTCAGACAGGGCATGGGAAGATGCCAGGCCGGCTTCTGTACGCCGAGGACCATGGAGATCCTGTCCCGAGAGCTTGGAATCACAATGGAAGAAGTCTGCAAAAATGCGCCCGGATCCAATATGCTGACCGGTCAGAAATAAGGGGGAGAATGATATGACACAACATGATATCGTAATCATCGGAGGCGGCCCGGCCGGGCTGGCGGCAGCGGTTGCCGCAAAACGGGCAGGAGCGGAAGATATCCTGATTCTGGAGAGGGACAGCTGCCTGGGAGGTATCTTAAACCAGTGTATCCACAACGGATTCGGACTTCACACGTTCAAGGAAGAGCTGACCGGACCGGAGTATGCGGCGCGCTATATTGACATGGTAAAAGAGGAGAGGATCCCTTACAAATTAAATACCATGGTCATTGATATCAATAAAGAGAAGGAAATCACCGTCATCAACCGGGAAGACGGACTGCATGTAATCAAGGCAAAGGCCATCATCCTGGCCATGGGCTGCCGGGAACGTCCCCGCGGCGCCTTAAACATCCCGGGTTACCGTCCGGCGGGAATCTACTCGGCGGGCACGGCGCAGCGTCTCATGAACATCGAGGGCTTCAGCGTGGGCCGTGAGGTCGTGATCCTGGGTTCCGGCGATATCGGACTTATTATGGCAAGAAGAATGACGCTGGAAGGTGCAAAGGTGAAGGTCGTTGCGGAGCTGATGCCTTATTCCGGCGGCTTAAAGAGAAATATCGTTCAGTGCCTCGACGATTACGGCATCCCGCTGAAGCTCAGCCACACCGTGATCGATATCCAGGGAAAAGAGCGGGTAACCGGAATTACCCTGGCAAAGGTAGACGAGAACCGGAAACCGATCCCGGGAACAGAGGAATACTACAGCTGTGATACCCTTCTGCTCTCCGTGGGACTGATCCCGGAAAATGAGCTTACCAAGGGCATCGGCGCATCCATGAACCGGGTAACTCAGGGACCGAATGTCAACGATCAGCTGGAAACGGATACCAGCGGCGTGTTTGCCTGCGGCAACGTGCTTCATGTACATGATCTGGTTGATTACGTTTCCGAGGAGGCGACTCTGGCCGGCTCCAATGCCGCAGCGTATGTGGGAGCGGGAAGCGAAAAGCAGACGGGTCATATCGCTGTGCTGAAAGCGGAGAACGGGGTTCGTTACACGGTTCCCCAGGCGATTGATATCGATCATATGAATGACAAGGTTACGGTGAGATTCCGTGTGGCCGATGTCTATAAGGACCGCTTTATCAGCGTCTATTACGACGGCGTGCGCGTGTCGAAGAAGAAGAAAAAAGTCCTCGCGCCAGGTGAGATGGAGCAGGTCGTGTTAAAGAAAGATAGCTTTTCCGGCTGCCCCGACTTAAAAAATATTGTGATTTGTACGGAGGTGGAGTAAAATGGAGGTTAGAGAGTTAATCTGTATCGGCTGCCCGCTTGGCTGTCCCCTGACGGTTCGTCTGGAAGGAGGCGAGGTGGAGGTCTCCGGCAATACCTGTGTGAGAGGCGCCGATTACGCAAAGAAGGAAGTGTTAAGCCCCACCAGGATCGTTACCTCTTCCGTTCACGTGGATGGCGGGACCATCGAGATGGTATCCGTTAAGACGGAACATGATATACCGAAGGGTAAGATCTTCGAATGCATGGATGAGATACGTAAGGTGACGATTCCGGCCCCTGTGAAGATCGGTGATGTGGTGATAGCGGACTGCGCCGGAACGGGAGTATCCATCGTGGCGACGAAGAACGTGGAGTCGGTAATGGCATAAAAGACCTAAAGCAGAAAGGAATCAGAAGACATATGAGATGGAATATCAACAGATTTTTTAATCCGGAGAACCGGTTCTGGGCATTTATGGAGAGGGTGACGGATATCTGTGTTCTCAGTTTCTTCTGGTTCCTTTTCAGCATCCCGGTGGTGACTGCGGGCGCGGCGACCACCGCCCTGTTTCAGTATACGCTTCGTCTGACGGCGGACGAGGAGGGATACGTCTGGAAGACCTTCCGGGAGGGCTTTAAGAAGAACTTTGGTCAGGCCACCATTCTCTGGATCGGCGCAGTCCTTGTGGGGGCATTTCTGGTGTTTGATTTATGGTGCTGCCAGTTTCTCGCCCCTCTGGGGGCGGTTCGCTTCTTTGCATTTTTCCTGTTGATCGGCGCTATTTTCGTCTATTTATTAACAATAATTTATCTGTTTCCCCTGCTCGCTTTCTTTCATGTCGATACCAGAAAGGTGATAAGGGATTCTTTCGTCATGTCCGTCGGAAATCTTCACGTTTCTATAACAATCCTTGTGATATATGGAATTACAGCAGTTGTAACGTATTTCTTCCCCATGCTTTTTATGTTCTGGTTTGCCCTTGGCAGCTATGTGGCATCATTTTTTTACCGTTTTATTTTCTATAAATACATAAAAGATGACGAAGAGTAAGTGGAAAAAATTGTTAAAAAAAAGTCAATTTTTATGAAAAGGAAATAAAAAGACATAAGAAAAAATAAAAAAATTATGCAAAATAGATAAAGAATTACTTGCATAATGGAATAATCTATGATACCATAGTTCTATCAGAAAAGAATATGGGTTGCTTGAGAGAGACTGAGATCGGAGCAAGTGTAGGATGCATATGAGCAATATGCTTTCGGCGCATGCACAATCTCTTTTTTATTGCTGTTTTTTCGCCGGGAGGAGTCGTAACCTTCAGGCGGAAGGGTCTCAGAGGGCAACGGAAGGGAGTTGTAAAAGACATGAAAAAAAGGGGTATCGCATTATTAATGGTGGCTGCAATGATGGCAGGAACACTGAGTGGTTGCAGCGGCGGAGGTTCCACCGGCAAGGCTGGGGCAGGCGCGCAGACAGAGGCACAGACCGTGGCGGAGGTAGATCCGTCCCTGTATGAGGTGACGGAGCCGATCACCATCAAGTGGTGGCACGCGCTGGAGGAACAGTATTCTGAGACTGTGCAGAAGGTCGTGGACGACTTCAACAAATCACAGGATATGATCACAGTGGAAGCGGAGTACATCGGAAGCTACAAGAAATTAAATGAGGCTCTGGTAGCGGCCCATGCGGCGGGGACTGATCTTCCGGCAATTACGGTTGCCAATACTCCTTACGTGGCGGAATACGGTGCAGGCGGTCTGACTGAGGACTTAACACCCTATATCCAGGCCAGCGGCTATGATTTAAAGGACTTCGGCGAAGGCATGATTACGGCTTCCAGCTACAACGGCAAGCAGGTATCCCTTCCCTTCCTGATCTCCACGCAGATCGTTTACTACAACAAGGATATGGCGGACGAGATGGGCATTGAGATTCCGGAGAAGTGGGATGACATGGATGCGTTCCTTGAGAAGACCTCCAAGGTCAACGCGGACGGAACGACGGCGGTGTACGGAACCATTATGCCGGGTTGGGATCAGTGGTATTACGAGACCTTCTACTTAAATCAGGGTGTGAAGATCATCAATGATGACCAGGTAACCACGGACTTAGGCGATGAGAAGGCGGTGGAGATCGCGGCCAAGATTAAAGAATGGTGCGATAAGGGCTATACATACTGGACAGGAACCGCGGATGACGCGTCCTCCATCATGCGTCAGCACTTTATCGACGGCGAGGCATTTTCCGTTGTACATACAAGCTCCCTGTATACGAACTATTTGAGCCAGTGTAATTTCGAGATCGGTATGGCATGGCTTCCGGGCGGCGAGACGAAGAACCAGGAGATCGGCGGCTGCGTGCTGTTAATCCCATCCAAGAACGATCAGGCTACGAAGAACGCGGCATGGCAGTTTATGCAGTACTTATGCAGCAAGGAAGTAAACTTAACATGGGCAAGAGGAACCGGATATATCCCGACCAGAAAGTCCGTACTGACAACCGATGAAGGCAAGGCATTCTTAGAGGAGAAGCCGGCATTCCAGTGTATTTTCGATAATCTGGACCTGATTCAGCCGAGAATCCAGCACAAGGCATGGTCCCAGATGGCTAATATCTGGAAGAACGACATGGCACAGCTCATGCTGGAGGGCGGAGACGCGCAGGAATCCATGGAAAAGATGGCCGAGGAAATTGATGACGTATTAGGAGATTCCTGATGCAGTTTGGCGGGGGTATCATATGAAAGAGAAAAAACATATCAATCCAAGAAAAGTATCCGCGATGAAGGATTTTGCCTGTGTACTTCCGGTACTGATTTTTCTGGCGGTATTTACCTACTATCCGATCGCGGAGCTGTTCCGGATCAGCTTTACCGACTGGAACATGTTAAATGATACGTGGCACTATGTAGGCTTTAAGAACTGGAAATGGCTGTTTGGGGGTTCCGGTACCAAGTATCTATGGAACTCCCTGAAGGTCACGATTCTCTATTCGGCCGGCGAGATCTTCATCACGCTGGTGGGGGGCATGATCTTCGCCCTGATCTTTAACCGTATGACGAAGGGGTTCTCCGCCATGAGAGCCATCGTCTTTATGCCGAAATACGTGGCGATGTCCTCCGCGGCCGTTGTGTTCTTATGGATTTTAAATACGGACGGCGGTATCTTAAACTACCTTTTATCCCTGGTTGGAATCAGTAAAGTGGACTGGCTGGGCAACCGCCACACAGCCCTGCTTTCGGTCCTGATGCTGACCGGATGGCGGTGCGTGGGATATGGAATGATGGTGTATTTGTCTGCCATGATGGGTATTTCCACGGACTATTACGAAGCGGCCTCCCTGGATGGGGCCAATGCGATACAGCGGTTCTTTAAGATCACGATTCCGATGCTGTCGCCGACCACACTGTTTTTATTTGTCACCACCTTCCTTTCTTCCATGAAGGTGTTCCAGTCTGTAGATATCCTGACACAGGGCGGCCCGTACCGTTCGACCGAAGTGTTCGTGTATAACATTTACCGTTATGCGATGGAAGATTTCCGGATGGACCGCGCTTCCACAGTGGCGATCTTCTTCTTCCTGCTTCTGCTGGTGGTGACGGTGGCTACCATGAAGGTATCTAACGGCAACGTGACGTACGATTCATAGGGGGGGACAACATGGAGAAACATACAATGAAGGACGGACGGGATATTAACCGTACCGCCAGGAGAAAAAAGGCGACGATTACGGCAGTCCAGTGGGTTCTTGCCATCATCGTCCTGATTATCATCGTGTTCCCGATCTACTGGATGCTGGTATCCTCCGTGAAATCCCAGGAGGAGATTCTGCTTCCGGTACCGACCTTATGGCCGAAGGAATTCCACTTCGAGAACTACATCAATGTATTAAAAAAGGGCAATTTCGCCAGATACTATTTCAATACGGCTGTCATGACGGCCGGCATCCTGATCGGACAGGTCCTGACCGGTATCTTCGCAGGCTATGGATTTTCCAAGGGCAGATTTAAAGGCCAGAACTTCTGCTTTATCATCGTTCTGGGCGCCCTGATGATTCCGCTCCAGGTTACGTTTATTCCGATCTATATCATGATGGCAAACTGGGGAATGTCAGATACCTTCTTAGGTCTGATTCTTCCGGAAGCCGTGTCGCCGTATTACATCTTCATGCTGCGCCAGACCTTTATGGCGATTGACGACAGCTATATCGAGGCGGCCAGAATCGACGGGCTGGGCCGTGTGGGAATTATCACGAAGATCTTGGCTCCCATGTGCCGCTCCACGTTATTTACGGTTACGCTGGTGACCTTTACCAATGGCTGGAACGCTTACTTCTGGCCGAAGATCATCGCCAAGGGCGAGAAGCGCCGTGTGCTTACAGTCGGACTTGCCTATTTAAAGAATACCTTTGCCGGTGCTGAATCCATGAACAACCATGAGATCATGGCCGGCGCGGTGATGGCGGTTGTACCTGTCATCATCCTGTTCTTCATTTTCCAGAAATACATGCTGACCGGATACTCCAAGGCAGCCATGAAATAAGAAACCGAGGGAATCAACATGAAAGTATACGCACACAGAGGTTACAGCGGAAGATATCCGGAGAACACCATGCTGTCGTTTCAGAAGGCGGCGGAGACCGGATGCGACGGAATCGAGCTGGATGTACAGCTGACCAGGGACGGTACCGTGGTGGTGATCCATGACGAAGCTGTTGACCGGACGACAGACGGAACGGGCCTGGTGAAGGATTATACCTTTGAGGAGTTAAGAAAGCTGGACGCAGGAACAATTAAGGGAGGCCGATACGGCTTCTGCCCGGTTCCTTCCTTTGAGGAGTACTGTGAATGGGCCAGCCAGTACGGGTTTGTGACAAATGTGGAGATTAAGACCGGGGTGTACTATTATGAAGATATTGAGGAAAAGACCCTGGAGATTATTAAGAAGTACCATTTAGAGGACAGAGTCATGTTCTCGTCCTTCAACCACCTGTCTCTGGAGCGGCTGAAGGAGCTTGCGCCGGATATTCCGCGCGGAGCCTTACTGGAGCATGCCGGCTTAGGAAATGCGGGGTATTACTGCAGCCGCTGCGGCTATGCCTGTTACCACCCGGGGATCAGGGGACTCACGGAGGAGACCGTCAGAAACTGCAGGGACCATGGAATCGGTGTAAATGTCTGGACCATCAACGACATGGAAAGCCTGGAAAACACTTACGAGTGGGGATGCAGCGGAATCTTCACGAACTACCCGGAGATCTGCAAGAGCTGGCTGGATCATAAAGGCTGACTGCAGAGACCGGAAGCTGCCGGTTAAAAAATAAAAGAAATAAGGATTTAAGACGATTCAACCGTTTTAAATCCTTATTTGATATGAGAAAGGGACTTTATATGAAACGCGGTACGGAAGTACGGAGCTTTTTGTGCAGGCAATTTTCACAGAAATGACAAAAATTCGGATTCTTACTTGACTCTGTGGAGAAGGATTGCTAAAGTATAAGAAGTTGGGAAAAATTTTCCGGCCGTCTTCGGATGCGCCGCGGACGCGGTTTCGCCGTATACGGGAAAACCGTGGTTCATGTAAGGGAGGAAGTACGTTGAAGTTACTGACATATGAAGTTGACAGAAGAAAAGATATCGGGGTTATGAGCAAGGATGAGATGTGGGTATATCCGCTTCGGGCATTCGGCATGGAATATACGAGTATGATGGAAGTCGTAAAGGGGTTCAGCCAGTCGGAAAAGGATCTGCTGGAGCACGTATCCGGTTTGGAACCGTACGGCATCACAGGGGCGGCTATGCGCTCTGAGGTGAGGCTTCTGGCTCCGATCGAGGTGCCGGAACAGGATATTATCTGTCTTGGGCTTAACTACATGGAGCATGCGGAAGAATCCGCCAGATTTAAGAAGGAAGCATTTGACGGAGTGCGGAAGGAAGCGGTCTATTTCTCCAAGAGGGTAAACCGGACGGTTGGTCCGGATGGGGAGATTTCCAGTCACAGCGATATCGTGGACAGTCTCGATTATGAGGCGGAGCTTGGCGTGATTATCGGAAAAGAGGCTTACCGGGTTCCGAAGGAGCAGGTCAGGGACCACATCTTTGGATACACAATTATTAACGATGTGAGCGCGCGCAATGTACAGAACGCCCACAAGCAGTGGTATTTTGGAAAGAGTCTGGACGGTTTTACACCGATGGGACCGTGTATTCTGACCGCAGACAGCGTGGAATACCCGCCGAAGTTCCCGATCCGCTCCCTCGTAAATGGTGAGGTGCGGCAGGAGAGCAATACGGAGCGGATGATTTTTGATATCGATCATATTGTAAGTGAGTTATCCATGGGAATGACGCTGAAGGCGGGGACTATCATTTCCACAGGAACGCCATCCGGAGTAGGAATGGGCTTTACGCCGCCGAAGTTTTTAAAGGCCGGCGATGTGGTGGAGTGTGTAATCGAGGGGATCGGTTCTATAAAGAATACGGTTTCTGAGTAGATTAGAGCGTGTCTGAAAATTGCTTTCCGTCACGTTCAAGAGCAGTCTAAAAAGAATAGAATAAAAACCTTTGAGAGAAAGAGTAAGGGATAGAAACGAATGGATTTCGTTTTATTTCCTTGCTCTTTTTTGACGTTTCCGTGCAGTGGGATGCGTGCTGCCGGTCATGGGGGAACAGTTACTATAAATGGGAACAGGGGGCAAAAAAATGCAGGGATATTTAGCAGGGGTAAGTGAAGGCACCAGGGTATTGCTGATTCTGTCAGTGATCCTGTTTGCCGGTTTTATTATGACGCGGCTGACCAATACGCTGAATTTGCCAAAGGTCAGCGGTTATATTATGGCGGGAATCTTAATCGGGCCATGCGGGTTAAATCTAATCCCGGTAGAGATTATCGGCCACATGGGGTTTGTCAGCGATCTGGCGCTGGCGTTTATTGCGTTCGGAGTCGGAAAGTTTTTTAAGAAGGAAGTGCTGTTAAAGACGGGAAGCAGGATTATCATCATCACGCTCTTCGAGGCTCTGCTGGCCGGCGTGCTGGTAACGCTGTTCTGTGTGGGCGTCTTCAAGATGGAGTGGAATTTTGCGTTGATTCTGGGCGCAATCGCGACGGCGACGGCACCAGCCAGCACGATGATGACGATCAACCAGTATAAGGCAAAGGGAGAATTTGTCAATACGCTGCTGCAGATCGTGGCGCTGGATGATGTGGTCTGCCTTCTGGCGTTCAGTATTGTGGCAGGCATTGCCGGACGAACGGGAAATGAAGAGCTGACCATGTCCACGGTCCTGATGCCGGTGGTCTATAATATCCTGGCTCTGGGACTGGGATTTTTCTGCGGTTACTTCTTGAGCCGGCTTCTGATACCGGCCAGAAGCAAGGACAACAGGCTGATTCTGGCTATTGCCATGCTTCTGGGGATCTCTGGTATCTGCGCGTCTCTCGATATTTCGCCGCTGCTGTCCTGCATGATCTTCGGCGCGTCGTATATCAATCTTACCAGCGATAAGAAGCTGTACCGGCAGATTAATAACTTTACGCCTCCGGTCATGTCCATATTCTTTATCATGTCGGGCATGAATCTGGATCTGTCTGCGCTGACGACCGTGGGCACGGTGGGTCTGGCATACTTTATCGTGAGAATTATCGGAAAGTATCTGGGAACGTATATCAGCTGCCTGATTACGGGAACCAGCAGGGAAATTCGAAATTATATGGGCCTGGCTCTGATCCCTCAGGCCGGTGTCGCCATCGGTCTGGCGTTTCTGGGACAGAGGCTGCTCCCCGAGGAGATGGGGAAACTGCTTCTGACCATTATTCTCTCTTCTTCCGTCCTCTACGAGATGGTAGGGCCGGTCTGCGCCAAGATGTCCCTGTTCCTCTCCGGCAGCATTACTACGGATAAAATGAAGGAAGTGGCAAAGGAGAGGGAGGATGAGATTCACGAGGAGAACCTGATCGCATCGGAGAATGAGGAACATGAGGAAGACGATGGGAGTTGGGAAGATGGAAGTGAAAATGAGAGTGAAGATGGGAGTGATGATGGGGGGGAAAATGAGAGTGAAGATGAGGGGGAAGATGAGAGTGAAAATGAGAGTGAAGATGAGAGTGACGGAGAACGTGATACGGATGGAAAACTCGAATCTGACGTAAATGAAAGCGGCGAAATGGAGGAGGAAGACGGGAACTGTAATGGGGAGGGCAGATCCAGTAAAGACGGCATAGAATGCAGCTCAAAGAAATCGTCAAAAAGAAAAAAGGAGTATGGGGAAGAGGATAATTCCAAAGCAGACCTACATAAAATGACTGACCAGCCGAATGGTGACAGCAACGGAAAAAAGACGGGAAATGGAAAAGGCCGGAAAAATACGGATACTCGCAAAAAAAAAGAAATGTCAGACGAGGAACTCCTGCAGCATGAGCTTTTAGAGCAGATTAAGGAACTGGAGGCGGGCGTCGAAGATCAGGAAGAAGACTACGATATCGAACGCGAAATCGAGCCGGAAAAAGAGAAAGCCGCGAGGAAGGGGAAGGCGAGAAAGAAAAAGAAATAAGAATAGAAGAGAGTGGTAAGAATCGTATAAAGAAATTGCAGGAGGGAACCGCAGGCAAGACACATGTCTGCGGTTCCCTTTTCGCTGCCAATTGAGCCTCAGTCAGCGCCCTAATAAACCAGTTTTTTACCCTCATCTTTCGTCCCTCTAAAACCGCAGGGCAGATGGCCGCTTTCATATACCATAAGGAGTTCGCAGAAAAAATTGGGTATTTTAACAATGTCTTTATTGGGGGACTATCAGAATACACAACTGATAGTCACCCCACATTTTAAGGCGCGTTATCCGGTACTTTTGAGTTCACAGATTTCTTGTTCGACAAGCGCCTGTCCCTTTTCAAATTCGTCCTGAAACTTGAAGTGAATCGTGATACGTTTGCCTTCATGCACGTCAATTTGCTCAATCAAATCGGTAACAAGCCGTCTATCAAGCGTTTCAATTTCCCTGTACTTCCGAAATCGCTCTATCCATTCATTTTGCAGCATTTCTTGGCTGTCAAGAGTTTGGCGTTCTTCCCGATGTGATGAAATTTGCTCCGCCAGTGTGTTCGCTTGCTTGGCATAGCCGGATTTCAGTGAAACATAATCAGCCTCGGACAGCAAGCCCTTTTTCAAATCCGTGTACAGACCCAGCTTGATTTGTTCAATGCCATTTTCCAGTATTGTGGTGATGCTTTGTGCGCTCCAAAGCCAAACCATTCGCTTTGTATACTCGCGGGGGCGTTCTCTTGCATCCTGCATAAACCGCTGTGTTGCGGGGGCTGGAACACCCGGACCATTCAGCTTTTGGCGATAGGCGTCTTGCCAAGCCCCTCTTTGTACCATCTGAAAATATCCCCGATCGTATCGGCGGTTTCGGTGTCTACAATAAGCCTGGTTTTGTCCTTTGTTTTTTAGGCAGCAATAGTTGTTGTAGAGGTTAAAGCCCAAACGGACAAGAGATCGTCCGCTGGAGCAAAAGTCTACGCTGCCGTTATCAAGACCGTGGCGGATGCTGTGACCTGAAAAGTCATAGATGTAGTTTCCTCCGCTTTTTTGAAATTAAAGGTGGTAAAACGACAATAGGGTGTCTGCAGAAACTTTACAAAGTTCTGATTTACTATCTGAGTGCATTTTGTTATACTGAATATAAAAAATAATCTCTGTCACTATTCTTTAGGGTGTGAGATGGGAATTAATTATATTTGACGCAATACGCCTTTGACGGATAAGGCGTACCATACGGTTACTACATAGGAGATGTATACAGTAATGAAATCAATATTGATAAAACTAGGATACAATGGGGAAGTTTATGATTATGCAACGAAGAAGACTTGCGGCATATGGTTTGCCATAATTGGGTTAGTCATAATCGTATCTTCTCTGTTGGGGTATGACCTGTGTGTCAATCCAATCATATTTGTTGTTGGCTATGGTATAGGATTTTATTTGTGTTATGGAAATAAAAAAATAATTTTTAATAGATTAGCAAGCAGCCAGCCATCTTGCTTTCAGAAAAAAATGTCAAACGTTGCGTTGGGGTCACTTGGATTGTTTTGCGCCTTGTTCGGAAGCTTTTGCTGGCTCACTCACCAAAGTATGCGAACTATATGGCTTTTTCTATTTATCGCCGCGGCATTGCATTTTTTTGTTTTCTATTTTGTGCATGGTAAAAGCGTAGTAATGTTGGGAATATTGTGTTTGGCGTACGGTGTAATTGGGTTGCTGTTTGCTAATATCCCCTTTCTGTATATTGCAATTTTGGATGGGATTACAAAAATTATTATTGGAGCAGCCATGATTTTTCAAAAACCTGGCAACAACAAAAACACTTTTTATTGTAAATTATTTTGATTGGTGATTATGCCGCCTTGCGAGCTTCCTGATACCCAATGAGCTTTACCCTGGTCTGCTCACTGGGGTAAATATCTCCATTGAATAATCGTTCCAATATACTCTGCATTTTGTACCTCTACTAAACTTATTCAGCCGCCGTAAGTCCGGCAGTTTAAGTATTTCTGTGAGTTGTGTATTTTTGTGTCTACCATGCCCAAACCAGCCTTTAGAAGCTTTTCCTTCCAGTTATCGTTTCCCTCTGCTATTCCTTATAGAAATCTTTGAAAAATTCCTCATAAGTCTCAGGCTCGGGCGTTTCGCTGCGGGCTTCCTGCAGCAGGCCGAATAGTTCCTCCCACAGTTTTTGACTCACCTCCACGTCGGAATAGTCCGTTGTTGATATATAGTAGGACTCACTGCTCCCAACATCATCATCCCAATGAAAGACTGTCTTAAATCCCGCAAAAACCCGGTTGCCGTTCCTGTCCTCTGACTCGTAGCTATACATATCCTTGCTGGCGAGGCAGGGATTGTGCCAGAATATTTGTCCGGCCCCCATGAAGTAGCCGTAACTGCTGTAGACCGACAGAAACAGATAGACCTGGTCCTGTTCCGGATCGTATTTTAATCCGTAGAGTCCCATATTCCGAACGATCAGTTCCGGCAGACCATCGCCGTCATAGTCCGTATAATAGTAGCTGGAGTCCTGTTTCAGTTCCTGTCTCAGAAACTCCTGATCACTTAGATATTCGCTTCGAAGGATATTCTGATACGTATCTTCTTCGTAATCCAGAGACCGGTACGCCCTGCAAAGCACCGGTTTCTGGTTGGTTACAGCCTTGTAAAAGGCCTCCCTGTAGATTTTATCTGCCGCCGCGTCGTACAGAGAATCGTTGATCGGGAACTGCCTGACGTGAAAATCTATCGCCCGGATCTGGTCGCTGGCTGCTTTGATAAGCGCCCTGGAATCGAGTAAATCGCCCAGATCCGGCTGGTCCTTCTTATACCAGGTGTTTTCATATTCTTCCCATTGCCCGGTATATTCCTGATCGTCCTCCTCGTGATCCTCATAGGGCCAGAAGCCGGCTTTCATGATATACATTCGTTCCATGCCGCTGTCCCATTTGAGAAGGGTATACGCGGCTCCCAGCCCATCGGAGCGCCCATAGAGATACGTATACTGGGCAGTCATAATTTCAAAGACGCCGTCGCCGTCTGCGTCCACAGGTGTGAAGAGATAGAAATAAGGATCCGCACTCAGCCAGTCCGTTTCATTGTTCTCCCTGCCTTCGTCGGTGAGATTTCCTTCCGCGTCAAAGTAGGGATTTCCTTCCGGGCCTTTGCGTGTGAAAGTGGTGTAAAACCCTGTAGAACCGTTTTGCACCGTATGGGTATATCCTTCCGACAGATGAAGGGTAAAATACGTATCGAAATAATTATCGCCATCCCACTCCGGGCTGCCGAATATTTTGGCCGGACTGCCGTCGGATATCCGATAGATGTCACTCTCATAGGCGCCAGCCCCTCCGGTGATACTGATTAAATGATGCATCAGAAGCTCGTCCTGACCGTCTCCGTCAATATCCGCCAGATACCATTCATCTCCATAGGAGCCGTCACAGAGAACCGTACAGGAGGTGCCGCCATCTCCACTGATGACAAGGACAGGAATCCCATATAATGGGCTATTGCAAAACATGGCCCGGTAACATATAAGTGTAAGCTCCGTTCCGTCTGCTGCGTGCACCTTTTCGGTCATCGCAGTTCTTATGTAAGGCACGGCAGAATGATCGTATCCCAGAGTATCCGCAGCCAGCGTCTTGAACTGATCGTAACCGGGGAGCTCTTCGGGGAATTCCTCCCGGGATGCAGAATCTTCAAGCGAAAGGGGAAGAGACAGCGACGAAACCATTTTCAGGATCAGATGAAGGTCAGGGCAGATGACGATATAGCTTTCAGAGCCAGGCCGTTTGTAATACTCGGCATCTGACGGGATGTCCCATGTAAAACCGGAGGTCTTTAAGTCCTCCCACCAGCCCGGATCGACCTGCTCCGGCAGAATTTTCTTCATGTCCTTTGTCCAGAGGGAGAGATCGTCCGCCTCCACTGTGAAGGCCGCCCTGATATCGTAATCAGAAGGACCCGGGACTCTTCCTTTGGAATTATCCTGATAAACAATGTGATAGGCTGCATCGATCATCTCAGAGGGCATTTCAAGATATCTGGAGAGGAAGGCCAGCTTCTCATCTCTGTCTTGAAAAACAGTGCTTCTCGTATCGGTGGTATAATCCTCTGGTAATTCCCCGGAACTATCTGTATTCGGGAAAATGATCCTGACCTCAGGAGCGCCTCTCGTAGTCAGCTCCATCGCGCTTTCGTGGTCCACCGCTGTGACTCTTACAGACAGGGTGGTATTGCCCGGTATCTCCATTACGGTATCCGGAAGTTCGCGAAATGTTCCCTCCTCATCTTTCACATACAGGTGCTCTATATCAAATGTGAAATGTTTTTCTGACAGGAGAAGGTCATAAGTAATCTGAAACGTGACGCTTTGGGTCTTAGAAGAAGGGTTTTTAATGGAAAAGGATGCCTGGGCAGTATTTCGATTCCCATTGTCGCTGTCCGGCCAGATCATTCCGACCGGTTTGCTGTCGAGGACAACCGGACGGATGGGTTCTTTATGATTACCTGCTTTGTAATAAAGCAGCAGTAGAATGAGCAGAAACAGCGGGAGTAAAATCAGGATTAAGCGTTTTTTACGGACAGGCGGGCATCTATCGGGGAACCTGGGTTTTCGCGTGCGATCCTGTCTTTTGTTATCCTGCTCTTGCATGTGGCAGTTCCTCAGTCTTTCTCTTTAGAATATACGTTAAATGGTGAAGTTAGAATTTATTTGATATACTGCTTTGTATACTTCTATTGTAGCATACTTTTACTTTTTTGTATCCTCCGGCGGACAGCATAAAGCCTGATGTGCGGAAATCGTGGCAAGCGTATCGCCCAGCTGTGAGAGGATAGACGCGAGAAGTGCAATTTCATCGGCACTTTTTCCTTCGGCAATGCAGCAGGCCAGACTCGATATGGAGATTACTAATTCACAGGATTGCATATGGATCACCTCCTGACAGATTATGCAGTTCAGATCAGAAATAGAATGCAGAATCAGACGGGACGGGCCTTACCGCAGAAAAAAAATAACTCCCTGTGGAAACGGATCCGTCTATTACGATCCTTTCCCGTAGGGAGTTATTTTTCAAAGATACTGGTTATTCCGCCGCCTGCACAGCGGATTCCTCAGTCGCTTTTATGGATTAAGAATTAATAATTCTCAACTTTTCTTTCAAAATAAGCCTTCGGATGTGCACATGTCGGGCATACTTCAGGAGCTTCCGGTCCTTCGTGTACGTATCCGCAGTTACGGCATTTCCAGCCAAGAGGAGCGTCGCCCTTGAAGGTCTTATCGTTCTTTAAGCTGTCAAGAAGCTTTAAGTAACGTTTCTCATGAGCAGCTTCCACTTTTCCAACAAACTCAAATTTGATGGCTAACTCTTCGAAGCCTTCTTCTCTGGCTTCCTCAGCCATTCTCTTGTACATATCGGTCCACTCGTAGTTTTCACCTTCCGCTGCGTCTGCAAGGTTTTCTTCAACGCTGCCGATGCCATGGAATTCTTTGAACCACATTTTAGCGTGCTCTTTTTCCTGATCTGCTGTCTCTAAGTATAAAGCAGCCATCTGCTCGTAGCCAGCTTTTTTCGCTACAGAAGCATAATATGTATATTTATTTCTTGCCTGAGACTCGCCTGCGAAAGCGTCCATTAAGTTCTTTTCTGTTTTTGTTCCTGCATATTTAGACATGTGATAACCCTCCTGATTATTTTTTTTCTTTGGTATCAATGAACCCGACTGTTCAATGAGTGAATTCGTTCCCGATCCGGATCTCCCGGTGGAAAACCAGGGAACGGTATAATCAAGCTATGCCGTTCCCTGAAGATGGTGAAGTGAATATTTATGAATTAGCCAAAGTATCTGTCAAGCAGACCCTTGAATGCTTTGCCATGGCGAGCTTCGTCTCTTGCCATCTCATGTACGGTATCATGAATTGCATCAAGGTTTAACTCTTTAGCACGTTTTGCTAAGTCAACTTTACCTGCAGTAGCGCCGTTCTCAGCAGCAACTCTTAATTCAAGGTTCTTCTTTGTGCTTGCAGTTACACACTCGCCAAGTAATTCAGCGAATCTGGAAGCGTGATCAGCCTCTTCGTAAGCTGCCTGCTTGTAGTACATGCCAACTTCCGGATAGCCTTCTCTGAAAGCGACTCTGGACATAGCTAAGTACATACCAACCTCAGAACATTCACCCTCGAAGTTTGCTCTTAAATCTTTGATGATATCTTCACGAACGCCCTGAGCTACTCCTAATTCATGCTCAGCTGCCCATGACATATCCTCTTCCTGTAATTTGAACTTCTCAGCTGGTACCTTACATACTGGACAAAATTCCGGAGCAGTCTCTCCTTCGTGAACATAACCGCATACTGTACAAACCCATTTCTTCATAATTCATGTCTCCTTTTCATTTTTATATATTTGTTTTTATTGAACTTGTTTTGTTGTAATCAATAACAGTAATGATTACTGATATTAATTTAGCACATCTTTCTGCTTCTGTCAATACTTATTGCAAATTTTTTTCTAAACAATTTTTGCAGGTACCGTAGAAAAAGATTGTATGGCTGTCAACATGGCCGTCCGCATATTCCTGAGCCAGTTGATTGATGTTATCCAGGGTTTTTAAAGGCAGGTCGTAGACCTGGCCGCAGTCCCTGCATACGAAATGATAGTGCGGTGAAGTGTCTGCATCAAAATGATCTGCCCCATCTCCACATGTCAGCTTCTGAATTTCCCCCAACTCCACCAGCAGGTTTAAATTGCGGTAGACAGTCCCAAGGCTGATGTTTGGATATTCTTCGCGGATTGATGTGTATAGGGCGTCGGCAGTCGGATGGTCATGCCTGGCCATCAAACAAGATTTGATGGATTCCCGCTGACGGCTATACTTCAATGTCTTCATAGCAGCTCCTTTGCATTAAAATAGTAATAATACTGATAATGGTTACTATTTAATAATACACCACCAAATGGTGATTGTCAATGCTGTGAAGGTCGAAAATACAGGTAAAAACGTAGTTTTTTCTATATTAAATCAGTTTTTATATGTTTTCCCTGGCGATCCGGATAAATTCTTCCGTAGCCTGGGACAGATAGCGGCCTTTATGGTAGCCGAAGGCCAGAATCCCGTGGGTGCGCCCTTTTGGAAGGGAATAGAAATTGAGTCCCTTTTTATTCTTTGGCAGATCGGTCATGAGCCCGGTTCCTGACATAAACATCTTGGGATAAAATGTGATTCCCATCCCTTTGCCCGCCAGAGCCAGTACGGTTTCGATATTTTCCGTTTCAAGAACAATGGAGGGCGTGATCTGTGCATCCTCAAAAATTTCGTCGGCAATGGTCCGGACGCGGTTTCCTTTGTTAATAAGAAGATATGGACAATCTTTTAACAAACGCACGTCCGCATTTTCTTCCAGCTGACTCTTAATTTCCTCCTGGTGGCCGGGGAAAAAGCTGTCCAGGATCTGATCGGGAACGATGAGAAGAATCTCTTCTTCACAGATCGTGACGGTCTCCACGTTTTCTGCTTTAAATGGAAGCAGGTCAATAATTAAGTCGATGTCTCCCCGGATCAGGGAAGTACTTAACTCCGACGAATTGCCTTCTACCAGGTGAAGCTCGATGTTCGGAAACTTTTCACGGTAGACCGGCAGGATGGCGGGAAGGAGAAAACGTCCCCGCGTGTGAGAAACCCCGATGGATATCTGACCAGTGGTAAAATCCTTAATATCGGCCAGCTGTCGGTACGTCTCATCCTTTAGTTCCAGCAGCTGTTTGGCGCGCAGCTTCAGCGCTCTTCCGGCATAGGTGAGTGTCAGCGGTGTCGTCCGGTTGAACAGCTGGACGTCAAACTCCTTTTCCAGATTGGAAATATGATTGCTTAATGACTGCTGGGATATATAGAGGCGTTTGGCTGCCCGGGTGATGTTAAGTTCCTCGGCCGCTGCCAGAAAATATTCCAGATTCAGAAAGTTTATCATAAGCACTCCTTCAGCCTGGGGATATACGGAAGCAGACGGTCCAGAGAACCGTTTACAATCAGCTCTTCCGGGAAGCCGGTCTCGCAGATGAGCTCCCAGGCAAGTTTATGATTTCCCACATCAGCCTCGATGTGGGCGTCGCTGTCAATGATGACAGATGCTTTATAGTGTTTACATAAATCCAGCATGATCCGGTAGTTTTCTTTTGCGTGGAGCCGCATGCTTGTCGAATGCAGCGAGCTGCTGTTGAGCTCCAGCAGCGTGTGGTGTTCCGCGGCGGCGGCTACGACCGTGTCGTAATCAATAGGAAACCGTCCGTCATCCGGGTGGCCGATGATTTTAACATAAGGATTTTTGATGGCCCCTAAATAGGCATTTGTATTTTCTGCAATGGTACCGCATTTGTAGCAGGGCTCGTGGATGCTAGCGATGGTGTAATCGAGACGTTCCAGTATGCCTTCCCTTAAATCAATGCGGCCGGTATAATCCAGAATGTTGAGTTCGGACCCCATCAGTATCTTTACGCCGAACAGGGTGCGCGGTATGACTTTAAAATTAATAAAATAAAATTCATGACAGGTTCCCGGCATCTTCGGTGCATGATCTGTCGAACCGAAAAGCGTGAGACCTTTCTCTGAGGCAGAGCGTGCCATCTCATAAAGTGTGTTGTATGCATGGCCGCTTGCGGTGGTATGGGTGTGTAAATCCATGATATCTTTCATAAATAACGTATGGAGGCCTGCGCCTCATCTCCTTTTTGTTATACAATTTGTGTCTGTCTAAAATGTAATCTTTCTAATTACAAATATACCATATTCTGGATAAAAGTAAACAGAATTGTCACCAAAAAAGCAGAGAAATCAAGAGGCAGCGCGCTGTATACAAGATGCCTGCCTGCTCAGCGGCAGCTCTCACGGCTTATCTTTCCCCAATCATATTAGAAAAAATAATTCATTAAGACATTTGTCCTTTTATAAAATGAATTTTATGGAGTATAATACCAATATCGAACCAATATAAATAGTGTTGCAGACAGAAGGAGAATGATACAATATGGAAAAATATCGCAGAATTTTTACCATTGTGCTGGATTCCCTGGGAATCGGAGCGATGGATAATGCGGCGGAGTATGGCGACGTGGGGACGGATACGCTGGGACATATCGATGAGCGGATGGAGAGCTTCCACATACCGAATCTTGCAAAAATGGGAATTGCAAACCTGCATCCCTTAATTCATGCAGAGCCGGCAGAGAAGCCGCTGGCCTATTACACAGAACTGAATGAAGCCAGTACCGGCAAGGACACGATGACCGGACACTGGGAGATGATGGGACTTCATATTACGAAGCCGTTTCAGACATTTACCGAGCACGGATTTCCGAAGGAACTGATTGAGGAGCTGGAAAAGCGCACGGGACATAAGATCGTGGGTAATAAATCGGCCAGCGGAACAGAGATTTTAGATGAGTATGGCGAGCATGAGATTGCGACCGGAGACATGATCGTCTACACCTCTGCCGATTCTGTGCTTCAGATCTGCGGAAACGAGGAGACCTTCGGACTTGACGAGCTGTACCGCTGTTGCGAGATCGCCAGGGAGCTGACGATGAGAGACGAGTGGAAGGTGGGCCGCGTGATTGCCAGACCGTATGTGGGCAGGAAGAAGGGCGAGTTCAAACGGACTCCTAACCGCCATGACTATGCGTTAAAGCCCTACGGACCAACCGCGCTGGATGCCTTAAAGGCAGCAGGATACGATGTGATAAGTATCGGCAAGATTAAGGATATCTTTGACGGTGAAGGAATTACGGAGGCTTATAAGTCACAGAGCAGCGTACATGGAATGGAGCAGACCATCGAAGTCATGGATAAGGATTTCCACGGCCTGTGCTTTGTAAATCTGGTGGATTTCGACGCGCTGTGGGGACACCGCCGCGACCCGATCGGTTACGGTAAAGAGATCGAGCGGTTTGATGAGAAGCTGCAGATCGTTCTGAGCAAGTTAAAAGAAGATGATTTACTGATCTTAACGGCTGATCACGGCAATGACCCGACTTATACCGGTACGGATCATACGAAAGAGAAAGTACCATTTCTGGCATACTCTCCTTCCATGAGCGGAAGCGGAAGAATCCCGTCAGAAGATACCTTCGCCGTAATCGGAGCTACCATCACAGACAATTTCGGGGTTACAATGCCGGAAGGAACGATTGGAAAATCGATACTTCAGGAATTAAAATAGAAGTGATGCGCCGAGACTTGTAACCGTCCATGAGAACAAAACTGAATAAAAGCTTTTAAATGAGCGCCGGAAATACGTGAGGAGATGTAATCTCCCGGTATTTCCGGCGCTTTTTGCGTGTTCAGACACCAGTTTCATGCAGTTTTTAAGGTTACGGTTACACATTACAAATAATTTTAAATTATTTTCAAAAAAACTTAAAATGTAACCAATTTGTAACCGATCTGGTATATACTGGTTACAGACACTGGGTAAAACTATATTTATTTGAAGAAAATGTAATAAAAATAGAGAAACAAAAGCTCTGAACAGAGGGAGAAGGAAAAATTTATGACGATAGCAAAGATGAGTATGAACCGCAACTCTTCCCGCTACTTCAAAATATCGGTAAATGGCTTTGAGAATGGCTGTATGAGCGGCATTATATATCACGCAGGCACGGCGCCGGGGATCCGGTTTGAGAATTACCTGGAGATGATGCTTCACATGAACCGGATATTCGATGAGTTGGCGAATCCGAAGAGAACGATGGATTACCGGAGATTTGGCGGAACGAAGCTTCCTGAACCTCCTGTACAGGAATATGATCAGCTGGAAGATGGAACGCTGGCCACATTTAAACTCAACGTAAAGTTCAGATACAACACGAGCTGGCAGGGAGAGATCTCCTGGCTGGAAGGGCAGGAAAAACAGGAATTTGAGAGTTTTCTGCAGATGACCTACTGGATAGAACGGGTGCTGAACGGACCGGGCGAGCGGAGGCAGTCACAAAAGACCTCAAATGTCTGTCAGATCGCCGTAGACTCCTTCGAGGGCGGTCTGCTGGCTGGAAGCGTTCAGAACGCCTTCCTCAATTATCTGGAAGATTTTACGGGGACCATAGCCCTGGCTGATGCCATGGGGCACTTTATCGGACTTGGCAGTCTGAGGGAAGACGATTCCGGAGGACAGAACGAAGACATCAGGATCATACCGGATAAGATGTGGTCTGTTTACCGGGAAGGCGGGAAAGAAGCCACCTTTCTGATAAAGATCCTGTTCCGGGAACATTCGACCTGGCAGGGCGTTATACGCTGGAGGGAAACCGGTGAAAAACAGGCCTTCCGAAGTTTCATGGAGCTGGTGCTCCTGATGACCTCCGCACTGGAGAGCAGTGACGGACGGATTTTATATGAAGACAGATATCTGCATAAAAATAGAGAGAGTGCCCTGATGGAAGGGTAAGAGAGGGGAAGCTATGAAGGGATTAAAGAAAAAGTTAAGAAGAGGTTTGGCGGGATTCCTGTCATTTGTTCTTACAATGACCTCATTTAACATGGTGTCATGGGCGGATGTGGCCGCTGCTTTTGAGAAAGAGAATGCTACATTTGTGATGAGCGGAGAGGATTTGAGAGACTCTGCGCAGGCAGCCATTGATAATGGCGATGAATTTAATTTTGAGGACCTCGGCGTGGATACATCCGACCGAAGCCTTGCAAAGGAATATCAGAGGCTGTTTGAAACAGGTTCTGTATTTGAGTTTGCACCGGCTTACGATATGGACGAAGAGGAATATGCAGACGGAGCAGAGCTTCGTATGTTTATTCGTATTAACGGCGATCCCGAAGGATATCAGATTACAGGCGATGAGGATATCATTTTCCTGTATATCAATGATTCTGATGCGAGAGTGACATTCCGTTCCAGAATTGACGGATATACGACTCAGAAGGTAACGGTAAAGGGGAATTCCACTTTACTGGATGCGGAAGCACCGACAGCACCGGTTGGCGGTGAAGGTAACGGAAACGGAGCCGGAAACGGAGCCGGAGGCGCTGGAGTTAATGGCGGAGCTGGCAGCGAAGTGCAGAATCCCGATGGCAATGCCGGCGGCGGAGACGGAGCAGTTGACGGAACCGTTCAGAACCCTGACGGAGATGCAAATATGGGCGAAGCGGCTGACGGCAATGGTACCACAAACGGCGATGTACAGAACCCGGATGGAAATGCAGGCGGAGCGATTGACGGAGAAGGCGCGGCAAACGGTGATGTTCAGAATCCAGATGCAGGCTTAGACGGAGAAAATGGAAATGCAGCAAATGACGTTCAGAATCCGGATGCTAATGTAAGTGATGGAAACGGAACAAATGACGGAACGGTTCAGAACCCGGATGCAAACGCAGATGGGGAAAATACCGACCATTCCAATACAAATACAGGAAAAGAAGAGCAGGTTCAGAAGCCGGAAGACCATACCGGAACGAACGGCGGCGTACAGAATAGTGATACGAACAAGACCGAAGACGGCGGAAAGGCCGAAGCGGGGAATTCTGAGAGTGGGTCTTCGAACAGTGGGGCGGCATCTGATGGCGGAGCTTCCAATAGTGGGGCGTCTGATGGCGGGGCTTCGAACAGTGGGGCTTCGAATAATGGAGCATCTGATAGCGGATCTTCGAACAGCGGGGCGTCTGACAGCGGCTCTTCTGACAGCGGTTCCGATCAGGGGGACTCTCTGGTATCGGCAGCGACTTTGAACCGTCATTATACTCATATTCTTACAACTGCAGTCAATGGGGATGCAGGAAGTAAGGAGAGCGACAAGGTATCTTCTGATGAAGGTAAGGAAGATAAAGTTGATGCCGCAGATAAAACCGATAAGGCTGATAACACAGATACCAGTGATAAGCATGATAGCGAAGATGTTAATAGCGATACAAATACAGAAGACGGCAGCAACGGCAGCAACGGCGGCAATGCTGATAAAGATGCTGTGGTGACTCCTGATGGAGAAGAAGGAAACAGCGCTGTTGAGGACAATAAGGCAGATGCTGTGACTCCTGACAACGGAGAAAACCAGGATCCTTCTGATGATAAGGCAGATGACCAGGGCGAAGTATCCAAACCGGACGACGGCCAGGGCGATGCTGTAATTGATGATAATTCTGATAAGGATAATGCTGATAAAGATAATGCAGACAAAAATGCTGCGGAAGATAATAAGGCAGACGATACAACAGTTGATGGAAAGGATCATGCTGCTAACGGAGAAGACGGAAAGAAGAACGATTCTCTGGTAGTGGATCCTGAAGCTGACGAAAAAGAAGAAGTATCGAAAACAGGAACCACCAGCGGCAAGACCTATGGCCAGGTAGTATTGGATGAGTCCTATTATGCAAAGGCCTATGTTACTACTTTGAATAAGCTGCATATCGACGTGTCTAAAGAAGGCTATGCCGTTACTTATACGGTTACACCAGTTGGTACGGCTGCTGTAAAGGGCGCTAAGAATGTAGAAGAAGGAAAAGATTTAACATTTACCGTAAAACCACAGGTTGGCTATGTCATTGACCATGTAACTGCAAATGGGGAAAGCCTTGAAGCAGTAGAAGATGACGAAGCTACTGCTTCTAATGCAGATACAGGCGTAAAACGGTTTGTTGTTCCGGAGATTGAGGAAGAACAGGAAATCGTTGTGGTGATGGCGGAGATTGGGGAGCATCCGGAATTTAATTTCAGCAAGACTCTGGGCGATGTAGTCGTGAGCCTTCATGCAGAAGAAGGAATTCTGCCGGCAGGAACTGTGGCGAAGGTGACGGAAGTTACGGAGAAGGTTGAGGAGGCTGTTAAGGAAAAGACGGCAAAGGAGACTGGTGAAGATACTTCTGCGAATACGGTTCTGGCTTATGATATTAAGCTGTTTGTGGAGAATGAAGCAGGCGAACTGGAGGCTCTGGATAATAGCTGGAGTGAAAATGGATATGTAGAAGTTACATTTGCAGGTAAGGCGATTGAAGAGAAGAGTGCGGAAGCTGAAAAGGTAGAGATTACTCATATTGATACCGGTGATGTTGATGTGACATCTGAAAACGTTGAAATAGTTAGGGTTGAAGAAGTCCGGGAGATTGAATCTGTAGCTGAAACGGTTAATGTAACTGGAGGTGATTCGGTTAATGCGATTTCTTTTGATGCAGAGCATTTCTCAATCTATGCATTATGTTTTTCTAATGGACTGGTGGCTACAATTATTCGAACTATGAGTACAGATGGTAAGTCTATAGGCACAAAGAATTATTATGAAGATTGGCGGAGTAAGTATACAATTTCTAACTCGAGTCGTTTGACTTCAGATATAGCAGCAAATATAATGAATAATGAAAGTGATGCATTTAAGTCTTACAGATTTGTAAAAGCTACTATTGGAAATCATTATGAAGATGGTGATTCCGTTCTTAGGGTACGTCAACAGCGGGATTCTAGTTGGGAATATAAATTAGAATATTCTCTGGAAAAATCGGGTAATAATAATTGGAAACGCTACAATGGAACAGAAGACTTATATTTTTGGTTTGAGCCAATAACAATAACGGTGACCTTTGATCCTAATGAGGATTATGGAGGCACTGGTGAACCATTTACCGTGATAGTGGGTGATGAGGGGAAAATTATAACACCTGATAATCCTTTTACAAATAAAAAAGGATATGAGTTTGTTGGTTGGCATGGTGAAAAGTCTGGCCATCATAGTGGTACAGAAATGCTTCAACAGACATTTATTGAAGGCGTACAGTATCCGCCGAATATTGATAATAAAACGAATACTATTACCAGTGATATAACACTATATGCTACGTGGCTTAATAAGAAAGGAACAGATGGCCAGGAGGCTAAATTCTTTATTAGAACAGATGGAAAAGCTCCTTTTGAACCTAATGGATATGGAGCAAGTGATTATTATCCGTCAACCACACAGACACAGTTAACTGGTACCTTAAGGAATAAAATAGAAATAAATAATAACCCTGAAATGGTTGCAGCTAATATTTTAATAGAACCTTTTGGTACAGATATAGCGGCAGCGGCCAAAAAAGCAGGAAAAAGTTTTAATCCAGATACGCAGAAAGTTCTATGGTACGTAATTAAAGATCAGGGAGATTGGCATGTCGACGGTATTGTAGTAGATAAAAATACTTATTCTGTAAGATATTGGCCAAATGGTGGTAACGAAAATGTTCCGCCTACGCAGAATTATAGCGAGGGAACCACTGTGCGTGTAAATTATAATAATATACCTACCCGCATAGGATATGAATTCTTAGGCTGGGATACAGATAAAGCATCGACATCACCTCGATATGTATCAAATGGCACAAATAATTCTTTTGTAATTAAAGATGCTAATGTTGACCTGTATGCAATCTGGAAACCAAAAGATGGTATTCCATTCACTGTAGAACATTATACACAGCAGTTAGATAAAAGTTATCCACAAAAAGCGACTGTAGTAGCAACCAAATATTCTACTACAGGAACTATTGTAAAGGATGATGATTATAAGAAAACAATGCCGGGATTTACGTATGTTTCCGGAATTGTGGATAATATTACAGAGGCAGAAGTGCAAGGTGATGGTAGTACTGTATTGAAGCTATATTATACCAGGAATACAGATACTCCTTACACAATAGAACACTATCAGCAGTCCGTTGAAAATCCTGAGGAATATAAATTAGTAGAGACTGACACAGAGACTGGTTCAGGAGTAACTGGAGAGAAGGCCGCATTTACGCCGAAAGATTACACAAACGACGGATTTGAGTATAATGCTGCTTTGACAATGCCTGAAGACAGAACAATTACAGGTGACGGAAAACTGGTTGTTAAATTGTATTATGACAGGAAAAGTTATAGTGTAAAGTATGAATATACAGGAAACGTACCAGATGGTGTTAGCTCTTTACCTCAGACAAAAACATACAGAGTCGGGGAAGATGTAACAATTGCCGCCGATGCAGCTGCCAAAGGATATAGCTTTAGCGGTTGGAAAATTAATGGTAAAGATGCTGAAATGTTTAAGATGCCTGCTCACGATATAAAGATAACGGGAAGCTTTGGCGTTAATAGTTATACAGTAACCTATAAAGTAGACAATTCCACATACGGTGCAGTAGAAACGTATCAATATGGCGAAAATGTTTCTTTAAGAGAAAAACCAGTAAAGGAAGGATATTCTTTTAAAGGCTGGAGTCGTGACAGTGGATTTACAATGCCTGCAGAGAACGTGGTAATCGAAGGGCACTTTGAGATCAACAAATATACGGTAAGATATGAAGTAGATGGAGCTCTCTACGGGGAAGAAGAATCGTATGACTTTGGCGAAATGGTTGAGATTAGAGAAGAACCGACAAAAGACGGGTATACGTTCAGCCATTGGAGTCAAAAAGAAGCATTTACGATGCCTGCAAATGATGTTGTAATTAAGGGAAATTTCAGTATTAACAGCTACAAAGTGACATATAAGGTAGATGGAGTCCAGTATGGAGATACCGAGACTCATGAGTATGGAAGCGCAGTAACGCTGAGGGCTGAACCTGAGACGGAAGGTTACACATTTAGTGGCTGGAATCGTGAAAATAACTTTACGATGCCTGCAGAGGATGTAGTAATCGAAGGAAAC